>NZ_JBGGKT010000068.1:0-210 GCF_041287115.1 Mycobacterium sp. pV006 | reverse complement strand
CGCGCGCGGAGAACATCGCCGCCTACCGCAAGCTGGCGGTACTGGCCGAGTTGTTCGACCGCCGCACCCAGTTGCCGTCAGCGCGCGACCGGGAGAACTGGTTCCTCGACCCCGATCGGGCGGTGGCCGCTGAACTGGCCGCCGCGCTCGGGGTGACCCAAGGGTTGGCGCTGGCCCAAACCGACCGGGCCGTCGCACTGCGCGACCGCC
>NZ_JBGGKT010000067.1:0-241 GCF_041287115.1 Mycobacterium sp. pV006 | reverse complement strand
GTGGTGGGAGGCGTGTTGTTGCCCTGCTTTGGTGGTGGGGTGTGGTGTTTGATTTGTGGATAGTGGTTGCGAGCATCGAAGACGTGGCGCATGTTTGTGTGTCGGGTCTTCATGTAATGCAAATTTGTTGATGCCCAAGGCTTTTCCCTTGTGGGAAGGTTTTGGGTGACTCATTTTTTGGTTTTGTGTTGTAAGTGTTTAAGGGCGCATGGTGGATGCCTTGGCACTAGGAGCCGATGAA
>NZ_JBGGKT010000066.1:0-315 GCF_041287115.1 Mycobacterium sp. pV006 | reverse complement strand
GTTGTCCGGTGGTGGTGTCCCAGAGTCGGATGGTGGTGTCGGCACTGGCGGTGGCCAGCCGGGTGCCGTCGGGACTGAAGGCGATGCCGGCGACCTTGTCGGTGTGCCCGGTCAGCGGTTCTCCGATGGACCGACCTGTCGCGACATCCCACAACTGGACAACGTCATTGACCGTTGCAGCGGCGACGACCTGTCGGTCCGGGCGGAACGCCACCGCGGTGAGATAGTCGGGCAGGTCGATGATTTTGGTGGTGGTGGTTTTTTTGATGGTGGCGCTGTAGAGGGCGCTGTCGTTGGTGGGGGTGGGGGTGAGGT
>NZ_JBGGKT010000065.1:0-315 GCF_041287115.1 Mycobacterium sp. pV006 | reverse complement strand
ATCGTTACTGGCATCGATCATCGTCAGGATCAATGCCGAACACCACCGCCGTGGTCGTCACACAGAGAGACGGTCAACACCAGCGGCGCGGTCCAGATGTGCTCGGAGTTTATCGAGCACTCCCATTGCGGAACGAACGCCGTTGAGGCGGTCGGGCGTACTTGCCACGCGGTGACGGGATTCGCCGAACTCCATTCGGCGGCCAGGCCAGGGTCGTGCCAGGCCAATGAGTCCAAGTGTCAATGGACATCTGAAACTGCCCGTGGGCGGACATGAGAAGTGCCCGTAGGTGGCCAATAAGAACTGCCCAGTGGC
>NZ_JBGGKT010000064.1:0-399 GCF_041287115.1 Mycobacterium sp. pV006 | reverse complement strand
CGGCGATGTTCTCCGCGCGCGAGCAGATCCGGGCGGCGTCGATCAACCCGGCCGCGCTGGCCGCGTTGATCTCCGCCACCGACGGAACGCTGTCGAACATGTGTTCGATTATGCCAGTGGGGTGTGACACGTCGGCGCACCAATTCGACGCGGTGACGATCAGATCCGGTCACGGGGCGATCAATTTCTGCCACCGGAAATGAAACCCGCGACAACCCGGTTTCATCAGGCAGATCGCCACGATCAACCAGACGTCGAAACCGCGTGATCCGCTCCACGGCTCCGACCCGCACCGAGGGAATCAGAGCAATGAAGACCATCACCATCGCCGCTACCGCCGCCGCGGGCCTGTCGGCCGCGATCCTGGGCCTGGCCGCCCCCGCCGCAGCCGCCCCGTCA
>NZ_JBGGKT010000063.1:0-410 GCF_041287115.1 Mycobacterium sp. pV006 | reverse complement strand
GTGGGTAGTAGTCAAGCGATGGGGTGACGCAGGAAGGTAGCCGTACCAGTCAGTGGTAATACTGGGGTAAACCTGTAGGACGAGTGATAGGCAAATCCGTCACTTGCATGTCTGAGAGGTGATGCATAGCCGATTGAGGCGAATTCGGTGATCCTATGCTGTCGAGAAAAGCCTCTAGCGAGCACACACACGGCCCGTACCCCAAACCAACACAGGTGGTCAGGTAGAGAATACCGAGGCGTACGAGTGAACTATGGTTAAGGAACTCGGCAAAATGCCCCCGTAACTTCGGGAGAAGGGGGACCCCCATACCGTCAAGGCTCTTGCGGCCGGCAGCGGGAGGGGGTGGCACAAACCAGTGAGAAGCGACTGTTTACTAAAAACACAGGTCCGTGCGAAGTCGCAAGACG
>NZ_JBGGKT010000062.1:0-433 GCF_041287115.1 Mycobacterium sp. pV006 | reverse complement strand
TTCATCGGCTCCTAGTGCCAAGGCATCCACCATGCGCCCTTAAACACTTACAACACAAAACCAAAAAATGAGTCACCCACACCCACCCAAAAAAGGGCACATGCGGGTATCAACAAAAATTTGCATTACATGAAATGACAACCCGCACAAGAAAACCCACCCCCACAAGGAAGGCAGGCCCTCATACAAGCCACCATCTCGATGCTCGCAACCACTATCCACAAATCAAACACCACACCCCACCACCAAAGCAGGGCAACAACACGCCTCCCACCACACGCAGTGGCCAGGGAACAACGGGCCTGTTGTCTCAAAGCCCAATAGTGTGTCCGGTGAAGTCTTTTCGCGTCCAGCCTTTCCCCGCCAGACGACATGTTTGTTGTTGCACCAAACCCCGGCCACTACAGCCACAGGGTTCCTCACGGCTCGGACA
>NZ_JBGGKT010000061.1:0-478 GCF_041287115.1 Mycobacterium sp. pV006 | reverse complement strand
GGCAGCGGGAGGGGGTGGCACAAACCAGTGAGAAGCGACTGTTTACTAAAAACACAGGTCCGTGCGAAGTCGCAAGACGATGTATACGGACTGACGCCTGCCCGGTGCTGGAAGGTTAAGAGGACCCGTTAACCCCTTGGGGTGAAGCGGAGAATTTAAGCCCCAGTAAACGGCGGTGGTAACTATAACCATCCTAAGGTAGCGAAATTCCTTGTCGGGTAAGTTCCGACCTGCACGAATGGCGTAACGACTTCTCAACTGTCTCAACCATAGACTCGGCGAAATTGCATTACGAGTAAAGATGCTCGTTACGCGCGGCAGGACGAAAAGACCCCGGGACCTTCACTACAACTTGGTATTGGTGCTCGATACGGTTTGTGTAGGATAGGTGGGAGACTGTGAAGCCAAGACGCCAGTTTTGGTGGAGTCGTTGTTGAAATACCACTCTGATCGTATTGGGCCTCTAACCTCGAACCGT
>NZ_JBGGKT010000060.1:0-492 GCF_041287115.1 Mycobacterium sp. pV006 | reverse complement strand
ACACCAACACCGGCACCGAAGACGACGCCCCGGTGACCGGCAACGTCCTCGACAACGATCGTGAGCAGAATGTCGACGGCACCGACGAGGTTCTGACCGTCACCCCGGTCGCGAGTGGCACCACCACCAACGGTGGAACGTATTCCCTTGACGCCGAGGGCAACTACACCTACACCCCGGCAGAAAACTTCAACGGTGAAGACACCTTCACCTACATCGTCTCCGACGGAACCACTTCCTCGACCGGCACCGTGACCATCTCGATCGCCGCCGTGAACGACCCCGTCACCGCCATCGACGACACAAACTCCGTCGACGAAGACGGCGGACAGATAATCGGCAATGTCTTGACCAACGATCGCGACCAGAACGTCGACGGCACCGACGAGATCCTGACTGTCACCCCGGTCGTCAGTGGCACCACCACCAACGGCGGCAGCTACACCATCGATGAAGCCGGCAACTACACCTACGCCCCCGGCCTCAACTTCA
>NZ_JBGGKT010000059.1:0-661 GCF_041287115.1 Mycobacterium sp. pV006 | reverse complement strand
GAGGGCTCTGACGGATTGTAAGCGCACGGTTTCAGGTACTCTTTCACTCCCCTCCCGGGGTACTTTTCACCATTCCCTCACGGTACTAATCCGCTATCGGTCACTAGGAAGTATTCAGGCTTACCGGGTGGTCCCGGCAGATTCACAGCAGATTCCACGGGCCCGCTGCTACTCGGGGAAAACACTTCTCAGGAGCCGCTGAGTTTTCGTCCACGGGGCTCTCACCCTCTCCGGCAGGCCATCCCAGACCACTTCAACTAACCCAACGGTTTCTCACTCCTGCCCAGGCCGGCGGACCTGAGAAAGAAACGCCCCACAACACCGCACACACAACCCCCGCCGGGTATCACATGCACACGGTTTAGCCATCCTCCGCTTTCGCTCGCCACTACTCACGGAATCACGGTTGTTTTCTCTTCCTACGGGTACTGAGATGTTTCACTTCCCCGCGTTCCCCCCAGACACCTATGTATTCAATGCCTGGTGACACGACATCACTCGTGCCGGGTTTCCCCATTCGGACATCCTCGGATCCACGCTCGGTTGGCAGCTCCCCGAGGCATATCGCAGCCTCCCACGTCCTTCATCGGCTCCTAGTGCCAAGGCATCCACCATGCGCCCTTAAACACTTACAACACAAAACCAAAAAATGAGTCACCCA
>NZ_JBGGKT010000058.1:0-750 GCF_041287115.1 Mycobacterium sp. pV006 | reverse complement strand
GTTGAGGGTTCGGCTGGTGGTGTGACGCCGCCTGCGCCGCCGGCTCCTGGTGTGCCGGTTGAGGGTTCGGCTGGTGGTGCGACCCCGCCTGCGCCGCCCGCTCCGGGCACGCCGATAGAGGGCTCGATCGAGACGTTCTCACCTCCGGCGCCTCCCGCGCCCGGTGAACCAGCGTCGAGCACCATCGAGACGTTCTCGCCGCCGGCCCCGCCGGCTCCCGGCACACCTACAGAGTCCTCTGTCGAGGTGGCCACGCCCCCGGCCCCCGGTGGACCGGGTGCGCCGGTGTCGACCGAGGCCGAGATCGTGACGCCGCCTGCTCCGGGTGTGCCGGGTACGCCGAGTGCTTCGTCGGTGGAGATTGCGACGCCGCCTGCGCCGGGCGTCCCGGGTACGCCGAGTGCTTCGTCGGTGGAGATTGCGACGCCGCCGGCGCCAGGTGTGCCGGGTACGCCGAGTGCTTCGTCGGTGGAAATCGCCACGCCGCCTGCTCCGGGCGTCCCGGGTGCGCCGGTGTCGACCGAGGCCCAGATCGCCACGCCGCCTGCTCCGGGCGTCCCGGGTGCGCCGGTGTCGACCGAGGCCCAGATCGCCACGCCGCCGGCTCCGGGTGTGCCGGGTGTTCCGGTGGGGACTGAGGGTGGTGTGGTGACGCCGCCTGCTCCGGGTGCGCCGGGTGTTCCGGTGGGGACTGAGGGTGGTGTGGTGACGCCGCCTGCTCCGGGTGCGCCGGGTGTTCCGGTGGGGACT
>NZ_JBGGKT010000057.1:0-880 GCF_041287115.1 Mycobacterium sp. pV006 | reverse complement strand
GGCTCTGTTGCAAAGATTGGCGGCAGTCAGAGGTAGGCTGTCGCTCTGCGCCGATCAGGCGGCTGCTGCGAAATGGTGGTTGAGCATGCCCATGGCCTCCGTCAGCGCCGAGGGCCCAATGCCAAAAGCTCTCTCCACAAGGCGCACCTCGCCCCTGATGCCGGGCTGCAGGCACCAGGGGCGAGCCTGTCCTTTGCGCAGGGCTCGCATGACTTCGAATCCCTTGATCGTGGCATAGGCCGTGGGGATCGATTTGAAACCGCGCACCGGCTTGATCAGTATCTTGAGCTTTCCGTGATCGGCCTCGATCACGTTATTGAGATACTTCACCTGCCGGTGGGCCGTCTCCCGGTCCAGCTTTCCTTCGCGCTTCAATTCGGTGATCGCTGCACCATAGCTCGGCGCTTTGTCGGTATTGAGCGTGGCAGGCTTTTCCCAGTGCTTCAGGCCTCGCAGGGCCTTGCCCAGGAACCGCTTCGCTGCCTTGGCGCTGCGGGTCGGCGACAGGTAGAAATCGATCGTGTCGCCCCGCTTGTCGACTGCCCGGTACAGGTAGGTCCACTTGCCCCGCACCTTGACGTAGGTTTCATCCAGGCGCCAGCTCGGATCAAAGCCACGCCGCCAGAACCAGCGCAGCCGCTTCTCCATCTCCGGGGCGTAGCACTGGACCCAGCGATAGATCGTCGTATGGTCGACCGAAATGCCGCGTTCCGCCAGCATTTCCTCAAGGTCGCGATAGCTGATCGGATAGCGACAATACCAGCGCACCGCCCACAGGATCACATCACCCTGGAAATGGCGCCACTTGAAATCCGTCATCGTTCCGTCCGTCCAATCTCCGCCAAGCATGCTCAAGCTTCACGATTTTTGCAACAGAGCC
>NZ_JBGGKT010000056.1:0-929 GCF_041287115.1 Mycobacterium sp. pV006 | reverse complement strand
TATCCGGTTCAGGGACAGTGCCTGGCGGGTAGTTTAACTGGGGCGGTTGCCTCCTAAAATGTAACGGAGGCGCCCAAAGGTTCCCTCAACCTGGACGGCAATCAGGTGTTGAGTGTAAGTGCACAAGGGAGCTTGACTGCGAGACGGACATGTCAAGCAGGGACGAAAGTCGGGACTAGTGATCCGGCACCTCTGAGTGGAAGGGGTGTCGCTCAACGGATAAAAGGTACCCCGGGGATAACAGGCTGATCTTCCCCAAGAGTCCATATCGACGGGATGGTTTGGCACCTCGATGTCGGCTCGTCGCATCCTGGGGCTGGAGCAGGTCCCAAGGGTTGGGCTGTTCGCCCATTAAAGCGGCACGCGAGCTGGGTTTAGAACGTCGTGAGACAGTTCGGTCTCTATCCGCCGCGCGCGTCAGAAGCTTGAGGAAACCTGTCCCTAGTACGAGAGGACCGGGACGGACGAACCTCTGGTACACCAGTTGTCCCACCAGGGGCACCGCTGGATAGCCACGTTCGGACAGGATAACCGCTGAAAGCATCTAAGCGGGAAACCTCTTCCAAGACCAGGCTTCTCACCCATTAAGTGGGATAAGGCCCCCCGCAGACCACGGGATCGATAGACCAGACCTACACACGCAGCAATGCGTTCAGGGAACTGGCACTAACCGGCCGAAAACTTACAACAACAACAAAACCTCGCAACCACACATCCACACCCGATCAAACACACCCGTCGTTTGACCGGACCACACCCCACCACCAAAACACACACAATTTTGCACTCAGAAACGAGTGAATAGAGTTACGGCGGTCCATAGCGGCAGGGAAACGCCCGGTCCCATCCCGAACCCGGAAGCTAAGCCTGCCAGCGCCGATGATACTGACCACACGGTCGGAAAAGTAGGACACCGCCGAACACAAATT
>NZ_JBGGKT010000055.1:0-1047 GCF_041287115.1 Mycobacterium sp. pV006 | reverse complement strand
TGTTGGCCGTCGCTGAGGATGCAGATGATGCCGTCACTGTCGATGACGACGTGATTTCGGGTGTTGGTCTGCATGGTGACGGGTTGTTCGTCGTGGTGACGCGGTCGTCGTCATCGTGACGGTGGCCCTCGGGCATGGCGACGACGCCCCGAGGGTGGACGGGGGCCGATGGTAGGGGTCAGCCGGGTGGGGCCAGGAGTCGTCCGCGGGTGTAGAGGCCGATCAGGGTCCACGGCTCGTCGCTGACGCCGTATCGGCGGCGCTCCCAGTGCGCGGCTGCGGCCAGGATCGACAACGTGTAATGCAGCATGGTGCCGGTGCGGCGCAGCGTGGTGAAGGTGTCAGGGTCCAGCGCCAGCAGCCATTGTGTCCCGTCGCGGTAGATGCGCTCCAGATGGGTGGGCGGTAGGCGGCGAAGCCAGCGGCGCACCGTGGACACCGGCCGGTCGATGGCGGTCGCGATACGCCGGTATCCGAGTCCTTTTACCTTGTGTAGCAACGCTGTTCCGATCACCGCGGTGGTGTCGGCGTGTCGTGGTTGCAGCGCGGCGGGCAGCACGATGTGCGTCGTTGAGCACGACGAACATCGGGTGCGACGGGGCCGCACCGTCACCGTGGCGCCGGCAAGGTCGCGCACGGTGCGCGCCCGACCGTATCCCCAGGGGTTCAGCTGGCCGTTGGTGCAGTGTGGGCAGCGCAGCTCGCCGTTGGTGAGCAAGTGTTCGCCCAGTTCGGTGGTGCGGGCGACGATCACCGCGGAGCCAGTTGTTCATGACACATCAGCGTTACTTATCACCCACTGGCAGGCATAGGGGCCAGTTCGTGTTGGACCCCACCAGATTTGGGTCGGTCACCGTCACCGAGCGTGACGATACGAGCCACCCTCACCGCGGCGAGGTCGGATCGCCACACCGACGCGCCGACCGGTAGCCGAGCCGATCGTGGGCACCGTGATGATGCAGATGACCATCGTTACTGGCATCGATCATCGTCAGGATCAATGCCGAACACCACCGCCGTGGTCGTCACACAGAGAGACGGTCAACA
>NZ_JBGGKT010000054.1:0-1061 GCF_041287115.1 Mycobacterium sp. pV006 | reverse complement strand
GTGGGGTGATGGCGTGCCTTTTGAAGAATGAGCCTGCGAGTCAGGGACATGTCGCGAGGTTAACCCGGGTGGGGTAGCCGTAGCGAAAGCGAGTCTGAATAGGGCGTATCCACACAACAGTGTGTGGTGTAGTGGTGTGTTCTGGACCCGAAGCGGAGTGATCTACCCATGGCCAGGGTGAAGCGCGGGTAAGACCGCGTGGAGGCCCGAACCCACTTAGGTTGAAGACTGAGGGGATGAGTTGTGGGTAGGGGTGAAAGGCCAATCAAACTCCGTGATAGCTGGTTCTCCCCGAAATGCATTTAGGTGCAGCGTCGCAGTGTTCGTGTCGGAGGTAGAGCTACTGGATGGCCGATGGGCCCTACTAGGTTACTGACGTCAGCCAAACTCCGAATGCCGACACGGTGTAATGCGGCAGTGAGACGGCGGGGGATAAGCTCCGTGCGTCGAGAGGGAAACAGCCCAGATCGCCGGCTAAGGCCCCTAAGCGTGTGCTAAGTGGAAAAGGATGTGCAGTCGCGAAGACAACCAGGAGGTTGGCTTAGAAGCAGCCACCCTTGAAAGAGTGCGTAATAGCTCACTGGTCAAGTGATTGTGCGCCGATAATGTAGCGGGGCTCAAGCACACCGCCGAAGCCGCGGCAGCACACTTTGTGTGCTGGGTAGGGGAGCGTCCTGCATCCGGTGAAGCCGCCGAGTGATCGAGTGGTGGAGGGTGTGGGAGTGAGAATGCAGGCATGAGTAGCGATAAGGCAAGTGAGAACCTTGCCCGCCGGAAGACCAAGGGTTCCTGGGCCAGGCCAGTCCGCCCAGGGTGAGTCGGGACCTAAGGCGAGGCCGACAGGCGTAGTCGATGGACAACGGGTTGATATTCCCGTACCCGTGTGTGGGCGCCCCTGACGAATCCATCTTGCTAACCGCCCAAAACCGCAGCCACCGGCGACCTTCGGGTCAATGGGGTTGTGGGGCTGCGCGGGACCCAGGTGGGTAGTAGTCAAGCGATGGGGTGACGCAGGAAGGTAGCCGTACCAGTCAGTGGTAATACTGGGGTAAACCTGTAGG
>NZ_JBGGKT010000053.1:0-1074 GCF_041287115.1 Mycobacterium sp. pV006 | reverse complement strand
TGTAACTCCCAGACAGGTTGTGAACGGCGTGGTGAGCGGAAGTAGGTGAGGACCTCCGGTATCGGTGTGGTTACCAAACACGCACATCCGATTACCGAGAGGTCCTCATGGTCCACGCTAATGCTTCGTTGACTCCTCGTGGGCGGTTGCGGCTTGCGCAGGCGGTTGTTGATCAGGGCTGGAGTTTGCGGCGCGCGGCTGAGCGGTTCCAATGTTCGGTGGCCACAGCCAAGAAATGGGCCGACCGTTATCGCGACGGTGGCGAAGCAGCGATGGTAGACCGGCCCAGCCGGCCGCATCGCAGTCCGTTGCGGTTGCCGAAACGACGTGAGCGGCGCATCGTCAACCTGCGCTTCACCCGGCGCTGGGGCCCACATCGCATCGCCGCTTACCTGCACCTGCCACGCTCGACCGTTGAGGCGGTGCTGCGCCGCTACCGGATGCCATTGCTGCGGCACCTGGACCAAAACACCGGGTTACCGGTACGCCGGCCCAAACCCCGCCGCTATGAGCACCCGGCTCCCGGCGACTTGGTCCATGTCGACGTCAAGAAACTGGGCCGCATCCCCGACGGGGGCGGCCATCGCAAGCTGGGTCGCCAAGCCGGCCGGCGCAACCGCTGCGGCATGGGATACACGTTCTTGCACCACGCCGTTGATGACCACTCCCGGCTGGCCTACTCCGAGGACCTCACCGACGAACGCAAAGAAACCGCCGCGGGATTCTGGAAACGCGCCAACGCGTTCTTCGCCGACCACGGCATCACCGTCAAACGAGTGTTGACCGACAATGGATCCTGTTACCGGTCAAAGAATTTCGCTGAAGCGCTCGGCCCCGACATCACCCACAAGAGGACCCGGCCCTACCGGCCACAGACCAACGGCAAAGTCGAGCGATTCAACCGCACCCTGACCACCGAATGGGCCTATGCGCAGACCTACCGCTCTGAGGCCGAACGCGCCGGAACCTACCAGCACTGGCTGCATCACTACAATCACCACCGACCCCACACCGGCATCGGCGGAATGACACCAATCGAGCGCCTACGCGTTCACAACCTACCCGTGAAGAACA
>NZ_JBGGKT010000052.1:0-1276 GCF_041287115.1 Mycobacterium sp. pV006 | reverse complement strand
GGCGGATTCATACGGTGAGTGCAACATCCATTGATCTGGGGAGTTGCTATGCCGTCAGGAGTGCCGGTGCCGCTGTCGGTGAAGCGGAAGTTTTTCGATCTGGTGTGTTGTGGGACGACCACGACCGAGGCTTCGGTACATGTGGGCGTGTCTCGGCGAACCGGGTGGTTTTGGTGGCGCGATGCTGGCGGGATGAAACTGCGGATAGGCGGCCAAGGCCGGGGCGGATTGGCTGATGCTGGAGACCTGACCCGACCCGGGGGCCGCGGGCGCCGGCTCAGCTTCGCCGAACGCTACGAAATCGACCGCGGCCTGCAGTCTGGGCTGAGCTACGCCGCGATCGCTGAGAAGCTGCAGCGTGACCGTTCGGTGGTGTGGCGCGAAGTGCAGCGAAACCGGCTGCCCGACGGCACGTATCACGCCTTGATGGCCCACGCCCGCGCCACCGAGAATGCCCGCCGACCCAAAGCCTTCAAGCTCGAAGATCCCAAGCTGTGCGCGGCTGTGGAGACCTGGATGGATGACGGGTGGAGCCCGAAGCTGATCGCGCAGGTATTGGCCCGCGACTTCGCCGATGACAAGCTCAAACGGGTGAGCCACGAAACCATCTATAAGAGCCTGTATGTCCAGACTCGTGGTCAGTTGCGCGCTGATCTGCACAAATGCTTATCCACCGCACGAGCCCAGCGCAAACCGCGCGGTCGTAGCGCACCCCGGGGCCCGCTGACCCACGTGATGACAATCAGCCAACGCCCGCCCGAGGCTGACGACCGCGCCGTGCCCGGACACTGGGAAGGAGACCTGATCATCGGTGCCCGCGGTGGCAGCGCGATCGGGACCCTGGTCGAGCGCAATACCCGGTTCACTATCCTGCTGCACCTGCCTGGCGATCACACCGCAGACACCGTGGCCGCGGCCATGCTCGAGGCCATGGCCGATCTGCCCGCTCACCTGCGCCGCTCGATCACCTGGGACCGTGGCACCGAAATGGCCGGCTGGCAAGACATCTCACTGCAGCTGCAGGCACCGGTCTACTTCTGCGATCCCCACTCACCATGGCAGCGCGGCACCAACGAGAACACCAACCGTCTGCTGCGCTTCTGGTTCGAAAAAGGCACCGACCTCTCCGGCTACAGCCCCGAGGACCTCAAAACCATCGCCGACAAACTCAACACCAGACCCCGCCCCACCCTGAACCTGGACACACCCGCCCAACGCATGACCCAACTTCTTAGCCAAGCCGCCTAATCGTTGTCATAGCCACTTGACATCAAGG
>NZ_JBGGKT010000051.1:0-1347 GCF_041287115.1 Mycobacterium sp. pV006 | reverse complement strand
TGAACCGCCCTGGAAAAGTTGGAGGCTCCTGACCTTGGAAACGAGGATGCAGGTATGCCGAAGGAACAGTCAGCTGGCAAGCCCACGACGCGTCGTTATAGCCCGGAGGAGAAGGCCGCCGCGGTCCGGATGGTCCGGACCTTGCGCGCCGAGCTGGGCACGACGCAGGGCACGGTGGCGCGGGTGGCCAACCAGCTCGGCTACGGGGTGGAGTCGGTGCGGTCCTGGGTGCGCCAGGCCGACATCGACGAGGGCGTGGCGCCCGGGGTGACGACTGCTGAATCGGCGCGGCTCAAGCAACTCGAACAGGAGAATCGAGAACTTAAGCGCGCCAACGAGATCCTGAAACGAGCAGCGAGTTTCTTCGGGGCGGAGCTCGACCGCCAACACAAGAAATAGTCGACTTCATCGACGCCAACCGGGCTGAGTTCGGGGTCGAGCCCATCTGCACCGTCCTGCGCAGCGCGGGAGTGTCGATGGCCCCGAGCACCTACTACAACACCAAGACCCGGCCGCCCTCGGCGCGGGCCGTCCGCGACGCCGAGCTGGCACCGGTGCTGCGCACGCTGTGGGAGGACAACTACCACGTCTACGGGGTCCGCAAGCTGTGGAAAGCCGCACGTCGGGACGGCCACGACATCGGCCGTGACCAGGTCGCGCGCCTGATGCGCAGCCTCGACATCCACGGGGTGCGGCGCGGCAAACCCGTCAAGACCACCAACGCCGACCCGGCCGCGCCACGGCATCCTGACCTGGTCAACCGCCGCTTCACCGCGGCGGCGCCCAACCAATTGTGGGTGACGGATCTGACGTATGTGCCGACCTGGGCCGGGGTGGCCTACGTCTGCTTCATCGTCGATGCGTTCTCCCGGACGATCGTGGGATGGCGGGTGGCGTCGAACATGCGCACCACCATGGTCCTCGACGCACTCGAGATGGCCCGGTGGTCACGCGGAACCACGTTGCCCGGCTTGACCTGCCACAGCGATGCCGGGTCGCAGTTCACCTCGGTGCGCTACGGCGAACGGCTCGCTGAGATCGGTGCGCTGCCCTCGATCGGATCGGTCGGGGATAGCTTCGACAACGCCCTGGCCGAGACGGTCAACGGCTACTACAAAGCTGAGCTGATCTACGGGCCGGCCCGCTCCGGGCCGTGGAAGACCGTCGCCGACGTCGAGCTGGCCACCCTGAGCTGGGTGTACTGGCACAACACCGCCCGCCTCCACAGCTACCTCGACGACGTCCCACCCACCGAGTTCGAGACCGCGTTCTACGATGCCCCACGGAGCGACCAACCACTGGTCGCAATCCAATAGATCGAGCCTCCAGTAGAACCAGGGCGGTTCA
>NZ_JBGGKT010000050.1:0-1408 GCF_041287115.1 Mycobacterium sp. pV006 | reverse complement strand
GGAGAAATTGTCAAGACCTGTGGATTGGGGTGTTTCAGGCGACCTCCGTTCCGGTGCGCTCGTCACCGTTTGAAGGCGGTTGCGGTGGCGTGATGTCGGTGGGCCGTTCGAGCAGTTTGCCTTTGTGGAAGACCGCGCCGGCGCGGACCAGGGCGACCAGGTGCGGGGCGTTGACGGCCCGCCAGCGGGCTTGTGCGGCGTCGATCAGCTTGTAGGCCATGGCAATCCCGGCCGCGCGTGACCCAGGGCCCTTGGTGACCTTGGTCCGAAGTCGCACCGTGGCGAAAGTGCTTTCGATGGGATTGGTCGTGCGCAGGTGAATCCAATGCTCGGCCGGGTATTTGTAGAACTCAAGCAGGGTGTCGAGGTCGTCGACGATCTTGGCGACGGCCTTGGGGTACTTGGCGCCGAAGTCGACCTCGAACGCCTTGACCGCCAGCTGAGCCTTGTCGATGTCCTCGGCGTTGTAGATGTCCTTGATCGCCGCCAACGCCGACGGATGCGCCGACTTCGGCAGTGCGGCAAGGACGTTAGCTTGCTTGTGAAACCAGCACCGCTGCTCACGGGTCGCCGGGAACACCTCGCGGACCGCCTTCCAGAACCCGAGGGCGCCATCGCCCACGGCCAACACCGGGGCAGCCATCCCGCGGCGTCTGCAGTCGCGCAGCAGGTCGGCCCACGACTCGGTGGACTCCCGATACCCGTCGGTGATCGCGACCAGCTCCTTGCGGCCATCGGCACGCACGCCGATCATCACCAGCAGGCACAGCTTGGTCTGCTCCAGGCGCACCTTGAGGTGGATGCCATCAACCCACAGGTAGACGTAGTCGGTACCGGACAGATCACGGCGCCCGAACGCCGCGGCTTCGTCCTGCCACTGCGCGGTCAGCCGGGTAATCGTCGACGCCGACAACCCCGCACCCGAGCCGAGGAACTGCTCCAACGCCGCAGTGAAGTCGCCGCTGGACAGCCCATGCAGGTACAGCAGCGGCAACACCTCACTCATCTGCGGAGACTTACGCGCCCACGCCGGCAGGATCGCCGAGGAAAACCGCTGCCGCACACCTGTATCGGGGTCCACGCGGCGGTCGTTGACCCGCGGCGCCTTCACCTGCACCGCGCCGGCCGCGGTCAGTACCTCACGCGGCTGGTGGTAGCCGTTGCGGACCACCAACCGATGGCCGTCCTCATCGAGCTGGTCGGCGAACTGGGCCACGTAGGCGGCGACCTCGGCTTTAAGCGCCGCAGCCAGCATCTGCCGGGCACCATCACGGACAATCTCGTCCAACAACGATTGACCGGCACCGCCGGTGCTTTCATTGGCCTCGGTGGCATCGTGAACTACGGTGAGCATGGGCGTACCTTCCCGAACCAGCGCGCCAACGCCGGCTCATGATCGGACCTTCGG
>NZ_JBGGKT010000049.1:0-1428 GCF_041287115.1 Mycobacterium sp. pV006 | reverse complement strand
GGGTCAAGTCCAGGGACGTGGTGTACGACGTCGTCGTGTGATTCTTCGTGGTGATGGTTCAGGCGGTTAGCACTGCGGGGGTGTCCTCCTGTTCGGTTGGGGTGTCGTTGACGGCGCGTGATTTGCTCAGCACATCGAGGCCGAGGTAGCGCCGGGATTCGGCCCATTCGTCGTGTTGTTCGGCGAGCACCGCGCCGACGAGGCGGATCAGTGCGTCGCGGTCGGGGAAGATGCCGACGACGTCGGTGCGGCGTCGGATTTCCTTGTTGAGCCGCTCCTGCGGGTTGTTGCTCCAAATCTGGCGCCAGATCTGTTTGGGGAAGGCGGTGAACGCCAGCAGGTCCGCGCGGGCGGCTTCGAGGTGCTCAGCGACTTTGGGCAGTTTGTCGGCCAACGCGTCGGTAATCCGATCATATTGAGCAGCAACCGATTCAGCATCAGGCTGGTCGAACACCGAGTGCAACAGCGTGCGAACCCAGGGCCACGACGACTTCGGGGTGACGGCCATCAGGTTCGTCGTGTAGTGCGTTCTGCAGCGCTGCCAGGCCGCCCCAGGCAGCGTCGCGCCGATCGCGGCCACCAACCCGGCGTGAGCGTCGCTGGTGACCAGCCGTACCCCGGACAGGCCGCGAGCGGACAGTGACCGCCAGAACGTCAGCCAGCCCGCCCCGTCTTCGGCGGTGGTGACATCGATGCCCAGGATCTCGCGGCGCCCCTCGGCGTTCACACCGACCGCGATCAGCGCGTGCACGTTGACCACCCGCCCACCTTCACGGACCTTGAGCACCAGCGCGTCGGCGGCCACGAACGTGTAAGGGCCGGCATCCAGCGGCCGGGTGCGGAACGCCTCGACCGCGCCGTCGAGTTCCTTGGCCATCACGCTGACCTGGGACTTCGATAGCGACGTGATGCCCAGCGTCTCGACCAGTTTGTCCATCCGCCGCGTCGACACCCCGAGCAGATAGCAGGTGGCCACCACGGTGGTCAGAGCCCGTTCAGCGCGCTTTCGACGTTCCAACAGCCAATCGGGGAAGTAGGAACCGTGCCGCAACTTCGGGATCGCCAGGTCCAACGAACCGGCGCGGGTGTCGAACTGGCGGTGCCGATACCCGTTGCGCGAGTTGGTGCGCTCGCTGCTGCGCTCGCCGTAGCCGGCCCCACACAGGGCATCAGCTTCGGCGCCCATCAAGGTGTGGATGAACATGGCCAGCAGCTCGCGCAGCACGTCGGGATGGGCGGTGGTGAGTCGTTCGGCCAGCACGGCAGGCAGGTCGATATTGTGGGCAGTGGTCATCGCGTCGATTCCTTTGCTCGAGTGACTTTGGTCGGTCTCTCGAAGAATCACGCGATGACCTTCAATCACTCGGCTGCGACACGCCGGTACCGCTGATCAGGTCCGACTCGTACACCACCTTGGTGGACGCAACC
>NZ_JBGGKT010000048.1:0-1452 GCF_041287115.1 Mycobacterium sp. pV006 | reverse complement strand
GGGCGGATTCAAGCGGTGGCTGCGGCGTATGCGGACGGGTCTGAGAGTAGTCGGTCGAGTTCTTCAGCGGGTGTGCGGAAGCCGTGTCGTTTGCGGGGTCGTGCGTTGAGTTCGGTGGCGACTTGGTCGAGGAAACCTGGTCCCCAAAATGACAGATCAGTCCCTTTGGGGAAGTACTGACGTAGCAGACCGTTGGTGTTTTCGTTGGTCGCGCGTTGCCAGGGACTGTGCGGATCGCAGAAGTAGATCGGCAGGCCGGTGGCTTCGGTGATCGCGGCGTGTCGGGCCATTTCGGTGCCCTGATCCCAGGTCAGTGAGCGGCGCAGGATCTCAGGGATTTCGACGATCTTGGCAGTCATCGCTGTGGCGACGGTCTCGGCGGTGTGATCGCCAGGCAGGTGCAGCAGCACGACGAAGCCGGTGCTGCGTTCGACCAGGGTGCCGATCGCACTGGCATTGCCCGCGCCCATGATCAAGTCGCCTTCCCAATGGCCTGGCACGGCGCGGTCGTCGGCCTCAGCGGGGCGTTCGGCGATACCGATCATGCCCTCTTTGAACCGTCGACGTTCAGCTATTTCGTTGCGGCCTCGCGGCTTTCGTTTGATCCTGCCGGTCCGCAATGCCGACTTGAGGTCTTTAGCCAACTCGCCGCGGGCCTGGACGTAAAAGGCCTGGTAGATCGTTTCGTGGGACACCCACATCTCCGCATCGTCGGGAAAGTCCAGTCGCAGCCGACCCGCGATCTGCTCCGGGCTGCGCCGCTGTTGCAAGCCTTGCAGAACCTCGCCCAGCAGCGCCGGATTGCGGTCAAGCTTGCGCTGTCGGGGACGCTTCCGACGGGCATCGGCCCCGTCTTGACCGACGCGGGCTCGATACCCCGAAGCGGTCTGTCCCCGAGCAATCTCCCGATCAATGGTGTCGCGGTGTCGCTGCATCAGCTCAGCCACCCGCGCCACCGAATAGCCATTCTCGAGCAACTCTTCAACACGGCAACGTTCGGTGAACGTCAACGCCGGCCGACGGCCAGTGCTCAAATCAACGACGGCGAGGACCTCGGTTTGCCCGACGACGGGACCTTCAGTTCTAGGCACGTAACCAGCCTGTTTGACCCAGCGTCGGCCCGCGAGCTCCGACACGCCCGCCTCAACAGCGGCCTGGGTCACCGAGGCCCCACCGTGCATCGCCGCCCAGAACGCCTCCCGCGCCGCCGCGCAGTACCGGGTCCCGAAATGCTTGGTCTGGACTTCATACCCAGCCGCACGGGCCCACATAGCGCCGGTCTCGCGATACACCCCGGCCACCGTGGCCGCCGCCGACCACGACATCCCAGCATCTACCGCGTCGAAAAACGCCTCACGCACCCCCTCCGGGGCTT
Source organism: Mycobacterium sp. pV006 (assembly GCF_041287115.1). Classification (NCBI taxonomy): domain Bacteria; kingdom Bacillati; phylum Actinomycetota; class Actinomycetes; order Mycobacteriales; family Mycobacteriaceae; genus Mycobacterium; species Mycobacterium sp. pV006. Next base: position 77 of record NZ_JBGGKT010000048.1, on the reverse strand, counting down.
GCTGGCCCCGCCCTCGAAAACCCATCGAAACAACACCCCTAACCATCAGGTGCCGCAACGATCACTTGAGTCTGCCC
>NZ_JBGGKT010000047.1:0-1488 GCF_041287115.1 Mycobacterium sp. pV006 | reverse complement strand
GAGCAATGATCAGAACCTGTGGATGAGCCTCGGTGAGGGGGCGTGAAAGTGGGCGCACCTTCCCGAGGATGATCTGAATATCCGAAGGTCCGATCATGAGCCGGCGTTGGCGCGCTGGTTCGGGAAGGTACGCCCATGCTCACCGTAGTTCACGATGCCATCGAGGCCAACGAAAGCACTGGCGGTGCTGGTCGGTCGTTGTTGGACGAGATCGTCCGCGACGGCGCCCGTCAGATGCTGGCCGCCGCGTTGAAGGCTGAGGTCGCCGCCTACGTGGCCCAGTTCGCCGATCAGCTCGATGAGAAGGGGCATCGGCTGGTGGTCCGCAACGGCTATCACCAGGCCCGCGAGGTGCTGACGGCAGCCGGGGCAGTTGAGGTGAAAGCACCGCGAGTCAACGACAAACGCGTCGACCCCGACACCGGTGAGCGGAAACGGTTTTCCTCGGCGATCCTGCCGGCCTGGGCACGCAAGTCACCGCAGATGAGCGAAGTGCTGCCGCTGCTGTACCTGCACGGGCTGTCCACCAGCGACTTCACCCCCGCTCTGGAGCAGTTCCTGGGCTCGGGTGCCGGGCTCTCGGCCACCACGATCACCCGGCTGACCAGCCAGTGGCAGGACGAGGCCCGCGCGTTCGCCGCCCGGGACCTGTCGGGCACCGATTACGTCTACCTGTGGGTCGACGGCATCCACCTCAAGGTCCGCCTGGACCAGGAAAAGCTGTGTCTGCTGGTGATGCTCGGCGTGCGCGCGGACGGCCGCAAAGAGCTCGTGGCGATCACCGACGGCTACCGGGAATCGACCGAGTCGTGGGCTGATCTGCTGCGCGACTGTAAACGACGCGGCATGACCGCACCCGTGCTCGCCGTCGGCGATGGCGCACTCGGCTTCTGGAAAGCGGTACGCGAGGTGTTCCCGGCCACCAAAGAACAGCGGTGCTGGTTTCATAAGCAAGCCAATGTGCTTGCCGCCCTGCCGAAATCAGCGCACGCGTCGGCGTTGTCGGCGCTCAAGGAGATCTACAACGCCGAGGATATCGACAAGGCCCAGGTCGCGGTCAAGGCCTTCACGGTCGACTTCGGGGCCAAGTACCCCAAGGCGGTCGCCAAGATCACCGACGATCTGGACACCCTACTGGAGTTCTACCACTATCCCGCCGAGCACTGGATCCACCTACGCACGACAAATCCGATCGAAAGCACCTTTGCCACAGTACGTTTGAGAACCAAGGTCACCAAGGGGCCGGGATCACGTGCGGCTGGTCTGGCCATGGCCTACAAGCTCATCGACGCCGCCGCGGCCCGCTGGCGTGCCGTCAACGCACCACACCTGGTCGCCCTGGTCCGCGCCGGCGCGGTCTTCCACAAGGGCAAACTGCTCGAACGCCCCACCGAAATCACCCCACCGACACCGCCCTCAGACGGCGATCAGCAAGCCGGAACGGAGGTCGCCTGAAACACGCCGATCCACAGGTATTGACAATTCCTC
>NZ_JBGGKT010000046.1:0-1730 GCF_041287115.1 Mycobacterium sp. pV006 | reverse complement strand
TTGCCGCGCCTCTTTTTCCCGTTTAGGGGTGTGGTTTTTTTGATGCCAGTTTTGGTGTCTTTTGTTTGGTCAAATTTGTTCTGAACGTTTTTGTTTGGAGAGTTTGATCCTGGCTCAGGACGAACGCTGGCGGCGTGCTTAACACATGCAAGTCGAACGGAAAGGCCCTTCGGGGTACTCGAGTGGCGAACGGGTGAGTAACACGTGGGTGATCTGCCCTGCACTTTGGGATAAGCCTGGGAAACTGGGTCTAATACCGAATACACCCTGCTGGTCGCATGGCCTGGTGGGGGAAAGCTTTTGCGGTGTGGGATGGGCCCGCGGCCTATCAGCTTGTTGGTGGGGTGATGGCCTACCAAGGCGACGACGGGTAGCCGGCCTGAGAGGGTGACCGGCCACACTGGGACTGAGATACGGCCCAGACTCCTACGGGAGGCAGCAGTGGGGAATATTGCACAATGGGCGCAAGCCTGATGCAGCGACGCCGCGTGGGGGATGACGGCCTTCGGGTTGTAAACTCCTTTCGCCAGGGACGAAGCGCAAGTGACGGTACCTGGAGAAGAAGGACCGGCCAACTACGTGCCAGCAGCCGCGGTAATACGTAGGGTCCGAGCGTTGTCCGGAATTACTGGGCGTAAAGAGCTCGTAGGTGGTTTGTCGCGTTGTCCGTGAAAACTCACAACTCAATTGTGGGCGTGCGGGCGATACGGGCAGACTGGAGTACTGCAGGGGAGACTGGAATTCCTGGTGTAGCGGTGGAATGCGCAGATATCAGGAGGAACACCGGTGGCGAAGGCGGGTCTCTGGGCAGTAACTGACGCTGAGGAGCGAAAGCGTGGGGAGCGAACAGGATTAGATACCCTGGTAGTCCACGCCGTAAACGGTGGGTACTAGGTGTGGGTTTCCTTCCTTGGGATCCGTGCCGTAGCTAACGCATTAAGTACCCCGCCTGGGGAGTACGGCCGCAAGGCTAAAACTCAAAGGAATTGACGGGGGCCCGCACAAGCGGCGGAGCATGTGGATTAATTCGATGCAACGCGAAGAACCTTACCTGGGTTTGACATGCACAGGACGACTGCAGAGATGTGGTTTCCCTTGTGGCCTGTGTGCAGGTGGTGCATGGCTGTCGTCAGCTCGTGTCGTGAGATGTTGGGTTAAGTCCCGCAACGAGCGCAACCCTTGTCTCATGTTGCCAGCACGTTATGGTGGGGACTCGTGAGAGACTGCCGGGGTCAACTCGGAGGAAGGTGGGGATGACGTCAAGTCATCATGCCCCTTATGTCCAGGGCTTCACACATGCTACAATGGCCGGTACAAAGGGCTGCGATGCCGTGAGGTGGAGCGAATCCTTTCAAAGCCGGTCTCAGTTCGGATCGGGGTCTGCAACTCGACCCCGTGAAGTCGGAGTCGCTAGTAATCGCAGATCAGCAACGCTGCGGTGAATACGTTCCCGGGCCTTGTACACACCGCCCGTCACGTCATGAAAGTCGGTAACACCCGAAGCCGGTGGCCTAACCCCTTGTGGGAGGGAGCCGTCGAAGGTGGGATCGGCGATTGGGACGAAGTCGTAACAAGGTAGCCGTACCGGAAGGTGCGGCTGGATCACCTCCTTTCTAAGGAGCACCACGAAAAGGACTGAGGCACAAGGCCTTGTCCGAGCCGTGAGGAACCCTGTGGCTGTAGTGGCCGGGGTTTGGTGCAACAACAAACATGTCGTCTGGCGGGGAAAG
>NZ_JBGGKT010000045.1:0-1842 GCF_041287115.1 Mycobacterium sp. pV006 | reverse complement strand
CAACGCCAACCACCGCTTCAACCCCACCGCCGCACGCACATCACGACTGGAATGACTCAAAAAAATCCGCGACACACCATCACCCACTGTGCTTGTCGGTGCCGGCGACAACGGCTGCGCCGCGTTGCAACGTACTCATCAGCGCGCCACCTCTGGATCGGGGGCCACGGGTAGGCCGGGGCAGGTCTGCTGGTAGTCGATGTCGGGGGAGACCCAGTCGCGCCATTGCTGGTGGCTCATGTTGGCGGTGAGCTTGTCGCACAGCACCGGTTCGGTGGCCACCGCGGGCACCTGACGCACCGATCGTCCGTAACCACCGAAGGCCAGGTGCTCGCCGTCGGGACTGAACGCCAAATCCACCACACCACCGCCGTTCTGGCCGATGGGATCTCCGAACGCCTCTCCTGTCTCGGCCATCCACAACCGAACGGTGCCGTCATAACTGCTGCTGGCCAGGTGACGTCCGTCGGGACTGAACGCGAGGCCCAGGACCGCGGCCCGGTGCCCGATCAGGGGCTCGCCGAGGGGACGGCCCGTCTCGACCTCCCACATTCGGATACTGGCATCCAGGCCGCCGGTGGCCAGTCGGGTGCCGTCGGGGCTGAACACCAGCTGCCGGAGCTCACTGGTGTGCCCCTCCAGCGGCTCCCCGATGAGATCACCGGACTGAAGGTCGAGAACATAGATGGTGTTGCCGGTGCTCTCGGTGAAGGCCAGCCGATGTGAGTCCGGACTCAGCGCGACGCGCGTGACCCCGAGCACCGGTTCGGCGTTGAGTCGGCGCTCGGCGATGTTCCAGGTCCGTACCGAGTCGTCGTCGCCGACCGACGTCAGCCGGGTGCCGTCGGGGTTGAAAGTGACGGTGGTGACTGCGCCGGTGTGGCCGGTCAGGGGTGCGCCGAGGGGTTGGCCGGTGTCGGTGTTCCAGATGCGTACGGTGTGATCGGCACCGCCGGAGGCCAGTTGGGTGCCGTCGGGGTTGAAGGCGATGCTGGTGACTGCGCCGGTGTGGCCGGTGAGGGGTTCGCGCAGTGTTCGGCCGGTGTGGGGGTCCCAGAGTCGGATGGTACCGTCGCCGCTGCTGCTGGCGAGTTTGGTGCCGTCGGGACTGAACGCCACACCGGTCACATATTTTTCGTGGCCGGTCCACGGCACCGAGGACTCGATGTCCCAAACCCGCACGGTACCGTCGAAGCTGCCCGAGAGCAGGTGTTGCCCGTCGGGAGTGAAAGCCACGTCGTAGACCACACTTTCGTGACCGGTGAAGGACTCGCCGATGGCCTCTTGGGTATCGACATCCCACAGCTGAACAGTCGCGTCGGCACTACCGGAGGCCAGGCGGCGACCGTCGGCGCTGAACGCGATCCCGGCCACCCCGTCGTTGTGCCTGAACAGGAAACTGCCGATTCTCCCCTGAGTTCGTGCGTCCCAGAGAAGAACGCTGGTGTCCTGACCACCGGTGGCCAGTTGGGTGCCGTCGGGGCTGTAGGCGATGCTGGTGACGGTGTCGGTGTGTCCGGTCAGTGGTGCGCCGATCGGTTGTCCGGTGGTGGCGTCCCACACCCGCGCAGTGGAGTCCTGGCTGCCACTGGCCAGTTGGGTGCCGTCGGGGCTGAAGGCCACCCCATATACGGGAGCGGTGTGTCCGGTCAGTGGTTGGCCGATTTGTTGTCCGGTGGTGGTGTCCCAGAGGCGGATGGTGGTGTCGGCGCTGGCGGTGGCCAGTCGGGTGCCGTCGGGACTGAAGGCGAGGCGGTTGATTTCGTCGGTGTGTCCGGTCAGTGGTTGGCCGATTTGTTGTCCGGTGGTGGTGTCCCAGAGTCGGATGGTGGTGTCGGCACT
>NZ_JBGGKT010000044.1:0-2067 GCF_041287115.1 Mycobacterium sp. pV006 | reverse complement strand
ATGAGGGCGGTGGCGGCCAGTACGGCGCGCAGGATGCGTGAGCGTTTGCGCAGGGTGGCGCTGTGGGCTTCGGCGGTGGCTTGGCGTTCTTGGGCGTTGTGGGCGCGTTCGCGGGCGGTGTCGAGTTCTCGTTGGCGTTGTTGTTCTTCGGCGGCGTGGCGTTGGTTTTCGGCGTGGCGGCTGGCGGCGAGGTAGTCGGTGACGGTGTTGAGTCGTTCGCGGAATCCTGGTGTGTGGGCGAGTGTTTCGGCGTCGGTGAGGCGGGTGCCGGCCAGTAGCCAGGCGGGATCGTGGTGGTGGTGGGTCCAGGCGGTGGCGGCGCGTTCGATGTCGTCGGCGGCTTTGAGTTGGTGGCGTTGGTCGGCCAGCCAGGCGGCGAGGTCGTCCCATTGGCGCAGCAGGCTTTCCAGGGCGACTTCGACGACGATCTGGCCGTCGCGGGTGTCTTTGACCATGAGTCGTTTGGCGACCAGGGCGTCGATGAGGGGGCGGCTGGGTTCGGGGAGGTCGTGGTAGCGGGCCACCCGGCGTAGTGGTTGGTCGTTGTCGGGGTTGATGGTGGCCAGCCAGGGGATGAATGCTGCGCGCAGGGCGTCGAGTTGGGTGCGGCGTTGGTCGGGGTCGGTGGCCAGGATCTCGTCGATTTCGGTGGCCACCACATGGGCCATTCCGCCCATGTCTTGGTAGTGCTGCAGGCAGAGTTCGCCGTCGTGGCCGTAGTCGGTGTAGAGCCGTGACATGGTCAGGGCCAGCATGGGCAGGGTGTCGGCGCCGGCGCCGGCGTCGGCGAGGAGGCGTTCGACGAGGTCGGGGGCCACCCGCAGGGGGGTGCCGGCTTCGGTGGCGCGCATGGCCGGGCCGACGATGACCTCTTTGAACTGGGTGGGCGGCATGGGTTTGAGTTCGTCGAACAGCAGGGTGTCCACGCCGGCCAGGGCGGGGTGGGTTTGCATGACCTCGTAGCGGTCGGTGCGGATGGTGACTGCCACGATCAGTGCTGTTTGGGTGGTGTTGAGAGTGCTGACCAGCCCGGCGATCAGGCCTAAGAAGGTCTCCGCTGTTGCGGCGGATTCGGCGGTGAACAGTTCTTCGGCCTGATCGACCGGTAGTACCAAGGTCGGGGCCACGCCGGCCTGATCGCCGCGGTCGATCAACCGTGCGGCCGCAGCAGCGCGGATCTGGTCGAGCCACCCGGCTATGGTGGCCACCTCGGCGTTCTGGCAGGCGGTTTTGATCTGCCCCAGATTCGGTGTGGTCAAACCGAATTGGCGTCGGCCGGCGTGGATGGCCGCGGCCAGCCCGGACTGGCCGGTCAACGCGTTGCGTTCCGGGCGCACGATGTCGCAGACCACAAAGCGGCGGTCTTCACGGGTCAACCGCGGCAACAACCCGGCCCGCAGAAACGACGACTTACCGGTGCCCGAGGGGCCCAGCACCACGAACAACGACTTCAGCTCTGAGAGCCGCATCCCACGCACCGCGTCCAGGGCCCGCACCAATTGGGCGTCGCGACCGAAGAACACCGCGGCATCACAGGGCTGCAACGGTTCCCACCCCCGATACGGTGCGCGGTCAGGATCAGTCGGCGGCGGCCAGACAAACGACTCGGCACCGATACCGGCCCCGCGGATGGCATCGCGCAACCGGTACAACCCCTCGGTGGCAAAAACCACCGGCGCCCCACCGTCCACCTCGACCTCGGTCAACGCGCCGGCACCGAACAGATCGCAGCGCTGCCACTCCGAGGTCAACCCATCCCCGGTCGAGGGCTCCAACCGCGCCACGAAAATCTGCTTGTTCAAGTTCTCCGCGGTCCGGTACTCCACCCGACACTCATCAGAGGCCTCCCAATGCCGCGACAACAAACAGATCACCGCCTCACAACGCGCATTGGCCTGCCGCAACGCCTCCTTCCACCGTGAACCCGCCCGCAACCCCGTATCCGGATCCACATCCAAAAAAATCTCATTCGCCAACGGCGGATCCTGCAACGCCAACCACCGCTTCAACCCCACCGCCGCACGCACATCACGACTGGAATGACTCAAAAAAATCCGCGACACACCA
>NZ_JBGGKT010000043.1:0-2193 GCF_041287115.1 Mycobacterium sp. pV006 | reverse complement strand
ACCGCCCTCAGACGGCGATCAGCAAGCCGGAACGGAGGTCGCCTGAAACACGCCGATCCACAGGTATTGACAATTCCTCAAATGCTGCTGCCACATGGTGATGGGTAGCTGGGTGCGGCTGGCATACAGGGTCGCGGTGAACGGCCCACCCGCAGACGCTGTTGCCACTGCGCTCGCGGTGGAGGGTGGGTACTGGTTGGGCCACAGGTCATGCGGGGTGCAGTCGAGCACCTCGCTGGCTCTGTGGGCGTTGTGTTCGCGAATTCTGTAGTCGCTATCGGCCAGCCAGCGTCGCACCGACTTGATATCGACACCCACCGCGGTGGCGAACCGCTGCGAGGACAGACCTTTGGCGTGTAGCCGCTGCACGAGGCGATCGTTGGGAGTGATGGCGGCCTCGGTGCCGTCCTGCTCGTCCATCGTGCCAGCGCACATCTTCCCGTGTCGTCCGTATCCATCCCTCAGCGCGTGGTGTCTAGTTTGCCATGCGACTGCCGCCACCCGGCGGCGATAGTGCCGGTGTGATGTCCGTGGGTATGTCCGGGCCGTGTCCGAAATGCCCGTGGATGTGTCGGAAATGTCGGCATATGTCTCTCGCAACGTCCGTGATGTCCACGTGAACTGAGTCCAGCGCCGGACCGGCGTCAACAGCTCACGAAAGGACCAGTAGGACAATGCGTTTGAGAATCGATACGTCTGGGACTCGTTTTATCGTCACCCGCGCTCCTGAGCCACGGCTGAACTTCGAAACCGGCGCCCCGAAAGTCGACACCGCCACCGGGATGCCGATGTACGCCACCCAGGTCCTCGCGCTGGATGACTCCGGCGGCGAAGTGCTCATTGTCACTGTGGCAGGAGACCCCAAAGTGACAGTCACGCAGCCTGTTTCGGTAGTTGGTCTGGTGGCCATCCCGTGGGCCCAAGGTGATCGCAGCGGGGTGGCGTTCCGTGCTGATGCCCTCACCGCCGCCACCGCCAGTGGTGCTGCGCCGAGTGAGCAGACACGCCCGCAGAAGTAACAACCCCCAAGCGGGTGTGGGGTGCGGTGAGCAGATCATCGCACCCCGCCACCCCGACACCCCGGGCATTGCTGTTGACCACACGCTCACGGAGGGCATCTCTCATGACATCGAACAAGAAGAACACCACCAACAGTGGATCAGGCGATGACGACTGGTTCGGAGAACTGGTCATGTCGCTGTTCACCGCATCCGGGTATGTGCTGTGGTGGGCGGTGCTGTTCCCGGCGATCAGCGTGCCCATCATCGCCAGCCTCGTCCTTGCTATCAGCCACGGCCCACGCGTGGGCCTGATCTGCGCGATCGTGTGCAGTGCCGGGTATGCGGGCTGGGCCTGGCTCCAACCGGGGTCATTTCGCGCCTGGGTGACCGAACCGGTACGGCGGCGCTGGCTCACGTGGTCGCGCTACACCCGCACCTGGGAATCGACCTGCACCTTGCACGGCCTGACCGCCACCCTCGGCGGACGCACTCTCACTCCCACCCTGCGCACGGTGACGATCGGTAAAACCACCGATGTGCTCGTGGTGCGGATCGTCACCGGCCAGTCCGTGGCAGATTGGCATAAACAGTCCGACGCGCTGGCCGCCGCGTGGCGCGCCGGCCGCATCAGCATCACCGCCATCTCGCCCGGCGAACTGCGCATCACGTTAATGCGCGCAGACGTGCTGGCTGAACCGATCGCCCTGCCCATGCCAACCCCGGCCACCCCGGTCGATCTGGTGTCGGTGCGGGTCGGGATCACCGAAACGCGACATTGGTGGCAGGTGCCGCTGCTCGGTCACCACGTGCTGATCGCCGGGGCAACCGGCGCAGGCAAAGGCTCAGTGCTGTGGTCGTTGATCGCCGGCATTGCCCCCGCGGTGAAGACCGGGCTGGTCCGGTTGTGTGTCATCGACCCCAAAGGCGGCATGGAACTCGGTGCCGGAGCACCCCTGTTCACCGTGTTCACCCACGACGCCACCGACACCACCCTGGAGTTGCTACGCCAGCTCGTCACGGTGATGCACGCCCGGGCGAATCGTCTGCGCGGCCACACCCGCCTACACACCCCCACGACGTCGGAGCCGTTGTTCGTTGCGGTGATCGATGAGATTGAACCGCCCTGGAAAAGTTGGAGGCTCCTGACCTTGGAAACGAGGATGCAGGTATGCCGAAGGAACAGTCAGCTGGC
>NZ_JBGGKT010000042.1:0-2245 GCF_041287115.1 Mycobacterium sp. pV006 | reverse complement strand
TGTCCGTTCTCATTGATTCTGGGGCATTCTCATTGAATCTGGGGTAAGTGCGTGTCTTTCTCATTGAATCTGGGGCACGAGGCTTAGCGTTTATGTGTGCTGACGTCGGCTGTTTCGGCTGGGCCAGGTGTAGCGAGTGCAGTGGACTTGGAGTTCAACACCCGCGAGGGATGCACGCGGCAATCGCTGGACCGATGTGCTGCAACCCGGTTTGAGTTGGACTGTTCACCAGTGCGGAATTTCCCCTCGTTTCGAGGTCAGCGTAACTTTCCCGGGCTGTGGTGGTTCGCCACAACCGGCGCACATGTAGGTCACGAGTCCTGGGTAGAACGTGACCAGTTGATGGCGTTGGATGCCGATCCGGATGTTGTTGGTGTTCTGTCGCAACCATTTTGGATTCATTGGCGTGACGGCACGCGGCATGCTCCTGACTACTTCGTGCGGCGCCGCGATGGATCTGTCGTCGTAGTCGACGTTCGTGAGGACGACCGGATCTCTGACGCTGATCGGGACGTGTTCGATCGGTCTGCCGCCACGTGCGCGATGGTCGGTTGGGATTACCTGCGTGTCGGTTCCCTCGATCCAGTGCTGCGGGCGAATCTACGTTGGTTGTCGGGTTATCGGCATCCGCGAGTATTGAAGATCGGTTTGGCTGATCAACTGGCGGAGGTCTTCGCTCGGGTCCGTCCGTTGATGGCTGGTGTGCACGCGGTCGGGACTCCTTTGGTGGTGCTGCCCGTACTGTTTCATCTGCTCTGGCACGGCCGTTTAGTTGCCGATCTGCAAGGAGCGGCACTTGGCGACGACACGGCGATTGGCCTCGGGACCGGGTGGTGACCTGACGTGCGAACGGGTGTCGTCCGAGAGGGAGACGAAATCCGTTTATCAGCAGGTGTTTTCACCGTCGTAACCCTGTCGGGCGGATCAGCTCGACTGGTTGACGCTGTCGGCGAGCAGATTGTGGTGCCGCTCTCGCAGCTGATGGTTGATCCGGCATTGGAATTGGTGTCGGGGTCGCGACCGCCACTGTGTTCTGAGGAAATGCTGGCTGGCATTCCCGAGGCAGCCGTCGAGCAAGCACGGTGGTGGGAGCGCCACATCGTGGAGATCCTCAGCGGCCGCCCGCCTGGGACGGCCGCGGGCATTCGTCCCCGCCCAGAGTTCGACACGGCGAAACGATCTCTGCGGCAGCGTGAGCTGGCCAAGTTGGACGAGCTGCGTGCCGCCGGCCACGACGTGAGTCGGAATGCGTTGCAGCGTCGCCGATTTGCCTACGAACGGGACGGGCTCCTGGGAGTGGTTGACGGGCGCCATAATCGGCGGCGCGCGGTATTCGGCCGTGTGGACGACCGTGTCGTCGCCGCGGTGCGGGATGCGATCGAGGGCGAGACCGACCTGTCAACGGGAACGGTGCAGCGTCTGCAACGGCGGGTCGCCAAGACGCTGGTGGCCACCTATGGTGCCGACGACGCGCCTGCGATGCCGTCGCAGCCCACCTTCTACCGGCTGGTCAAGCGCCTCGCGGAAGGACGGCACACGTTCGGGTCAGCACGGACGCGGCGATCGCTGTCCAAGCAGCCCGATGGCCCATTCGGGTCGATCACCGTGGTGCGCCCCGGCGAGATGGTGGAAATCGATTCAACCCTTCTGGATGTACGGGTAGTGCTCGATGACGGCATGGTAGACCGAGTCGAGCTGACTGCGATGGTCGACAACGCTACGCGGTCCATCCCGGCCGCGGTGCTGCGACCGACGACCAAAGCAGTGGACGCGTCACTGCTCTTGGCGCGGGCATTGACGCCCGAACCGATGCGCCCGGGATGGGCCGATGCGCTGCGGATGTCCCGGTCGGTACTTCCGCACCACAGCCTGACCAGTGTCGATCAGCGCCTGGCCGATGCTGCGGCCAGGCCGGTGATCGCTCCCGAGACGATCGTCTGCGATCACGGGAAAGCGTATCTGTCCCAAACATTTCGGCAAGCGTGCTGCACATTGGGGATCAATCTGCAGCCGGCTCATCCCGACTGCCCGACCGATAAGCCGAAGATCGAGCGGACATTGCAGTCGGTGGGCACCCTGTTCGCACAGTACGTGGCCGGTTACGTCGGTTCATCGGTGGAGCGGCGTGGGAAAAACGCCGAGGACGACGCGGTGTGGTCGATGATTGAGCTGCAGGCGCTGCTGGACGAGTGGATCATCGCGGTGTGGCAGAACCGCCCCCACGATGGCCTGCGGGATCCGGTGA
>NZ_JBGGKT010000041.1:0-2638 GCF_041287115.1 Mycobacterium sp. pV006 | reverse complement strand
TGTCGACGGACATGAAAAGCTGCCCACTGGCGGACATGAAAATGCCCATCCGCGGCCAATAAGTACTGCCCATCGGCGGACACGAAAGTGCCCGCTGGCGGTCATGAATCTGCCCAGACCTAGCTGTGCCGTCCGGCGCGTCAGCGCTGTGGCGGCCTCTCCTGCGGTTTCGATGTCGATGCCTAGTCGAGATCGACAACACGCAGGAGAGACCTACTTGAAGTCTGACGGAGAACTCATGGAAATTCTGAACGCCTATGACCTGACCGGGTCCTATCGCGCGGCGGCCGAGTTATGCGGGTGCTCGCACCACACGGTGAAGAAGGCTGTCGAGGACCGCGACGCCGGCCTGCCGCCGGCGACGCGGCGGGCCCGGATGATTGACGATTGGCGCGATCTGCTCGAGGGCTGGGTGGCTGATTCGAAGGGCAAGATCCGCGGCGACAAGGCCCACGAGAAGCTGGTGGCGTTGGGTTATGCCGGCACTGACCGTACCACTCGCCGGGCGGTTGCCGAGGTCAAAGCTCAATGGCGCCTGGGTAATACGCGGGTACACCGGCCGTGGATCACCGAACCGGGCTTGTGGCTGCAGTACGACTTCGCCGACGGGCCCTTGGTCGCCGGCCGCAGGATCGTGCTGCTGGTGGCGTGGCTGGCCTGGAGCCGCTACCGCGTCGTGGTGGCGTTGCGGGACCGCACCGCGCCGAGCGTCTTCGCCGGGCTGGACCGCATCTTCCGCATCATCGGGGGTGCCCCGACGTATCTGCTGACCGACAACGAGAAAACCGTCACCACCGGGCACATCGCCGGGGTGCCGGTCCGTAACCGCGCCGCGGTCACCTTCGGCCGCTACTACGGCATCACGGTGCTGACCTGTGAACCCGCCGACCCTGCCACCAAGGGCGGGGTGGAAAACGCCGTCAAACTCGCCAAAGCCGACATCGTGCCCACCGATACCAACCTGCTACCCCAGTACGGCAGCTTCGCCGACGTCGAAGCCGCGTGCGCACGGTTCACCACCGAGATCAACGCACGCACCCACCGCACCACCGGGCGACGGCCGGCCGAGATGCTCACCGCAGAACGCCCTGCCCTGCACGCGATACCCGACCTGCCCCACACCGCGGCACTCGGGGTGACCCGCCGGGTTCCCGACAACACCCCCATGGTCACCTTCGAACGCTGCCAATACTCGCTGCCAGCAACACTATTGGGCCAGACAGTGTGGATCCGCAACCACGACGGCACCGACGAGATCGTGATCTGCGCCCTCGACGACCGCGGACCGATCGAAGTGGCGCGGCACCGCCGGGCCACCCCCGGCAGCCCCGCGATCGACGACACCCATTTCCCCGGCCACCGCGACAAGGTGCCCGGTGACTACCGGGTGCGGGCCCGCACCGTCAGCGAGCAGACCTTCCTGGCGCTCGGGCCCGGCGCGGCGGTATGGCTCAAAGAAGCCGCCGCAATCGGCACCGAACGGATCCTGCAGAAAATGGCCCATGCCGTGGAACTCTCCGCTCTGGCCGGGCGCGCGGATGTGGACTGGGCTTTGGGTCATGCCGCAGTGCACGGGCGCTTCGCCACCGGCGACCTCGACTCCATCCTGGCCGCCAAAGGCCTCGACCTCACGCGCCGCGGCGCCGACGAAGACACCTCCCTGGCACAAGGCACCAGCGGATGGAACCTGTTCGGCCGCACCATCATCAGCACTGGCGACGGAGGCACCGCATGACCACCACCACAGCCGCCGCAGCGCAGTTGCCTGCCGACCTCGAAACGCTGATGCGTAACCTGCGGTTGCCGCACGCCCGAGCGATCGCCGCCGACGTGCTGGCCACCGCCCGATCCCAACGCTGGGACCCCACCGAGGTGATCAAAGCGCTGCTGAGCGAAGAAGCTGCCGGCCGGGCCCGATCCATGCTCGCATCGCGGCGCAAAGCCGCCGGATTCCCGACGGGGAAGACCTTCGACGCCTGGGACCCGAACGCCTCCTCGATCCCGCTGCCCACCCAGCAAGCGCTGCAAACCCTGGAATGGGTTCACCGCCGGGAGAACCTGGTGGTCTGCGGCCCGGCCGGCACCGGCAAGACATTCTTCCTCGAAGCGTTGGGCCAGAAAGTGATCGAGGCCGGGATGCCGGTGGCCTGGTTCACCCTCGAACAAATCGGGGTACTGGTGCGGGCTCACCGCGCCGATGACACCCTGGGCAAGGCCGTGGCCAAGATCGTGCGCGCCGAACTCGTCGTCATCGACGACGTCGGGCTTCTCCCGGTCGGTGCCGATGCCGCCGAAGGGCTCTACCGCATCGTCGAGGCCGCTTACGAGCGTCGCTCGGTGGCCATCTCGTCGAACCTTCATCCCAGCGGATTCGACGAACTCATGCCCAAGACATTGGCCACCGCCACCGTCGACCGGCTGCTACACCACGCGCACCTCTGCCAAACCAGCGGCGACTCCGTACGCCTGGCCCAAGCCCTGCACGGGAAAGGAGTCCACCCCCTGACCTGACCGATCCAGCCGGTGGCGGACACCCCCACTCATGGGCAGATTCGTGTCCGCCACTGGGCAGTTCTTATTGGCCACCTACGGGCACTTCTCATGTCCGCCCACGGGCAGTTTCAGATGTCCATTGACA
>NZ_JBGGKT010000040.1:0-3017 GCF_041287115.1 Mycobacterium sp. pV006 | reverse complement strand
CGTGCCCCAGATTCAATGAGAAAGACACGCACTTACCCCAGATTCAATGAGAATGCCCCAGAATCAATGAGAACGGACAATCGAACACCTCGCACCCGCCATGGCAGCTGACGAAGCAACGACCCGCCATCGCGCCGTCGACGAGGCGTTGCGGCTGCTCCCCGACCTTGTGGCCGCAGGCCCAGTCAGCGGTACCGAACTCGCGGCCCAGGTCGGTGTGTCTGCGAGCCGATTGACCCATCTGTTCACCGAACAGGTTGGCATTCCGCTGCGCCGCTACGTGCTGTGGTTACGGCTGCGGCTCGCCATCATTTGCGCGCACGCCGGCGATGACCTGACCGGCGCCGCACATAATGCGGGGTTTTCCGACAGCGCCCATCTGACCCGCACCACGCGGGAGATGTTCGGGCTGGCGCCCTCGGCGTTGAGCCGGCACGTGTCCTGGGACCTCGACACCGCCGTGTAGCCGGATCATTCAAGCTCTGCCACGCCAGTAGCCGCGACGATCAGATGGTGAGCACGAAGTCCCCGCCATTGACGGCGATCACCGCGGCACAGGCGGTGGCCCGATACGGCTACGTGCCGGTCATGCTGCTCGGCCTCAACGGCGCCGGTGTGGCGTTAACCGCCGCCGGCGCCCCGAAATACTGGCTGCTGGCCGTGATGGCCGTCGCGATTGCCACCGCGTTCCTGGTCGAACGTGTCATTCCGTATGACCCCGAATGGAATCATGACCAGGCAGACAGCAGGCGCGACCGCATCCACGTCGCAGTCAACGAGACGCTGATCCTGGCCAGCGTGGCTGCCATTCCACTACTAGCTGCGGTCGTCCCGGCCCCGCAGCTGTGGCCGCGCACCTGGGCATTGCCGCTGCAGGTCCTCGCCGCGATCATGATCGCCGACCTCGGCATCACCGTGGTCCATGTGGCCAGCCACAAGATCGGCGTGTTGTGGCGTTTCCACGCCGTGCACCACAGCATCACCCGCTTCTACGGCCTCAACGGCCTGATGAAACACCCGCTGCACCAAACCGTCGAGATGGCCGCTGGTGTGGCACCGCTCATCCTGATCGGTCTGCCCGTCAACGTCGCCTCCCTGCTCGCAATCGCGGTGGCGATCCAGCTGCTGCTGCAGCACTCCAACGCCGACTACCGCGTGGGCCCCGCCAAGCACGTCTTGGCTCTCAACGAAGGCCACCGCTTCCATCACCTCAAGTGGGCCGGCATCGGCGACGTCAACTTCGGGCTGTTCACCCTGGTCTGGGACCACCTCATGCGCACCTACTCCTATAACCCCACCCGCCGATTCGACTCCACCCAGCTCGGCATGGCCGCACACCCCGACTACCCCACCGCGTACGGGCGGCAGCTGATACACCCCTTCACCCCCGCCGGAGGGTGCAGCCTCAAGTCCACCACCGCGACGAAGGACCCCACCGCGACGAGACCGACACCGGAGCAGGGCTGAGAGGGACCAGCGTCTAGCGCTCCCGGACCGTGATTGCCTCAAGCGTTCCCGATCAGCCCAGAACGCGTACTAGACCCATAGCCTTCTACGTGGCCTATTGCGCGCCACGGTCCGACGATCGACGAACAAAGGATCGGCAGCCCGTTCGGCGCCTGCCAGAGCTAGCCGGATGCCATGTCGGGCAGACCAGTGCGCAAGTCTGCGTCTTTACTGAATCTTCATCGAAGGACTAAGAAAGCCAAATGACGCATCAGCACACTTGAACCATATCCGTGAACGGTGCACCGCCGCCCGCGAACGGCTGTCGCGGCGCACGCAGTGCCCGCTCATCAGCGATGTCAACATTCGGATACGGAGACCACACTGATGCCGCAGGCGACTTGCCTCCCACCGTTTCGCAGGACGGCGCAGTGGCTGCGGACGGCCGTCCTGGCGATGGCGGTGCTGCTGATCGCGGCCGCGTGCAGCTCGTCGCCGGCCGCCGCGCCCCAGCCCGAGGTCATCACTGATAAAGGCACCCCGTTCGCCGACCTGCTAGTGCCCAAATTGCAGGCGTCGGTGACCGACGGAGCGATCGGTGTCGCGGTGGACTCCCCTGTTACCGTGTCCGCCGGTGACGGCGTTCTCGGCCAAGTCTCGTTGACCAACGAAGCCGGCGATCTCGTCGACGGACAGCTCAGCCCCGATGGCGTGTCCTGGTCGTCTGCCGAGCCGCTGGGCTACAACAAGCAGTACACCCTTCATGCCCAGGCCCTTGGACTGGGCGGCGCGACCACTACGACAGCGACCTTCGAAACCCACTCGCCCGACAACTTAACGATGCCCTACGTCCTGCCCAACGACGGCGAGACGGTTGGCGTGGGCCAACCCATCGCGATCCGCTTCGATGAAAACATCACCGACCGGATTGCGGCGCAGCAAGCGATCAACGTGACCACCACCCCCCCGGTCGAGGGAGCCTTCTACTGGCTCAATAATCGCGAAGTACGTTGGCGCCCAGCCGAATACTGGAAACCGGGAACAACAGTAGAGGTGGCGGTCAACGCCTACGGCGTCAACTTCGGTGACGGGCTGTTCGGTCAGGATGACGTCACTACCCGGTTCACCATCGGTGACGAGGTCATCGCCACCGCCGATGACGCCACCAAAACGATGACTGTGCGGCGCAATGGTCAGATCGTCAAGACCATGCCCATCTCCATGGGTAAAGCCAAGACCCCGACCGATAACGGCGCCTACATCATCGGAGATCGTTACTCGTTTCTGGTGATGGATTCGTCCACCTACGGAGTCCCGGTCAACTCTCCTGACGGATACCGCACCGAGGTGGAGTGGGCGACCCAGATGTCCTACAGCGGGATCTACGTGCACTCTGCACCGTGGTCGGTGGGCAGCCAAGGCATCGCCAATGTCAGCCACGGATGCCTCAACGTCAATCCGGCCAACGCCCGTTGGTTCTACGACAACACCCGGGTCAAGTCCAGGGACGTGGTGTACGACGTCGTCGTGTGATTCTTCGTGGTGATGGTTCAGGCGGTTAGCACTGCGGG
>NZ_JBGGKT010000039.1:0-4687 GCF_041287115.1 Mycobacterium sp. pV006 | reverse complement strand
GCCGGGGAAAGCGTTGTCTCCCAACGAGAAATACACTGCCCTCGTTGAGGTGGCTGGCTATGTACCGGTCCCACTGGACGCCGACGACTATATCGAATTGCTTCCCGTGCAGTGGCGCACAATCAACAGTTACGGGGTCCGGATCAACCATCGCACCTATGACGCCAAGGCGCTCAACCCATACCGGCGCCAGCATTCCGGGGTCGATGCCCGTAACGGACAGTGGGAAGTGCACTACGACCCGTATGACGTGTCGAGGATTTGGGTGCGCAATCACCACGCCGATCTGGTCCAGGAAGTGGCGAACATCGGCGGGTTTCTCGGTGGGGACGATGTCGACGGCTAGGAACTTGGCGCTGCCTCCGGCTTTCTCCACGGCCGCCCGAGCAGCGGCCAGGGATTTACCGCCGCCGACGCATTCGCCGCACCCGTAGGAGAAGAACAGGATCGCGGTCGGGGCGGCAGCGGGCAGTTCGACGGTTTTGCCGTCCACCGTGGTCAGTGTCGCCGCCGTCGCCTGGGTTGTGGCGTTGGCGTGTGGCGGTGAGGTCGGATTGCTGGTTGTGGCCGATTGGCCGCACGCGGTCAGCGCGCCCGCTGCCAGCATCACAGCCGTAACGCCCGCCCACCTGTGGGGTGTAAACGAACGCGTTTCAGACATTGTCGATGCTTCCTTTCGTCAGGTCGTCGAGCGTGTGCGTCGCGGGTGAATGGCTGTCGGCGGGACAGCAGTGATCGCCGCGTTGACCGCGGCGGGCGAAGGCGACCACAGCCGCCAGCAGCAGCGCGACGGCTGCCCCGATGACCCATGGATTCTCGAGCAGTCCACACACGGCGGCGAGCGCGCCGCCGGCGATCAGGACTGGCGCGGCGCAACACAGGGCCGTCACCAGCACCGCTGCCGCACCCAGCAGCACGGGATTTCTTCGTGGACGTTGATTCATTGATTTCTCCTCATCAGGTTGGGTGCGGCTGGTCAGCTGCAGCAGCCGGGGTGGGCAGTTGGCGGGGTATGGAGCTGGGTAAGGATTTGTGTGGTCAGGGCTGCGCCGAGTTGGTGGGCCTCAGCGACGCTGACGATCTGACCTTCGGGGTGCTCGGCGAGCCACGGCGCGGCGTCCTGCGCGCAGGTGAAGTAGTGCACCTGGTTGCAGAATGAGGACCGGATCGAGGTGAGGTCGTCGGGGTTGACCAGCGAGACCACCGCGGTCTCGGGCTGCACGCTGGTGACACCGTTTTCGCCGACCGAGACCCTGATCGGGTGCCCGCTGACGGGTGATTCGGATTCGATGCTGGCGGGCCGGTCCAGGATGGTGGGAAAGATGAGGGTGTCCAGGGCGCACCAGGTGTAGAGCTCTTGGCCGGCCACGGTGAATCGGTGGCGGGTCGGGCGCAGGGTCAGGCCCTGGCCGACGATGCGGCCCTGCTCGTCGTATTCGGTGTCGGGTACCGCGGCCAGACGCCGGGTCACCTCGTCAACCGGGAGGCCGACGGCCGCGGCGAGCGCCTCCACGGTGACCGGCTCGCCGGCGGCGAGCAGCCGCAGCAACGGCACCAGCATCGTCGGGTCGAGCCCGGACTCTTCCGGAATGGTCAGGCGGTCAAGGAAATTGGGCATCAGGAACCTTTCGAGTGAGCCATGCGTCAGGATGCGCAGCAGGACAGTCGGGACATATCGGCGCTGAAGGACTGGGCGGCGATTTTGATGCCTTCGGCCATGGTCAGATACGGGGCCCAGGACCCGGCGACCTGGTCGACGGTCATCGCGGCGTCGAGGATGTAGACCGCGGCGGCGGCGATCTCGCCAGCATCCTTGGCGACGGCGGTGATGCCGTGGATGCGGCCGGTGCCGGCGTCGGCGACGAGTTTGATGAAACCGCGGGTGTCTCGGTTGACCACCGCACGCGGCACATGTTTTAGCGGCAGCACCCGGCAGTCGCACCGTGTCCCGGCGGCGAGGAGCTCGGCCTCGGTCGTCCCGGCCGCACCGACCGCGGGGCTGGTGAACGTCACGCGGGGCAGATGGCGGTAGTCGACCCTGCGGCCGGCGTCGGTGAAGATGTTGTCGGCGACCATCGCGCCGTGATGGGCGGCGACGTAGACGAACTCGCGGTGCCCGGTCACGTCGCCGGCCGCCCAGATCCGTGGGTTCGACGACTGCAGCCCGTCGCTCACCACGACCTCGTTGTTCTCGCCGGTTTTGACCTGCACCGCTTCGAGATTCAGGCCGTCGGTGTTCGGACGGCGGCCGGTGGCGACGAGGACTTTCGCGGCACGGAACTGCTGCGTTCCGCCGGTGATGGTCGCGGTGACCGTGACCTGATCGTCGGCCTGCTCGACCTCGCTCACCGTGGCGCGGCGCACCACCCGGATGCCGTCGTCGGCGAACACCTCCAGCAGCGCCATGCCGACTTCCGGCTCTTCCTTCGATGCCAGCGTGGAGCGGACCAGCACCGTCACCGTTGACCCGAGCCGGGCGAACAGTTGCGCCTGCTCCAACGCGACGTAGCCGCCGCCGATCACCAGCAGCGACTCCGGGACCTCGGTGACTTCCATCGCGGTGGTCGAGGTCAGGTAGGCGACGCCCTCGAATGCGGGCGGGATGACTGGGTTCGCGCCGGTGGCGATCAGGTAGTGCTCGGCCTCGATGGTGGCATCGCCGACCTCGATGACGGGCGCGTCCGGGGTTCCGGCGAACCGCGCTTGGCCCTGAATGCGCTGCCAGCCATACGATTCGGCCACGTTGAGGTACTTCTCTGAGCGCAGCGACTCCACCAGATCGTGCGTGCCGGCGATCAGGGCCGCCATGTCCACCGGGCCGGCCGTGGTGGCGATCCCCGGGAACCGGGCAGTGTCGGCTGCGGTATGCCGGGCCTCGGCCGCTGCGATCAGGGCCTTTGACGGCACGCAGCCGGTGTTGACACACGTGCCACCGAAGATGCCGCGCTCGATCATGACGACGGACTTGCCGAGCGCGGTAGCGCGGATCGCCGCGGCCATCGCCGCGCCGCCGGAACCGATGACCGCGAGGTCCAATCCCTGACTCATGCACCCATCCTTGACCTTCAAGTAGGCTTGAAGGTCAAGTGTTCTGAGGAGACATCGTGAGAATCGGGAAGCTCGCCGAGGCGACCGGGGCCACCACCGCGACGCTGCGCTACTACGAAGACGAAGGCCTGCTCCCGCCCGCCGAACGTTCCCCGGCGGGGTATCGCGACTATGCCGCCGACACGATCGCCCGGGTCGGCTTCATCCGACGGGGACAGGCCGCCGGGTTCAGCCTCGCCCAGATTCGGCAGATCCTCGACATCCGTGACAGCGGCCACGCGCCGTGCACGCACGTGCGCGACCTGCTCGACATCCGACTGACCGACCTCGACGAGCAGATCAGCGCACTGGTGGCACTGCGCGAGACCATCGCCCGGCTGCGGCAGGGCGCCGAAAGCGTCGACCCGGAATCATGCAGCGCCGATGACGTATGTCGATACCTCTAGGAGCCACCTCCGTGGCACCGGAGGCATGTATTTCGTCAAGTCCGTTGACCCCGGCAGTCGTCATGAATTTCCGCCCCACTGGAGGTCGTTGGTGCGCGGGAGCGCGGGGCCTGCTGAGCAGTAGGCTCACCCGATGCGGTGGGATTTCACTCGAAGCTGGTCGCATTGGCCGTGCTGAGCCCAGCCACACTCGTTCAGGCGATCGCCACCTTCGCCATCACCAATATCGACGACATCGTGGTCCTCGCGGTGATGTTCGGCCAGGCGCCCGGTCATCGTGGCGCAGCCATCCGAGTGACCGCCGGTCAGTACCTCGGCTTCACCGCCATCTTGGCAGTTTCGGTCGGCGGCGCACTCCTGGGTGCCACGCTGCTTCCTCCAGCCGCACTGCCGTACTTCGGGCTGCTGCCCATCGTGTTGGGGCTGCGGGCGGCATGGCTGGCCTGGCGGGATCGCCGCACCCAACCGGCGCCGACCGATGATCCCGCAACACTGTTGACGCCTGGCACCTGGCAGGTCGCAGTCATCACCTTCGCCAACGGCGGCGACAACATCGGCGTGTACGTTCCGATCTTCGCCGTCTCAACGATCGCCACCATCGGTGTTTACATCATCGTGTTCCTCATCGGTGTGGCCATCTGGTGCGCGGCCGGCCGATATTTCGCCTCCCACCCGATCATCGCCAAAGCACTCTCACGCTGGGGCCACATCGTTCTGCCCGTTGCACTGATCACAATCGGGGCCCTCATCCTCATCAAAGGCGGAGCGTTCGCCCTCTAGCTCGGAGCAACTTCACCACTCAGGGCCAGGAGGCGCTCCTGCATCGGCATGTGTTGGCGTTCAACCACTTTGGTGATGTCCCGGCCCGTATCCGCTATGACAATCTAAAACGGGCGGTGGCCAAGGTGCTCAAAGGCCGCAGCCGGCACCCGAACTACCAACACGAGCGAGCGCACCACAGAATCATGATCGTGTGTCACGAGAGACACGATCACAGTAGTTATACCGAAGACGTACCCGAGCCAACGGAATCGACAGGAGACCATTCCGGCTACCCTGCTGCGCTCGCAGCCGGGCGCGGAAGCAGGGTAGCCCCAGATTCAATGAGAAACGTCGCGATCGAAATTCTCATCCAATCTGGGGCAATGCAGGTCAGACTAGTAAATGTGCCCCAGATTCAATGAGAACGGACA
>NZ_JBGGKT010000038.1:0-5199 GCF_041287115.1 Mycobacterium sp. pV006 | reverse complement strand
CCACTTGAAATCCGTCATCGTTCCGTCCGTCCAATCTCCGCCAAGCATGCTCAAGCTTCACGATTTTTGCAACAGAGCCGCCTCGCGCGTACCGTCGACACCATGACCCAGGCACCTGCCTCACCTCCGCTGCACATGCAGCGTGTCGACTTCGACCCCATCCCCACCCTCGGCGAGATCCGCGAGACCGAGGGGGTGCGCACCGTCATCAACGCTTTCGGCATGCCGGTGTACCTGGTGACCCGCCACGACGACATCAAGACGGTGCTCTCCGATCCGGAGCGGTTCTCCAATGAGCGCCCGCCAGGGTTCGTCGTACCCGGGGCACCCGAGGTGTCCGAGGAAGAACAACGCGCCGCCCAGTCCGGCAACCTGCTGGGCCTGGACCCACCCAGGCACACCCGGTTGCGCCGCATGCTCACCGGCGAGTTCACCGGCCGCCGGATGAAGCGCCTGGAGCCACGGATCACCGAGATCGTGACCCAGCATCTGGACGCCATGGAAAAGGCCGGTCCACCAAGTGATCTCGTCACCGACATCGCATTGCCCATCCCGTCACTGGTGATCTGCGAGTTGCTGGGCGTGCCGTATGACGACCGCGACGATTTCCAGCACCGCACCAGCCGCCAGCTCGACCTGTCGATCCCGATCGAGGAACGCTTCGAGCTGCAGCGCGCCGGGCGTGCCTACATGCAGGCGCTGGTGGCCGGCGCACGTCGCTCCCCCGGTGACGACATGCTCGGAATGCTGGTGCGCGAGCATGGATCCGAGCTCACCGACGACGAGCTGGTGGGCATCTGCAGCCTGCTACTGGTGGCCGGTCACGAGACCACCTCCAACATGCTCGGCCTCGGCACCCTGGCGTTGCTGCAGCACCCGGATCAGCTGGCCCTGGTGCGTGATGACCCCGATGCGGTGAGTCCGGCGGTGGAGGAGCTGCTGCGCTGGCTGTCGATCGTGCATTCGGGCATCCCCCGCATCACCACCAACGAGGTGGAGATCGCCGGGGTGCAGATTCCCGCGCACCAGCTGGTGGTCGTCTCACTACCGTCGGGCAACCGCGACCCGAGCTTCATCGACAACCCGGAGGTATTCGACGTCCGCCGCGGCGCGATGGGACATCTGGCGTTCGGCCACGGTGTCCATCACTGCCTGGGCGCACCGCTGGCCCGGATGGAGATGAAGATCGCTTTTCCGGCTCTGCTGCAACGCTTCCCGACCCTGCGCCTCGACGAACCCTTCGACGACGTGGCGTTCCGGTCCTTCCACTTCATCTACGGGCTGCAGTCGCTTCAGGTGGCCTGGTGAGGGTGCGCGCCGACCGCGACGTCTGCATCGGCGCCGGGGTCTGTGTGATGAACAGCGAGGCGGTCTTCGACCAGGACGACGACGGCATCGTGGTACTGCTGGTCGAGGACGTGCCCCCAGCCGAGCAGGACAACGCGCGGAAAGCCGTGCAGCTCTGCCCCTCTGGAGCGCTCCGCATCGTCGAATGATCCATCGTTGACACTGCACTGAGCGCGAAGAAGTGCGAGTGGCGGTCGCGGTGAGTGCAGTGTCGACGGGGGGTGAAAACCCCTGTTTCACATCAGTATCTGACGCCACAGCGTTGGGTTTCTTGTCGGTGGTCGCACGTATGTTCGAGACATGGGTAGCTCGGCAGTCGCAGACAGGGAGGCGATGCTGGCTGCCCTGGCCCAGATCGAAGAGCTGACCGCGCAGATGAATCGGCTGTCCATCGACGCGTTCACCGATGCCGAGTTGTTGGATATGCAGCAGCGTCGTGAAGCTATCGCTCGTGCGCAGCCGGTGCTCGATCATCGGGTGTATCAGCGGATCACGTCTCAGAGTTCACCGGTGGCCTTGGGTGCCAAGAATTACGCCGCGGTGTTGTCGCAGCGGTTGCGGATCTCCACCTCGGAGGCGCACCGGCGGTTGGACGAGGCGGCACTGTTCGGGCCGCGGACCTCGCTGACCGGTGAACCGCTGGCGCCCACGATGCCGGGGTTTGCCCGCGGTCAGGCGCAGGGGTTGATCGGCGCCGAGCACATCAAGCATCTGCGGTGGTTCTTCCGTGAGCTGCCCGGGTTCGTGGACTTCCAGACCCGGGAGAATGTCGAGGCCCAGTTGGCCCAGCATGCCTGTGAGCGAGCTTGTCAAGACTTTTGTGTATGAGCCGCGTTGGTTAGTACGTTGGTTAGTAGATGTATGGCTCTAGTCGGTCTGGGTAGGCCAGGACCAGGGCGCCTAGTGCGTGCTTCCACCCAGTGACGATGGCGCCTTCGACGAGACGGTTACTTTGCTTGTACCGCTGGGGCGTCGTTCGGTCGCGGTGACGAACGCGTTCTCGGGAGCGTTTGTCTTCGATATCGCAGATCGCAAGCCACAAAAGCTTCACTGCCGCTTGATCATTCGGGAAATGACCACGATTCTTGATGATCTTGCGGAGTTGATAGTTCAGCGACTCGATGGCGTTGGTGGTGTAGATAATTTTGCGGACGGCCGGCGGGAACGACAGAAACGGAATGAAGCGTTCCCAGGCTGCCTCCCAGGCCCGAACCGTAGTCGGGTACTTCTTCCCCCAAGCGGACGCGGCGAACTCGTGCAGAGCGATTTCCGCGGCATCGATGGTGGGCGCGGTGTAAATGAGGCGCAACGCAGAGGCCACCTGTTTGCGATCGCCGTAGGCAACAAAACGCATCGACGACCGAAGGAGATGCACCGTGCAGGTTTGCACGATGGTCTGCGGCCACGTCGCGGCAATCGCGTCGCCGAAGCCGGTCAGCCCATCCACACAGGCGATGAGGACGTCTTTGACGCCACGATTGGCCAGCTCAGCGCACACTCCAGCCCAGAATTTCGCTCCCTCGGTGGGCTGAACCCAAATCCCCAGCACGTGGCGGATCCCGTCCATATCGACTCCGACAGCGATGTGAGCGGACTTGTTGCGGACCTGATGTCCGTCGCGGATCTTGATCACCAGAGCGTCCAGGTAGACGATCGGGTACATCGGATCCAGGGGCCTGCGCTGCCACTCCAGGACCTCTTCGAGCACCGCGTCGGTGATTTTGCTGATCGTCTCCCGCGAGATCTCGGTGCCGATCGTGGTGGCCAGATGGTGCTCGATGTCGCGGACGGTCATCCCGCCGGCATAGAGGCTGATGATCATCGAATCCAGTCCACCGATGCGCCGCGAGCCCTTCGGAACCAGCATCGGAATGAAGCTGCCGTCGCGGTCACGTGGAATGGCCAGGGTGACGTCGCCGACCTCGCTGGAGACTGTCTTGGCGCTGAAACCGTTGCGGGCGTTGGGAAGTACCCGCCCAGCGGGATCGCCCTTGTCGTAGCCGAGATGGCCGGTCAGCTCCGTCTGCAGGCCGCGCTCCAGGACCGCCTTGACCATCTCCTGCAGAAAGCCACCTTCGCCAGTCAGCTGCAGCTCACCCGCGTCGATCTTGGCTAGTACGTCGTCGAAACCGCCCGAGGCCTTCAACGCCTCGAACGCCTGCCGGCCTGACTCCAGCCGGTCTACTTCCTCGCCGTTATCGCCGTCACCGGCCTGACTGTCCTGCCGAACAACCATGGACATCATCGTGCTCCATCTGGCTCATGCAGCTCCTACACAAACCATCTGACACGCCCCTGTGAGCTGGGGCCTGAGGCGTTCCGCAAGGCCGCCGCGCACATGCTGTATCTGCTGAATCAGGACGGGGAGCTCTCCGATGAGGACCGTCAAGCCCTGGCCTACATCCGGGTCGGTAAGCAACGCCCCGACGGGATGCGCCCCTTCGAAGGACTCCTGACTCCGGAAGCGTGGGCCACCTTAGAGCCGTTGATGGAGCGCAACGCCGCCCCGGGGATGTGCAACCCCGCTGACGAGCACCCCTGCCTCGACGGCGAACCCACCGAGCAACAGATACACAACGACACCCGCACCGCCGGCAAGCGCAATCACGATGCGCTACTGGCGCTGTGCAAACGCATGCTCACCACGCAGCCGACCGGCACCATCAACGGCCTGCCCGCGAATGTCGTGATCACCGTGAGTCTGACTGATCTGGAGAAGGGCACCGGCCACGGGCTGACCGCCGGCGGTACGCTGCTGCCCATCGCCGACGTCCTGAAGTTCGCCGCCCACTCAAGGCCCTGGCTCGCGCTGTTCGACGGCAAGGGCTTACCTCTGCACCTGGGCCGGGCCCGCCGCACCGCCACCCTCGCGCAGCGACTCATGCTGCTGGCCAAACACCGGGGCTGCACCATGCCCGGCTGCACCGCCAGTGCGTACCGTTCCCAGGTGCATCACGCCAACCACGACTGGAAGGACGGCGGCCGCACCGACATCAACGACCTGACGTTGGCGTGCGGTCCGAACAACCGCATGGTCGAGACCGCCGGCTGGACCACAAGAAACCGCCCCACAGACGGCGTCACCGAATGGATTCCGCCCCCGCACCTCGACTGCGGCCAGTCCCGCACCAACAACCTGCACCACCGGTGAACGGGTCATCGACCCCGGCGATCCGTAGGCGGACGACACCCAAACCTGCTCGCCGACAGCGGGAATCAGTCGCCGTCGCGGTGCAGGTCGATCAGCCCGGCCTTGCTCAGCGCGAGCACGCTGACGATCAGCACCCAGACCGGGAACGCCAGCGTCAGCCACACCGTCACATCACTGGCCACCAACAGCGTCAGCGCCACCACGTAGGTGAAGATCACCAGCCCCCGCGACACCAGGCCGGTCTTGAGCCAGATGGTGGCCAGCGACATCATGAACACCGCTGCCATTCGCAGGGCGTAGGTCTTCGACAGCGCGATCAGCAGTGCCTGACCGAACACGTGCACATCGGCTCCGTAGTCGGCGCCGCGGCTGGCCACCAACGCCACCCCCACGGCAGACGACACGAAGATCATCGCGAGGAACAGCAGCCCACTGCCCAGGAAGACCGAGGCGAAGAACTTGTCCTCGAACCTGCCCAATCCGTCGCGCACCACTCCGATGAACCACAGGAAGCAGATGCCGGCGAACGGCATCAGCACCGCCGCCGCGCGCACCTTGCCCTCCGAACCCTCCACCCACTGCGCGCCCGGCTGGGCGCCTTCGGGAAGCGCGGTGTGGATCAGCGGGCTCTGTTGCAAAAATCGTGAAGCTTGAGCATGCTTGGCGGAGATTGGACGGACGGAACGATGACGGATTTCAAG
>NZ_JBGGKT010000037.1:0-5223 GCF_041287115.1 Mycobacterium sp. pV006 | reverse complement strand
ACCATTTCGCAGCAGCCGCCTGATCGGCGCAGAGCGACAGCCTACCTCTGACTGCCGCCAATCTTTGCAACAGAGCCGCCGCACGAGCGGTCGGAACGGCCGGTAGTGCGGTGTTTTTTGCCGGTGCCACGGTCATCATCGCGCTGCTGGCTTTGATCATCGTTGACATCACGATCCTGACCACGATGGCGCTGGCAGCCGCGGCGACCGTCGGGATCGCGGTCCTGGCCGCACTCACCCTGCTGCCCGCGCTGCTCGGGCTTGTCGGGGAAAACATCTGCTCACCGAAAACCCGCGCGCGGGCCGCGACGACAGCGGCGGCCAGCGGCTCAGCCCACCGGGTCGCCGATAGGTGGTCCCAATTCGTGACCAAGCACCGACTGCTCGCCATTGCCGCGTCGGTCGGTATCGCCGGTCTGCTCGCGGTCCCCGCGCTGGATATGAATCTGGGTCTGCCCTCAGGGGCGAGCTATCACCCCGACACCGCGCAACGGCAGAGCTTCGATGTGGTTGCCGAGGCGTTCGGCCCCGGCTCCAACGGTCCGCTGGTCGTGACGGCGACCCATCGCGGTGACGCACCACTGCCGCCGACGGCGACCCGGGTGATCGCCGAGGATCTCCAGCGTGTGGATGGGGTCGCCGCAGTATCGGTCGCCGGAACCGGCGTGGACGGAAACACTGTGCTGTTCTCCGTCATCCCCGCGACCGGGCCTACCGACACCTCGACCGCCGATATCGTGACCGCGCTACGCGAGCAGGCCCCGATGATCGCCGCGCACTCCGGGGCCGATATCGGTGTCACCGGGTTCACCGCTCTGGGGATCGACGTGACCGACAAACTCGCCGACGTACTGCCGGTCTACCTGGCCATCGTGGTCGGTCTGTCCCTGGTGATCCTGCTGCTGGTGTTCCGTTCGATCCTGATCCCGCTGAAGGCCACCCTGGGGTTCCTGCTCAGCATCGGTGCGGCCTTCGGTGCGACCACCGCGCTGTTCCAATGGGGCTGGGGGCAGCCGCTTCTTGGTATGGATTCCACCACCCCAGTGCTGTGTCTGCTGCCCATCATCGCCACCGGTGTGCTCTACGGCCTGGCCATGGACTACGAAGTCTTCCTGGTCTCGTCGATGAAAGAAGCCCACACCCACGGCCACCACGGAACACACGCTGTCACACAAGGTTTCGGGATGGCCGGCAAAGTCGTGACCGCGGCCGCGATCATCATGACCAGTGTCTTCGCCGGGTTCATCTTCAACCCCGAACCGATGATCGCCCAGGTCGGCTTCACCCTGGCCATCGGCATCCTCATCGATGCCTTCCTGGTCCGCATGACCCTGGTGCCGGCTGTCATGGCCGCCCTCGGCGACAAAGCCTGGTGGATCCCAGCCTGGCTGGATCGCCTGCTGCCCGACCTCGACATCGAAGGAGATGCCCTGCAACGCCGCCTGGGCGGCGCGGCAGCCGACAGCCACACCGCTGAGCGCGTCGAGAGCGCAGCACTGGGCGGAGGCCACCAGTGACGAGCCCGCACAGCCCACACCGGTCTCCCATCGGGCCGCCACGACCCGGTGCTCGTGAGCGGGCCCGGCTCATTGCCTGGACGACCACGGTGGTTGTCGGTGCCGGCTACGCAACCGCGCACCGCCTCGCCCGTGGGTTGCACGACCCGGACAGCTGGAATCTCGGCGACTGCCGGGGCGACCAGATCCCGGGCAAGATCTACGCGCACTACACCTACGCCCGGGCGCGCGACGAAATCAACGCCGCCCTACGGCGCTGCGGTTACGGCCAACTCACCGCAAGCGTGGAGCGCTACGCGTGCGAGCACCTCGCCGATGCCGCCGCTCCCGCGGTGTGGGGCAGCATTTTTGCGAGACGCTCACACTCAGACATTCACCGAGACATCTGCGAGGGCCTCGACACCGCCACGCTCACCCTGGCCGCACAACTAGCCGCCCTCCTCGACGACAACAGTCACGGGCAACCCCGCACAGGCAAACGCAACGAGTCGGCCGAGGGCACATTCAACATGTGAGGCCGATGGGGTTCGCACGGCACCTGGCTCGGCTCAACGCCACCGACGAAGTGCGGCACGCTACGCCATAGAGGTGGAGTTTGCCGATCCCGCTGCGGAGCATGCCGGATGTAATTGGTGACATGCCCCATTGCCGAGGCGGGTTAGGCTCCTTGTGATAGCCGGAATGGTCGGTTTGGTACTTGCGGACCCCTCGGACGGGGGGCGCTCATCACACCAAGGGGGGGCGGGGGGTGCGCACCAATCGCCGAAGCCTGCTGACGTTTTGTCGGCTGATGGCCCAATGGTGGCACCAGCCCATCGACTACACCGGATACGTCCAGTTTTTCGCCCAACGGGCGATGGCGGGCGCGATAGCGCTGATGATCGGGGCCGGGATCGGGCTGACCGCCGTCGTTTCCGTGGCGATGCTGCTGCCCACCTCCAGTGCGCCGTCGCAGATCGTGGTGGTCCTGTTTGCCGCGCTCAACGTGTTCTGGGCGCTGAGCTGGTGCACCCGCCCGTGGCCTTCGCTGCGGCGATCCCGGATGTTCATCACCTCCGCCGATATCGGCATCACCATGCTGGCGCTGATCGATTCCCACTGGCTCACCGGGTTGTTCGCACTGAACTTCTTCGCCCTGATCTCGGTGTATCTGGTGTTCTTCGACGGACCTAAAGCGTTGGCGCTGCATTCGGCTCTGATCCTGCTGACCACACTGAGCTTCATCGCCCTCACCGGCGCGCACAACGGCCTCGGCAGCGACAGCTGGGCTGTCGTCGGGATCCTTGGGGCAGTGGTACCGGTGGTGTCCACATCGTTGGGAGTGCAATTCGGCATCCACACCCTGCGCATGGATGCCATCGAATCATCCACCGATCCGCTCACCGGCGCGCTGAACCGCCGCGGCCTCCACCTCAACATTGGTGATCTGCTCAACCAGGCCACATCCCGCGAGGACGCAGTTGTGGTGATCGTGGTTGACATCGACCGGTTCAAGCAGATCAACGACACTTTCGGCCATGCTGTCGGTGACAAGGTGCTGGTGCGCTGCGCCCAACACATCAGGGAAACCACCAGTCCGACAGCGCTCGTCGCACGGGTAGGCGGTGAGGAGTTCGTCATTATCGATCTCGCCCCACCCGATCAGGCCGGGCTGATCGCAGAGCAGATCAGACAATCCATCACAACATCGAGTCATCAACCCGAAATCACCGCAAGTGTCGGCGTGACCACCATGAACCGTGCCCAATTCCTCGCACCCGACGCAGATCCGCACCAAGTGCTGCACACCGCGATCACCCAAGCCGACCGCGCCATGTTCGAAGCCAAACGCCACGGCGGCAACACCACCCACCACACATGACCCAGGCTCATTCCGTTGAACCGAACTCAGCTCCCGACAATGAGACAAGAACTGATCGACCTCGAATCTTTAGAAATGAGACGTTCCCACCGTTGGGCAAAGCAGCGGTGCGTTGAGAGAGTCGAGCTAGCGGGCCGGCCAAAGGGCGAGCCCCTCATCAGTGAGCCTCAGCCAAG
This sequence comes from Mycobacterium sp. pV006, assembly GCF_041287115.1. Taxonomy (NCBI): domain Bacteria; kingdom Bacillati; phylum Actinomycetota; class Actinomycetes; order Mycobacteriales; family Mycobacteriaceae; genus Mycobacterium; species Mycobacterium sp. pV006. Next base: position 1,669 of record NZ_JBGGKT010000037.1, on the reverse strand, counting down.
CAAAGGTCGTCCAACTACTGCCATTCTTCCAGCCACGGCAGACAGTCAGCGCGCATACTTCCCGTGCGACCGTATCCAGAGACAACCGCATACCGTCATCCGGTCAACTGCAAGCACCATCTCCGAGCCGCCGGGTAACGGGTCTACGGCCACCCACAAGTAAGGGGCGACGGGCAAAACCAGGATGGACGATTCGAGAACCAATGCCCTGCAGACGGGTCAGGCTGCATCGACCTCACCGACGCCGCGCGACGGGCTCACAGCTGCTGACGCTCTCGACGAACTGTGCCTGCGCTTAGTGGAGTGCCGATTGGTGATCCAGGCGCTCACCAACCAGATCGACCTGGACATGCGGACTCTGGAATCCAACCTGCACATGCTCGAACACCGCGCCCGACAAACCAGAGAGGCAGCCAGCTTGATCTGTCAAGGCGCCGAACTCGTCGATGGCCGGCCCAGCGAGACATTGCCCTGGAACATCACCACGAGGCACTACATAGCGGTGAAGCGCGGAGCCACCCAAATGAACCCCGAACCGACACGACTGGAACAGACCAACCCTGCATTAGCCGAGGCAGTGGCTGCGCCGCCCTTCTATGACTACGACCGGAAACAACGGTGCCGGGCCACCAACGACGACGGGTCACAATGCTCAGAACCTGCGCTCTACCTGGGCAATCACGACTTCGCCAACTGCGAACACCATGCCCCCGAAACCCTCGTCACCCGGCGCCTCGAATTTCGCGCCTCAGCGTCCGCACGAGCAGAAGCCACCCAAGCCATGATCCGCACGCAACAGACGTACGGACGCAAAGTCATCGACGAATGGCTGCACCGCCGATACACCCAACCAGCCTGGTTTCATTGATCACCGGTCCACCCGTCACGCCGCGGACGTGGTGCGATGTCGCCGGGAGCGGTCATAGACCGGAGGCCCGGTTCGCCCGATAGATCTTCTGCGCGTAGTCGTCGATGTTCAGCGCGGCGGCGGGTGTCGTTGTGTAGCTTTTCAGCGCGATCTAGAGATGCTCGTGGCGCAATGCTTGCTCCACGAATTCGGATCGGTTGAGCCCAGCCGACACCTCGTCTTTCTCCATACCCATCGTCCTACCAAAAGTAGGATCACTGGGTCACATTGCAGCGTCCGAGGCGCAGAGGATGATTTCACTCATGACCGCCCAAGATCGTGGCAGCGCACGCTTAGCCAGACTGCTAGCAGACCCGCAACGTGCAGCTCGTGTGGCCGCCATCCGCGAACAGATGAACCAGCCCAGCCCCGATTGGTCCGGGCCGGACGACGATGAAAACGACCTCCCGCCCGCCCGCATCATGACTGTCGACGATTTGCACCGCGCCGCCGCGGCGGCGACCGACGTCGATGATCCCGACATTATGGGCGCCGCGTGGCGCCGGGACTAGCGCTGATGCACTAAATCGGCAGTGCCGCAATGACTGCCGACATACGACGTGGCAGCTTTTGTGCACGCCGACGTCGGTGTCCGGTTTTAGGCTTGGAGCATGTACCCGAGCTCAGGCGTACCCGGGACGGGGCCTGTACAGGCCCCGCAGATGCTGCCCCCTCACACACGAAGTGAACCGCCCTGGTTCTACTGGAGGCTCGATCTATTGGATTGCGACCAGTGGTTGGTCGCTCCGTGGGGCATCGTAG
>NZ_JBGGKT010000036.1:0-5806 GCF_041287115.1 Mycobacterium sp. pV006 | reverse complement strand
CGCCACTGGGCAGTTCTTATTGGCCACCTACGGGCACTTCTCATGTCCGCCCACGGGCAGTTTCAGATGTCCATTGACAGATGTAGCCAAGCGGGTGTTTGAACTGGCCGGACACGACCCCGAACGAGTCACAGGCGTAAGTACGACGGACTATTTCGCCGCTGCTGTTGATCCAATCGCACCTCGACCCCGAAACAGCGTGTTAGACATGGCAAAGCTCGAGTCCACAGGATTCTTGGCTGCGGATGCAGATGGCCAACTAGCGAACTATGTGAACGGGGTAGTGCCCGCCTGACGGTAAGTGCTCAATTGGTAATCGGGATCGAACAAAAGATATTGAGCAGTCGGCGGCCTTAACCGACTGCAGAACACGGATTTTGCAGATCAAATTGGCGGAGACTACTCAGGATACTTCCGTCCGAGATTGCCAGCTTCGCCATCGTGCACAGCTTTCAGCAAGATTCGCCAACGTCGGAGGGTGACATTCGGGGCCGTTATCCATGCTCGCCAAGCTTTCGCAATTTCCCAGACGAAAAAGGAATACTTGTTAAAGGCATACGCCCGTCGCGAACGGATGAAGGTCTGACTTAGATAGCTCCCGTTCCGAATCTGATAATAGAGCCGCATTGGGGAGAGATCTCGTGAGAGCAGCGAGGTTCCCGTTTGTGATACTTCCAGGTCGTCAATTCGCGCGGCTTCAACTAAGAACTGAGCAATTCCTTTCTGATCCATGCGGGTCGCATATTCATGATCATCGAGATAAAGGTAGAAGTCGCTCCTTGGAGAACCAGCTGATTCGAACGTCTTCCGACGCCCGAACATGCCGCCGTAGGGGCCGAAGTGAACGCGAACAACGGGAAAATTGACTAGGTATCGTCCTGTAACGTACTCGGCGCGACTTAGGCGGGCCAAACCCCGCCGCCAGAGCACGAATGTGACGAACGAATTTGGTGGATAGGCTTTGATGAATCCAGTCTGAAAAGCAAGCCTGTCGGTCGGGCGGGTCGAGCCGCGGTTGGCGTAGAGCAGGAGACCGTCGGGATGATCGGCCTCGAGTAAGTGGTAGGCGCTGAGGAGATGCGTCAAACAGTCGGTCTGTGGAAGGTTGTCATCGTCGAGAAGAAATAGGTACTCGTCGTCGGAGGTGAGGGCCGTCTCGAACGCGCGCCTGTAACCACCGCTCGAGCCAAGGTTCTCCTCATTGCGGATCAATACGACCTGCGGCAGAAGGCATCGCAACTCCTCTAACGCATCGCGACTAGGTTGGTCGCTCGCATTGTCGACGATGATGATTCGCCCCACCCCGATCTGGGCTAGGCGTTGAGCTACCTGGCGACAGAAATGGGCACGGTTGCCATAGGTGACTATCAGGGCGCAGACGCTCGGAAGTGTCGTCACGAGAGCGTCCCATTTCTCTCCACGTCGCCACCATAGTCGCTGTCTCCGAACCCCTCTGGACAGAGGGAGGTCGAATCTCCCTCGACGAAAATCCGAAGGCGGCCGCTCCGAGTAGCCGGATGGAGCTGTCGGCGACGGACAACCTCGACCCGATCCGAAAACTCCGGTGCCTGTATCCGAAAACTCCGGTGCCTGTACTTGGTCGATGGTGCCTGACGAGGCGACGTCGAGGACGGGCCGTACGACGGCAGGTCATGGCGTGCTCCGACCCGATCGAGTGGGTGGGCCCGCTTGTCTCCACTTTGCTACCACAAGAGCTTCTCAGATACGGTTCTCAGAGAAGAGTTCGTCGAGACAAGGGTGCTACTGCCGTTGCGCACGACTTCTTCAGTTATGGTTGATTGGCTTCGGGGGGGAGGCGGGAATGGCCTGGGGATCGAGCACCCTCGCCGCAACGCCGGGCATAAATGATGACGCCGTCCGCACAGCAAGGGCCGCTAACGCTTTGCTCCGGCCTTGGTGGAGAAGATAACGCCGCAGGGCAGTGCAACGAAGGTGCAAGTTCGGACTGGAAGTGATCACATGAGACGCGTACTAGTAACGGGGGTTGCCGGCTTTATCGGGAGCACGCTTGCGGAGCACCTGACCGCGTCCTACCCCTCCGTCAGCGTGGTGGGCGTTGATCGATTCACTGATTACTACCCCCGTTCGATCAAACTGGAGAATATCGCGGCGCTCGGGCGCGCTGGGGTAGAGGTCATCGAAGACGACCTAGTCACAACCAATCTCGATAAGCTGCTTGAGGGTGTGGATGTGATTTTTCATCAGGCCGGACAGCCGGGCGTCCGACCTTCGTGGGGCGACAGCTTCGACGCATATACTCGTGACAACATCATCGCTTCGCAGAAGCTGCTTGAGGCTGCACGAAGAGCTCCTGGTTTGAAGCGTTTCGTCTACGCGTCGTCGTCTTCGGTATACGGCGATGCGGAGCGCTATCCCACCGTCGAATCTGATACCCCGCGCCCGCTTAGCCCGTACGGGGTGACAAAGCTGGCAGCAGAACACCTAATGGGTCTATATGCGGTGAATTTTGGAGTCCCGACGGTCTCGCTTCGGTACTTCACTGTCTTCGGTCCCAAGCAAAGGCCGGATATGGCCTTCACACGATTCATAACGAGAGCGCTCACTGGCCGAGCAATTCAAGTCTTCGGCACAGGAAAGCAGATCCGAGACTTTACTTTTGTAGATGACATAGTGCGCGCAAATATTGCCGCGGCAACTGCGCAGGTTCCACTCGGAGCTGTCTACAACATCGCAGGAGGTTCGAGCGTTTCAGTGAACGACGTTATTGCGATGTTAGGCGAAATTATGGGTCGTGAGATCCAGGTCGACCGCTTGGGTAAGAGCACAGGTGACGTCTTTAGGACGGGAGGCCTGTTTGAGGCGGCCAGGGAAGCGCTCCACTGGGAACCGACAGTGTCGCTTAATGAGGGTTTGCGGCGCCAGACGGAATGGGTCCAGGCCCGTGTGGATAGTCTTGGTGAATTGGTCTGAAATTGCAGCGCCATTATACGAGCAAATGCAGAGTAAGACGAGGGCACTCTCTATCCCATTCGCCGAAGGGCGATAACGGATCGCAGAAACGGAAGTCAGCGAAGGTGCTCTATAGATGAGCACGCAATCTCAGGCGGTCATGCGCAGACCCCAAGAAGATGCAACCCATCTTCGAAAACAACGATCCCTGATAAGTCCTGTCTCGCTGGGGTATCTCTACCTGCTGTATGCGTTGATCGCGTTCTTCTTTCCCAGCGGTCTGTACGAAAGTCTGATCTTCGAGTCGTACGTCGCTGGTCGCAACATCCGGATGTTGTTATTTTCGGCGGGGTGCGTACTTTGCTTGCATGCTGGAATCGCCGCTGCCAGGCTACTTCCAGACAGAAGGAATGTTGCAGAATGCCTGGACTCGTCGCAGAGAGAAGCGAGACGTCGAAGTGTCATCGCTGTCGCTCTCATCGTCATAGGAATCAATCTCGCCTCGGCGTGGGTCCTGCTTCGGCAAAACTATAGCGTTATCGTTTCAGCTCTCCTCCGCGGCGAGCAGACCGGTCACCGGTTAAAAACGGAATTAGCAACGGAAGGGACCTTCCTTACTGCCAGCGCGATCCTGATACTAGTGGCGTGGGCTTTATATGCGTTGAGATTATCTGGTGACAGAAGTCGGCCAGTCTTTGTTTTGATGCTCAGTTCGATATTACTATCGATCCTTACCTCCACTATAAAACTTGCCAGATATGAACTCTTGCCGTTGATCATCGGACTCGCAGTGATCAAGCTATTGGACCAATATCGTAAAGGCTACCGATCCTCCGGGAGACGTTTCTGGATGCTCTTGCTATCTGGCGGCGTTGCATTCGGAGCATTTGTGTTGTTCGCCTATGTCCGAGGACAGTCGTCTGATGTGAATAGCCTCTGGACCACTGTCGCCGGTTACTCATTGGCTTCTTTCAACCGATTGGCCGCCCTTCTGGATGGCCAGCTTGTGAGTAGCTATGGCGGGACGGGGGCTTTCGCATTAAATTTCCTCTCAAATCTTCCCATCGTCGGATCGATGACAGAATCCCTGCTTCCCAGCAGCTCTGCTGTCTACGCCCAGGAATTCCGCGACGTTGGGTCTAGCGGTCTCGACGGTGGGTATATCTGGCTGACGATGTACGGTTACTATTTCGCTGACCTCGGGCTATGGGTATTTCTCTTTTGTTTCGGTCTCGGCATTGTCTCGCAGCTGGCTTGGCGGGACTTTGAGGCATCAGGTGTGGTCGGCACAGCTGCATACCCATATCTGGCATCAGCGATGATCATGAGCTTTGCCTCTTACTGGGTTACGCGGCCGTTTATCACGGCGATAGGTATCTTCTTAGTGTTGTACGTATGTTGCATAGTGTTGACGAAACCGTCATTTAGGAGCTATTCAGCCCGCACTCGTGGGCTGCAGGTCCGCCGTGCGCGGCCCTAGCTGCCGGTTTCTGGAGCCGCAGCGAAGGACGTGAGAGAAATCAAACCTTCTCTAACCCGACTTTTCGCGAGATTCCCGCGGTCGTTGCCGCTGCAGTGAGACCAGTGCACTCTGTGCCGGGCTCGGGATTTCTCGGCCTGGGACTTACGAAATCCTGAGCCAGCGCCGACAAGGGCCCGAGAAAGGCGAGCGTCATACGAAAGTACGCGTGTTCTTGGAGGACTCAGCCTGAAAGAACCTCGTCGGTCAGCGTGCGGTGATGTGACTCGGTCACGACATCGCTCCGCGATACTGGGCAATTAGTTCTTTGTCGGTTAGGGTACCAGTGCTTTTGATGCCCAAGAAAAAGTAACACGAAGCCGAATCGAAAGATGCCGGCTTATCGATCGTCAGGCGATCGACGTACTTGATCCAGAAGGAAGTGAACGCAGCGAACGCTGACAAGAGACGACGGACCGAACGGGTGTTGCTTAGGCTCAAAAGGAAATGCCGATAGGACCAAGCCAAGGCGGTGCCGGCGCCCGCCACCGCGCCGCTTGAATATTCGTCGAATCGCCTGAACAAGCGTCGGTGGCCCAAGTGGGTAAACCGAGTGAAATCGTATCTTCCGGCGTGCACTTGCTGCATGAAAGGTGTTTCTGCGTAGACAACTCCGTTGAGTTTCAGAACACGGTGAACTTCTTCCACCACCTTGTAGGGATCAGCTACGTGTTCGAGCACCGCTTGAGCGATGACTCCGTCGAAGACTTCGTTTTTGAAAGGGATGGAATGTCCGTCAAGAATAATTGTCGCGCGTGGTCCGAAGGCTACGTCTGATTCGATCAGTTCAATATCTGTGTGTTCTAACAGAACCTCCATACCTTCGCCTACGATACTGCCACCGAGCACCAAGACTCGCGGTCTGACGTTCCGCTCCAGCACTAAGTTAGCGAAAGTCTCGTAATTTCCCTTGGATTTCAAATTCATGCTGATGCTCGGAGCGAGTCCGATGCCGCGAAGGCGTTGCATGAGTGGTGGGCGGGAAGGGAAAAATGTGTCGCGTCTTGCCACGAAATCATTGAGCGCGAAAACGCTGTCGTTTTCGTCGATCAAGATAGGGATGTCGTCCACAACAGGGAATGCCTTACGGCAATCTGAGTTTTGACAATCCACGCTATCGCCTCGTGCGGCAAGCTTTCCATGGCAGATTGGACAGGCGAGTAGAGCGATCGCTTGACTGTTCAAACGTTGCCGGTAGTCCGCTGGAGTATCCAATCGCTTAAACTCCTTTGTTAGAACTCATCTCGCGTTCATGTGGTGCTGACCAGTCCGAAGTAGGTTGCGTCCACCAAGGTGGTGTACGAGTCGGACCTGATCAGCGGTACCGGCGTGTCGCAGCCGAGTGATTGAAGGTCA
>NZ_JBGGKT010000035.1:0-8362 GCF_041287115.1 Mycobacterium sp. pV006 | reverse complement strand
CGCCACTGGGCAGTTCTTATTGGCCACCTACGGGCACTTCTCATGTCCGCCCACGGGCAGTTTCAGATGTCCATTGACACCAGTGTGGTCATGATGGCTTCGAATTCCACGGGGGTGAACCGGCCGAGGCCGGCTCGCCTACGTCGCCGGTGGTAGGTGCGTTCGATCGAGGTGACGATGGCGATGCGGAGCTGTTCTAGGGTGTCCCAGCGGCGTCGATCGAGCACGTTCTTCTGCAGCAGACTGAAGAAGCTCTCCGTGGCAGCGTTGTCGCCCGCCGCGCCGACGGGGCCCATGGATCCAACCATCTCGTCATGGTTCAGTGCGTGCAGGAATCTTCGTGACCTATCTGTTCGATCGTCACACCGTCGTCGCGGTTGCGGGCGACGCGCACGACGTCTTCGCGGAACTCGCGGGGGTAGGGCCTGGGCACAAGGACATCGTTCCAGCCTGCCCACGCCGGGCAAGCGAACGCAGATGTCACCTAGTCGTGCAACAGAGCCTTTCAACCGGAGCAAGCTGTTCAGGATTCAACCGGAGCCGATACTCCACACGGGTTCCGAGGTCGGCGAGTTATTGCAACGGACGGGTTACGTTAAGCACATCCGGGGTGAGCGGGACTTAGAGCCACTGCTCTAACAGCCGAGGATACTTCTTCAGAAGAAGTCACCCAGAGCGCTCGTCCGTCCGGTGCCTTCGACGTGTACCCCGGACCGGGGGGTGCGACGAGCCAACCCGACGCCGACGCACTCAGCAGCCGTCCACGGTCTCGTAGGTAGCCAAGAAGCTGGGAGAACCCGCTGGCGAGATAAGAGCCGGATGTCGATGCCTTCAACTCGAGTACGATCGCTCGTGCTGACTTGCCGTCCTCAATCAGCTCGATGACGATGTCCGGGCGGTTGCCCCCTGTTGGTAACCCGTAGTACCGGACGGCGTCATCCAGTTCCGATGGGCGAGTACTTGGCGGCCACAGCTGATACCAAACCCGGATTTCGCGGCTAGGGCCAATGCTGAAGCGTGCGAACGGCCGCCCTCTGCCGTCGTGAAACAGGCGCGTCGGATCAAGCTGTTCACCTAACTCGGAAAGGGAACGGCTGATTCTCATCAGCACGGCGATTTCAAATAACTTCCAATCCTGCCTCGGCTCAAAAAATCTCTCGCTCAGCGCCTGAACTATGTCATCTGGTGACGGCGCAATTAGAATGCGACGTAAGTATCGCGCTGCGCCCGCAACGCGAATCCTGTAAAAGCCCTTGCGATCGGCCTTGAGGCGTGGGTAGGCATCATCGCCCGGCCAGATGTCGGGCACCCCTTCCAACCAAGCCGTCCGCCGTGCGCGGTGGACCACTCCGGTCATGTGGCGAATCTCATCTCCCCATGCCCCTGGCGCTTCGCCTGTCGGCGGCACGGCCATGATGCCGCGCTCTTTAAGCACACGAAGCACCCAGGCCAGTGCGCGGTTCTCCGGAATATCGAAGATACGGTTGGCGGGCCGGGTGACCCAAATGTCGCCGAGTGGACTGGAAGTCGCCCGATGTCGTGCCGTCGCAGCCCAGTCGATACCTGAGGTTACTGTGCGGCCAGCGACCCGAGGACGCACCGATGACGTCAACGGGCGCCTTACGGCGGTTGGGAGTTCGTCGACGAGCTCTCGAATAGGTGTCGACAGCATGACATGAACGGCGAGTATGCGTCGGAGTTCGGACTCGGGCAGGCCCAGTAGCTCGACCGCGGCGTTCACCGTGCCTTCGCGCTCGACGCTGGCGGCGCTAAGAAAGGCCGGCAGGAGCGACTTTACTTCAGACAGCATCACGTTCCGGAGCGCCGGAGGCATGCTGCTGTCGATCTGGCTCACGAAAGCGCAACTTCGCGTAACGCGTCGGACAGGCCGGCCCGGGCAGCCTCATTGGTTGTGGCGATAGCTGTATCGATGATGCCTAGAAGCGTCTCACCCGCGTTCAGTGGTTGTCCCTCATACTGCGGTGCAACCAATAGGCGCGCGGCGGTCAGGATGGCTTCGACCTCGTTCGCAAATGTAGGTGTACCGCTCGCAGTTTCGGTCAAGCCCTCAACAATCAACTGCGCGAAGTCCCGCCCGATTGCGGGCCCGATAGGAACTGGTCCTGTCGAGATAGCCATCGCGACATCAACGAATTTTTCGGTGTCCGGCCGGCCGAGCGCGCCGAACCATCGGGTGAAGAGCTTGCGGTAGTCCTCGGCTGCCGGGAGCGGCACGTCTATAACGGCAAAACGGCGAAGGAATGCGAAGGAGAGACGGAACAAGCTCGCCTTGTCGGAAATATTCAGTGTCCCGATTAACCGCCACGACGGGGTTATGGCGTAGGTGCCCTCGGAGCTTCCGGCGCTAGCTGACCATACGATAGTGACCGGTTTGCCGTCGCTGGTGGTGTATGGCAGCACAGAAGTGCGGCCAACCGTGCCTTCGCCACCGGATAGCACAGTGAAGAGCGGGCCGAAGGCCTTATCGATGTCCGCTCGGTTAATTTCGTCGATGATGAGCCAACCTGCCGTGCGTAGCGACCGGAGAACGATGCCGGGCACGAAAGCGAGGCCCTGATTGTCAGGGAGGTACCCACCGATGGTGTCGAACGTTGTCCAGTCGGCGGTCGCGGTGGTGACGTCGTAGTTCGTCCCCACCACGGCCCGGCAAAGGGCCTCCGCAAGGGTGGTCTTGCCGGTGCCCGGCGGTCCTCCGAGGAGGAGATGTTTCCCGGCGCGAAGGGATGCGACGGCTGCAGCTACAACGCTTCGTTCGATGGAAAAGCCATCCGGAAGCTCAGCGAGAACGGCCTCTACCGACAAGCCTTGCAGAGCAGCTGCTGCATCGCTGTCATCGATTGACTCCTCGACTTCGACCGTGGTGCTGGCGTCGTCAGGCAGCGGACGCTTGGCAAGCTCTATGGCTTGTGTGACGGCGCGGCTTAGGAGGCGAAATTCATAAAAGGCAGCGAAGTCGTCAATGGCTTTAATTTGCTCATCGGAGCTCAGAAGTCCGATTAGCTCTTCTGTCGCCGCGATTGCCGCATCAGCGTTAAAGGGATCTGCGGCCGTAGCCTTGCGCTGAGCATCGATCAGGAGTTCCTTGATCGCCTCGGGTGTGCGTGCTATAGGCTGCTGTACTTGCCCGAGCTTCCCACTAGCGTCCGCCGTAACCAGCCCGGGCATAGTCGCCCGGGTAACTAGGAAGGCCATGTCGCCCTCGCGCGGTGCGCGGTCAGCCGTCGCCAGTAACGCCGTGGCGGTTTCGACGCTCTGCGCTTCGACCAATGTGAACTGACGAAACAGCGCAGCGTCATCACGGTCTGGCGCCGTCGCCAAGCTCACGCTAGTAATGAGACTGCGGGGCACTTCCTGTATGGCACGTGCAGGCGCTGAGCCCTTGAACTGGGACGCCACCGTATCGCTCAATGCCCTAAGCCGTAGGAAATCGCTCGACGGCAACGGTGTACGCAAGTCACCCAGGTCGACGGTAACGACCACCATGTTGTCGCCATTGACCGTCCGATCCTGCGGAGCCGCAGTTACCGTCAGTATGCACGGGACCGAACCGGCGATTCTGTTGTAGGCGCTGAGCACCTCGTCGCAGTCGAGGGCGAGTGCCTCGCAGGTCGCGTCCAACGCTCGGAGGTCTTCCTCACCGTGAGCAGGTGCAGACTCGAACAGCGGAACGACGTGTTCTCCGATTGACATTCGCCGGAGGGCGTCTGCCGACGCGGTTCCACTCTTGGAAGCCAATTCGCCACTCATGACATGCGCGAAGGCGCGAGCGTTCGCGAACATGGCGTAGTCAGTCACGCACATAAGCTATCGGGCATACGGCGCGTGCACGCGGGTACTGTCGGTCCAACCCCTTATCTTTACGACGTGACACACCGTGGATCTCTACCCGACTGGGTCGCGCCGTCATCTCCCGGGCATAACCGTCCGCTAGTCCCGCGCGTTGAGCGCTTGGCTCGTGCTGTGCGCGCAGTTGCTGGCCAGGTCGAACGGAGGGTCGATCTGCCGTTCGAACACCTTTACCGGCCGTCTCGTGCCGGTCTTGGTTTCACGATCACCAGCGGCGATGAGGCTCGTCGAGCAGCGTGGGCGCTGGTGAGCGAGTGGCTTGTCGCGGCCTCGGTGGGAGCAGAATGCGCGGCCGAGGGATTGTTAGCCGCGCATGAGTGGTTCTGGACCGGTAGTGGCCGAACGCTCGGCGATGTCCCTGAGATGAAGGTATCGATCGAGGTGACGAACGCGATCGAACTTCGTGCGCTCTTGCCGTACCTACTCGATCCGATGGCTGCCGCAACAAGACGCGATGTCCTGAACACCCAAAGCACGGCTCAGGAGCGTCGGATGCGTAAGGCGTCCGGCGTTTATTACACGCCCGGCGATGTCGCTTATTTGATGGTGCAGCGGGTCTTATCTGCAACCGAGACATCAGATCGCCATCTGTGGCTCGATCCGTCCCATGGGAGTGGAGTGTTCCTGCGGGCGGTGCTCTCCGCGATCTATCAGGAGGCGGGCGGTCGCGACCGTATTTATGGTGTCGATCTCGACCCGCTTGCGGCGGAGACCTCTTCGTTCGTGCTGACAGCCGAGGATATGATCCACAGTCCGATCGGACCGGCGCCGTGGGAGCGGTGGCACCAATTCCGCCGCAACCTCGCGACAGGCAATGCGCTGCTGATCGACACTGGGTCGGCCTTCCACCAGCCCACCCTCACGTCGGAGTCTGACGGCCGGCCTGTCGATGGCCACCCGCTCGGACGCTTCGAGCCCTGGCGCCTGGAATCAGTCTTTCCGGAGACGGTGACCTCGGGGTTCGCGCGCGTGATAGCGAATCCGCCGTACGCGCCGTTGCAGCAGAGTGTCGCCGCCTGCCAAATACGTAAACTCCACCCGGTGACCGGGTCGACGGCGCGCCGGGACATCTCCCCTGTGTTCGTTGAGCTGTGTGTAGGCTTGTTGCCTGACGACGGCGCGCTCGCGGTCGTGCTGCCGCTATCGGTGGTCGCGTCAACCCGCGCACCATTCCCGGACCTTCGGCAGCACCTGGCAGAGCAGCCCGGATCGCTTGAGTTCCTCTCGTTCGACCGTGTACCGGATGCCCTGTTCGGTGACGACATCAAGACGCGGAACGCGGTCGTCCATCTCGACAAGTGCGCTCCGCGAAGCTTGACCGCCAGCCCGCTCTACCGCTGGACAAGCCGTACGCGCAACAACGCGCTCGCCGAGATTCCAGTCATGTCGATCGCTGATTTGGAAGGCGTGCCATACGCGATCCCCAAGATTGGCACTAACTGGGAGCGCGACCTATTTATTGCATGTGGAGGCGGCCAGCGGTACCTAGAGCACTGGCACACCGAACGCCGCCTCCTGCCACTGACGAGCATCGTAAGGTTCGAAGATGACGAGCGGGCGAACGTGCTAGCCCTAGCCCCAACTGCTTACAACTTTCTCGGCGTGCTGCGCGACCCGTACCGGGCGGTTATTGAAGGGCATAACTCGCAGAACGGGTTCTCGATCCTGCACTTCGACTCTGACTTGCATGCCTCAGCTGCCTACGCCCTGCTTTGCAGTCGCCTCGCCTTCTGGATCTGGCATGTGACGGGAGACGGCTTCCATGTCACCGGCACGCTGCACCGGCGTATCCCTGTCCCAACTGGCGATGCAGGTCACGTTGAGCGGCTAGCCGATCTTGGGGATCGACTCTGGAAAGCGGCGCTTCAGAACCCGCTAGTTAGCACCAACCGTGGCCGCACCACAGTGGCTTACCCTACGAGGATGTACGCCAGCTTGGTCGACGAAATCGATAACGAAGTAGGAGCCTTCATCGGCATGGAATACACGAAGCGATTGTCCGAATGGCATGAACAGCTCGTCGTCGTGGACCTCGATTCCGAGCGACGCAACCTGATTCGAAGGAAGACACCTTGAACCTCCTGGTGAGCAAAGAACAACGGGATGCAAGCGCTATCACTAAGGACGAGTGGCGCGAGTACACCAAGACGGTGTGGAGCATTGCGAACACATCTGACCCGGAGCACCCGGCTGTCTTCCCCCCGGAAATCCCGCGCCGCCTCATAAAAATGTTCAGCTTCGTCGGCGAGACTGTGCTCGATCCCTTCGCCGGTACGGGCACGACAGGACTCGTCGCTGCCGAGCTCAACCGATATGGACTCTGCCTCGACCAGAACGAAGCCTATGTCGAGCGAATGCTTCGCGAGAAGGCGCTGTTGAACGGCGCCCGAAATCTATTCGAGCCATCGCTCGGTGACGCTCGGTTTCTAGACATAGAGGACAACTCGATCGGTTTGGCGATCACAAGTCCGCCATACTGGAACAAGGCTGACTACGGCAGCGGTGCCGCAAACCTCGGAAATGCCAGCGGTTACCTAGAATTCGTCGAGTCGTTGCGGCCGGCCTTCGCAGCCGTCTTCCGCGTGCTCGCTCCGGGTCGGAAGTTCTGCGTCAATACCGCTAATGTCAACCAGCACACGGAGCATGGGCTCCTCACGTTCCCGCTCGCGTCCGACCTTGTCCTTCTCCTTCGCGAGCTTGGCTTCGTTCTGGTCAACGAGATCATCTGGAATAAGGACGGAACTGGGGGGAAGTGGGGATCAGCTAACGGTCAGCGGCCAATTTTCGGCAGCTACCCATATCCGCCCAACTTCCTCTTCAAGAACGTTCACGAGTACATCATTATCGCGGCCAAGCCTCCAGCGAAGAAGTCGACCGGTAAGACGGTCCTCCCATACGAGGAAATCATGCGTGTGCCGTCGCGGATTCGTGAGAACGATGATCTCTGATCGAGTTTCTTATGTCTGATCGAGTTCCCGATCTGCTCACTGGCACGGAGCTTTGTCTGGTTGCGGAAGTTCCCGGAGCCGGGAACCGTTGGAAACAAGTGCATTTCAATCTCGATATTGCCCGGCAGTTCTTCAACCTCGAGCCCGGAATGAACCGCTCCATCACGTTGGAGAGGATCTCACCCGCCGGTCGCGTCCTTGAGCGGACAAGCCGACAGCTCGTTATCCCCGAGTCGAATCGGAATTCTCGCATCGAGTTCTCGTTCGGATCTGTCACAGAGTACCCACCTCCGCCGAACCGTCCGTTGCTAGTTGTGGTCGAGGGCGGGTACCTAACGTACCGGTATCGCACGTTGATGCCCGGCGATCCCGGCTATGAAGGCTTGCTTGACTTGCTTGCGGCAGGTCCAAGCATCGGCAAAGGGCTACGGCGGCGGATTGTCACTCTCGACGACCTAGAGACGTATTGGCCGTGGGCCGCCCTCCGCGGAAATATCTGAATGCTGAACCGTAAGCCGCATCTCGAGTTTGCATCGGGACTACGCACCGAGTTCGATCTGGGATGCGTCGAACGCGCGACGGTAACTGCCACGCGCTCAGCATCAATGCCCGCATGCGAGAGTTACGATTGAAATGATTTGCCGCGCCTCGTGCATGATCAGCCGAACCTCGACTTCGCACGACTGCTCCCAGCGCTCGTAGTGATCGCGCGGACGCGTTGCGGTCGGCAGCGGTGTTGACCAGTCCGTGTGTCCAAGGCCAAGTTGATGTCCCCACTGGTGGCCAGGTAAAAGTCCCCGCCCCGTGCGGATAGTTCAGGGGTTGGTCAGGTGTCCTCTACGACATCCCGTGGAGCGCTGCCGTTAGCGCGCCGAAGCCGTCGAGGCGGTCAGTCCGCACTTCCGAGCGAGCGGATTGGTATCTGGTCGCAGCCTCACCCAATGCCCCGGCCGCCACGTTGCTGGCGCAGCGGATGGGCCTGGACACCGCCGATGAAGTCGGCGTATTCACCGATCCAAGAAGGTGACCTGTGTGGTCTCGGGACATAGGTAACGCATCGTCACCGGGACATGGTTACCGCTTCCGGGGCCGGTGAGCGTTGAAGTTGCGGATGGGTTTGGTTGACCTCCGCACGTGCAGTGAAAGCTCCTTGATGCCGTCGAGCACGCGGAAGTGATGATCTTCGACCACGACGGTGACGATGGCGCCGGCGTGTGTTCGTCCCACTCGAAGTCGCTGTCCAGCGACCATCACCACACCATCTTTGGGAACTCGCCGCTGGACACTCTGCGGCCCAGCTGGCGGCGGTGCGGGCAGCGCCGTAGTCGCAGGTCGGGCACCCTTGATGCTCTGACACTCATTGATAGAGAACGGGTTTGGCAACGTCTTGAGCAGCATGTTGCCCGCCGCGACGTGGATGAGGCCGACGTCGAACCGCAGCGTCACCCGAGTCCCGGCGACACCGGTTCGAGCAATGATCAGAACCTGTGGATGAGCCTCGGTGAGGGGGCGTGAAAGTGGGCGCACCTTCCCGAGGATGATCTGAA
>NZ_JBGGKT010000034.1:0-8567 GCF_041287115.1 Mycobacterium sp. pV006 | reverse complement strand
CGCCGATGGGCAGTACTTATTGGCCGCGGATGGGCATTTTCATGTCCGCCAGTGGGCAGCTTTTCATGTCCGTCGACATCCAAGATGGTGCGGCATTGAGGGCAGCGCCATCGCTGGTATTTGTTTCGGTCTCTCACAGGCTCTTGCCACTCATAGCCGCAGCAATCCGCGTGCCACCAGATATTACGTTTGGAGGTCGACAATACAGTTTGCGGCGTTAACTTTCCGTTGAGGGTCGGGTGCCACTGCGAGGCGACCTCGGGATCGGTGTCGGCGAGGTAGTGCCGATTCTTCTTCGCCGTGACGTTGGCTCTGCAATAAGGGCAGCCGCGGTCCAGAAAGAGCAGCGGCCTGATCCTTGGTGTGTGGCCGTTAGGGCACTTGAAGCGATACGCCTCCAACCCCCTGCCGACCACAGTGACGCGGCGCGGGTCGGCGTCGTCGGCCCACGCGGCGGCCAAGACGGGCACATCGGCGATTGACGTTCGCTTCCACCGAGCGTGCTCGGCGCGCCAATTGTTTCTCCACTCCGCTTCACACTGAGCGCATCGAAAGACTCCTCCTCGGGTCGCCATCGTGCTGACCTTCTCGGCGAAGCGGTTCCCGCATGTCGGGCACCTCCAGTGACATACACGGGTTGCTCGCAGGCTGACCGTGTCGAAGTCCGCGACCGTGTTGCGTTCGTGGTCCCACCACTCGAGCAAGTCGGAATCCGAATCCTTCAAAAGTTGAGGTCGCGCCTTCCTGCCGCCATAGCTCGAGCGGTTCTGGTTCCGCGCACAGTTGCACCCCCAACCGATGTCGCCCAGTCGCTTAACGCTGATCCGCCCGCACTTCACGCACCGCACGACCACCGTGCTGTGGCCGGAATCGCCTGTCAGTTCAGAGGTGATACCCACCAGTTCGTAGCCGTTGTCCACGACAGCAATCTCGATCTGTTCACGGGACCGCCCACGGGGCAGACCTAACTGCTCGCTGGCCACCTTCGCGAGTTCCGCGTCGGGCACATGACTCGCCATATAAGCGCGCCCTTCTGCCGACCACGCCTTCCAATGACACGCACGGCAGGTCTTCTCATCTTTGGCGTTGTTGCCGAGAACGTATTCAAGCCTGTAATGGGCTTGCACTCCACAGGTGACGCAGGCTGTCAGCCACCAGTCCTTGAAGCTCTTGAACGGCTCGACGGCCGTCAGACCAGCTTCCAGAAGTATCTGGTCCAGGCAGTCGATGCACCATGCCGGCCTACTGCGCGTGGTGAACGCGGCTAGGTTGCCGCAGCCGGCGGTTGAGCAAACCTGATGTCCCATGAAGGAAGACTATGTCCGTTGATCGTTTGGCAAGGGTTGGATCGGTAGGCAGCGCGACGAACGAAGCGGGCCGACGCTACGTACCGTTGGCCGACCAAGCATGAACCCACCCCGCACGACCCCTTCGAACGGATGACCCCGGTGCGCCAGACAAGACTTGGCCTGTCGCAATTCTTTAGTTTCGAGACGGCTGCTGGCACGCTCGAAGACAGCCCGGTAGTCGCTGTCCGGCTGTCTCGAAAGTTGTCGCGTATCAAAACTACCTTTGTCTGAGTTTTGAGATAGTATCGGCGGATGTTCGCGACCACACCAGTGCTGACAGAGTTAGAGAACATCTTGCTTGCCAATGTCGGCCGTACTCGCTTTTCGTTGGTGCTCGAGGGAATGCACCGCGGACTCTCCAACGAGGAGATGTCCGCAGAGGCCGACCGCGACGGCATCCCGTGCTCGGCTGACAGCATTGCCATGGTCCGACGCACACTGCTGCTCACGCTCGCCGACCAACTACACCCGGCCCCGTCCGATGCCGAGAGTCAGTCGTACCTGTACCGCGAGGTGCTCAACCACGACCACTCACCGGAGTTGCACAAGCTGGTGATGGCCCGTCTGTCGCAGCTGCAGGCCATCGACTCGAACGTCAAGCTCACCCCGCTGGGCAACGTCAACCTCGGAGGCGGCCCCCACCGCCGACCCGACAAGCTGCCCCCGCTATGCACCCAGTGTGGAACCCACCACCCGGGTGAGTGCTGATGACCGCCGCCGTGCCGGTAACCGGCCAACTCCTCGGCTATGCCCGTGTGTCCACCGGGCATCAGTCACTCGACGCCCAGACCGACGCCCTGACCGGCGCCGGGGTCGACTCGGCCAGGGTCTACAGCGACAAGCTGACCGGCACCTCGACCCGCGAGCAGCGCCCGGGCCTCGCCGCGCTGCTCGACTACGCCCGCCCCGGTGACACCATCGTGGTCGCCGGCATCGACCGCCTGGGACGCAACGCCGCCGAAGTCATGCTGACGATCCGCGACCTCGGCGAGCGCGGCATCGTGCTCCGTTCGCTGCGCGAGGGCATCGACACCTCGAACCCCACCGGTCGCATGGTGGCTGGGGTACTGGCCTCGCTCGCCGAACTGGAACTGGAGCTGGGCCGCGAGCGTCGAGCCGCGGCCAAGGCCTCCCGAAAGGCACGCAACCTGCCCATCGGCCGGCCCCGCGCCCTGAGCGCCGACCAGATCGCGCTGGCCGAGCGGATGCGCGCCAGCGGGGAGCCGGTACCAGTGATCGCCGAGGCGCTCAAGGTCAGCCGCGCCACCGTGTACCGCACATTGGCCGCCAAGGAGAACGACAGGTGACGAGCCAAAGCGCGGCGGGCAAGAAGGGCTCACGGGAATCGCCCGTGGTCATCGTTGGGGAGAGTCTCGGCCGTCAAAAGTCGCAGATTCCGTTCGACGGCGGTAGTGGACGGTTACTGGACCGGGCGCTGCAGGAAGCCGGACGAAATAAACACGAAGTGTTCACTACCAACGTCGTCGACTGGCACCCGCCCAGCGGATACCGGCTCACACAACTCGACATCGAGAAAGAAGTCCCCCGCCTCAAGGCTGAACTCGACGCCATTCAGCCCAAGCTGGTCGTGTGCCTTGGCAAGGTCGCGGCGACCACGTTGCGCTCGTTGTATCCGCAAGCGCCAGAGCTGCATTGGCCCTTCACCGTGCCGGCCAAGAACCTCGGTGAGAAGCCTGCCCTTCTGTTTGTCCTACATCCGTCCGCTGCCCTGCGGGCGCGCAACAAGCTGCCGAAGGAAGAACGCGAACCCTACGAACGTCGGTATATGTCCAGCCTGGCGGCGGCGCTGCGATGGAGTTTCGAGAGCGACGGGCCGTCGCGCCAGCCCTGGACCGAGGCCGAGCTGATCGCCGTCGACGATGTGTACCGCGAGCACGGCAGGCTCGGTGAGGAGCATCCCGTCGTGCGGGCCCTCGCCCGCCGACTGCGTCGTAGGCCGTCAGCGGTCGCAGCGGCGATGAACAATCTGCACCACGCCCACAGCGAGCCGGGGGTCTACCCCAGCAAGCGGTGGCGTTTCAGCGAACTGGCTCGCAAGGTGGCCGACCGGTGATACCCAACCGGTCGAGCAGCTTTCCGCTGCCCTGGCGCGGTGGGAACGGGCACAGCCCGACCAAGACCGACATGCTGGAGGCGAGGAAAGAGCTGGCCAGCGCGGCGACGGTTGTGCTTTCCTGGGACGCCAAGCAAGGCTAGCGCCGGTTCGCAGCGCAGGTGACGGCGGCGCGCACGGCCTTGGCCACCTCGTCGGGGGCCCGCTCCGAGAACCGCCGCGGCGTCCCGCCCGCCTACAGTCTCCGTCTCATGTGGCTGCACATCGCTCGCCTCAGGTGAGCGGTCGTGACTCGTTCGGGATGTTCAGCGCGGCGGTGTGTCGTCTCAGCAGCGCACGCAAGAAATGGGATGCTATCGCGCGTGGGCGGCGAGAGGTATCGTGCGGATGGGCCGTGGCTTTACTCCCTGCCGCCGGACGATCCGCGCCATGGCACGGTCAACGGCTACGGCAATTTGGGCTGCCGGTGTCCGGAATGCCGGAAGGCATCAACCGAAGAGCACCGTCGGTACATAGCCCGGGTTCGGGCAGAGGGTCGTGTGCTTAGCAAACACGGAACAGAAACGGCGTATTCATCTGGCTGTCGTTGTGACATCTGTCGAGATGCCCACAACAAACGGAGTCGAGAGTACAAGCGGCGACGGGCTCGCGCAGAGAAGTCGGGTGGCGACAGAGCAGGGGGCGTCTAATGGCGAACGTCACGGATCAGATTGTCGAAGTGATCAAAAAGCTTGCCGCGGAGCGCGAGACATTCACTAGCGACGACCTTCGGCCGCTTCTTCCGCAGGGCGCTACGCCGATGCAAATCCCTGCCGCAGTGGGCAAGGCACGTCGTCAGGGGCTTGTCGAGGAGGTAGACCGGGTCCGATCAGTGATACCCGAACGGAAGGGCAGTCTGGTGCCTGTCCTCCGGCGGCCCAGTTCGGATATCGCATGGTTCGGTTCAGCAACCCCGGGGTCGGTATCCGATGCACTCAAAGATGCCGGTGATGATGCTGTATCGAGATCAGCCAGGGAGTTGGATGCGCTGCGGCGGTACCTCGACGATGTTGGGTACGTCATCGGGATTGAGGAGCTTGCATCGGTCCTACTGCTGTTGGCCAGTCGCGGATGGCTCATACTTTCGGGTCCGAGTGGGACCGGCAAGTCAAGCCTTGTCCGCCATCTGTGTAGCGCGATCGGCGGCACTTTCCACGACGTTCAAGTCAAGCCGAATTGGGTTTCGTCGGAGGATAGCCTCGGCTACTACTCAGAGATCGCGCAGACTTTCGTTCCTGGTGTTCTACTCACTGCGTTGATCGCAGGTCAAGACGCACCTGACGAGTTGCGTTTCGTCCGACTCGATGAGATGAATCTAGCCCCGCCCGAGTACTACCTCGCGGAGGTACTGAGCGCGGCAGAGGACTGGCGCCACGCGGATGACGGTCACATGTGGAGCGCGAATGTGCAACTGCCCCCTGCCCCGCCCGACGCAGAAGTCCCTGACGTGTGTATTGCCGATCGCGTCTACCTCATCGGGACCGTGAACATCGACGAGACCACCCGCACCTTGAGTCCAAAAGTCCTTGACCGGGCGGCGGTATACGACCTCCATCATGTCGACCTGTTCGCCGCTCCGCCGGAGAAGAGCGAGGCGGCGCAGGATGCGAGCCTCTCCTTACCAGATATTCCCAGCCTTATTTCACTATTGACTGATCGTCCTAGATCGCTCCTCGCTTCTAGGTACGCCCCGGAACATCTTGAAGCCGTCGCGACTCTGCTTTCCGCGCTTATGGACGTCGCCGCTCCTCTCGGAGGACCGATCGGTTATCGGCAGCGTGACGCCTTGGTGATGCTCTTGGCTTTAGCAGAGCGTCACGGCTTTTTCTCGGTCTTACCGAGAGACAGCGTGCTAGACGTTGGACTTCGGACCTGTGTGATGCCTAAGTGGCAAGGTTCCACTCCCGCCGCTTCGCTTGCGCTTCGGCGTGCGCTGGCGGTCCTTCTCGAAGTCGACGTGACCGAGGAGGTATCGGTTGAATCATTAAGACCCCAGATCGCCGTCAGTCGCTATCCGCGCTCCGCGGAGCGGCTTCTTGCGATGCTTGAACAGTACAGTCAATTTGGATACTTCAGCGCATGGTGAAAGCAGCGCCGTTTATCGTTTGCCGCGCTGGCGAGTTCACGTTTACCGGTGTGGTTGTTGAAGGTCCTCCGAGTCACGACCGGCCGGTGGCAACACAGATCAGCTTCGCTTGGGACGGCCGAGTCGAGGCTTCCGCCGAGGTGCTCGGCACCGCTCTAGGTTCGGTCGACGCTGTGACGTATCCGCTGAGGTGCCCACTGATAGCAGAGAACTCGCGGATAGCGATCTATCTGACCGGCCCGCAAGCGACCACCGTCACCACTTCTCCTCGATCCGACGCTGCTTCCGAGATAGTCCGCCACCATAACCTCCAACACATTGAGATTCGGTACCGCGGCGCAGTTGGAGATGTGGCCTGGAGGTGGGATACGCCGCTCGGGACTATGACGATTCGAATGGAGTGCTTTCCAACAAAAATCGACTTCAGGCGTGATTTTGAGGCTATACGGGCCGAGTTGGAAGAACTAGCTCCGACTCTGACCGCATCACTGGCCGGCGCGGCCGGCGCTGGCTTTGTGCCCAGGGAAGGGAGCCAAGACGCTCCATTGGAATGGCTGGAAATGGTTCACCGATCCGCCGATCGGCTCTTCGAGTCGATGGAACGACTCCTGCCGCGTCTGAGGCCGCAGCTCGAGACCTCGACTGAGATCGTCATGGCTGACCGATTACGGGGTGCGAAGCCAGTGTCTCGCCGGTCGTATGGAACGATCGCGAAGCACCGAAACGCGTTGCAGGCGCACACACTGAGGCAAAGCGAATCGACGCCACTCAACGGCTACCTTCGTTGGGAGGTCGATCGTCTGCGCTCAATGGCGCGATCAGTCGTATCCGCAAGGTGGTTCAATAAGGTTGATGCGAATCTCGCTGCGCCGATCTATGCCCTCGCGCAAGCAGCGGAACAGTGGAGACTGCGGCTTATTAGTGTCAGGCCCGTTCACCATGTGCCGACTCTTCATGTCCGGCTGCGAGACCCACTGTATGAACGAGCTTTTCGAGACCTCCGACTCCTATGGCTGGCGCTCCAACCGCTTCGAGATTCAGAGCCGGTTGGATTGAAAGACCTTCCGACGATGTACGAGTACTGGGTGTTTCTGCGGATTACTCAGATTCTCAAGACCCGCTTCCCGACCGTTGTTAAGAGCAGCGACCCGCTAGTCAAACGTGCCGGGAGCCAGCTCGTGATGACCGCCGGCAGCAAGTCGACCATAATCCTCGCGGACCGGTCCGGACGACGGATCAGATGCCAATACAGGAGGCTTTTCGTCGGCCTTCCAACTACCGACCAAGAGCCGGACGCGATTATCGAGGTCGAGGATGGAACCCGGTTCTTGATAATCGATGCGAAGTACCGCATTGGCCAAGATCATTCCTACCTAGCCCGATATGGCATCGCAGGGCCCCTGGCCGAGGATGTCAACGTATTGCATCGTTACCGGGACGCGATCGTCAGTAAGGAGCCGCCACACGTGCGTCTAGCGCACGCCGGATTGATCGCCTTTCCTGGCGTGGAGAGGGAGAAGTACCGGTACCACCGCTTCTACATGAGCTGGTTGTCGGTGGGTGTTGGTGGAATACCAATGCTTCCTTCAGGGACTGCTCTCATGGAGGAAGCCATCAACGATTACCTGGATAAGCGTCTGGAAGGGACCGCGGCATGAAGATGCGCATCGTCGACTTGTTCGCTGGCTGTGGAGGGCTGTCGCACGGCTTTGTGCGCACGGGGAAGTATGAGGTCGTATTGGGTACCGACATAGACGCACAAGCCCTGCAGACATTCGCGCATAACCACGCAAAAGAGGGGAACTACCCCGTCCTGATTCCAGGTGACATCACGGCCTTGGCGCCTCGCGATTTCACGGAGCGACTAGAGCCGATGGGTTTGGATTCACAGGGCTCGCTTGACGTGCTGGTAGGAGGGCCGCCGTGCGAGGGGTTCAGTCAGAACCGTAGTAACGGCGTGCGTCTCGCCGACGGAAGCGTCTTGTATACGCGCAATCCCCTCGACAGTCGCGATCCGCGGAACACGTTGTTCAGGTACTACTTAAACGTGGTGGACCTACTGCGACCTCGGGGGGTTGTCATTGAAAACGTGCCCCAGATGGTCACGTCGCATGGTGGAAAGACGATTGCTGAAATTGCTCGTCGTCTAGATGGGATGGGGTACAGCGTCCGATGGGCGGTTCTCAACGCCGCCGACTATGGCGTACCGCAAGTAAGGCGTCGAGCCTTCGTTGTCGCCGTCCAGAAGGGTCTGCGTCCTTACGAGTGGCCCGAACCCACTCATGCGCGTGTCCCGATCTCGAAGCCGACGTCGCAGGACGATCTTGCTCCATATGTAACTGTGGGTGATGCCATCAGCGATCTGCCCGCTGCGACCAACCGTGAGCTTGGTCGACAGTCCGTGAAGCACTATCGCCCCACGGTGTCTGGCTATGCCTTGGCGATGCGAAGTGACACGGCCACTCCGATGAACCACGTCGCCAGAATCCCCTCCGAACGGGTACTTAACCGCCTCCGGGCAATGAAGCCCGGAATGATCGCGTCTGACCTGCCAGATCACCTCAAGACCAAATCTGCCTATTACAACAGTTACGGCCGGTTGAGTTGGGACGCGCCGGCAAAGACCATAACGAAGAGCTGCAACTACCTCGGCTCGGGTTGTTTCGGTCACCCCGTCGAAGACCGCGGCATAACGATGCGCGAGGCGGCGCGCCTGCAGAGTTTTGATGACGACTTCGACTTCATCAGCAAGTCTGAGCCACACGTAGCGAAGATGATCGGCTCCGCTGTCCCGCCCTTCTTGTCAAGGCACATCGCCGAAAGTCTCGCGAAGTCGCTGGAGAGCTAGTGCTCCGCGCCATTGATTCGGTTCGGTCTTCGTTGGATGGACTGGCCACAACAATGACAGTGTCTCGCTCAAAGCTGCGCGATTCGGGTGACAGTGAACCGCCCTGGTTCTACTGGAGGCTCGATCTATTGGATTGCGACCAGTGGTTGGTCGCTCCGTGGGGCATCGTAG
>NZ_JBGGKT010000033.1:0-8749 GCF_041287115.1 Mycobacterium sp. pV006 | reverse complement strand
TCATCGACGGTCGGAATTTGGCTTCGTGAGGCCTACCGGCTACGTCAACGTGACGGATACGAGATTACGTATAACACCTTGTCGCGCTGTCGGACGCCTGGCAGAAGGGCGCGCAGCAATGGGACGAGGTCAAGCGCCGGAACTTCGCCAACGACCCGATGAATCTGCAAGCCACCGTCGGTGCGGTCAATCAGCAGAAGGGCGACGGCGACGCCGCGACCTGGCTGCCGCCCAACCGGTCGTACCGGTGCACCTATGTCACGCGGATCGTCGACGTCAAAAGCGCCTACGGACTGTGGGTGACCCAAGCCGAGCACGATGCGATCGCCCGCATACTGAGCAACTGCTCGCCGGACGTCACGTCGGAACCCCCGACCACTACGGCTGCGCCTTCGACTACCTCATCGACCCCGACCGAAGTGCCACCGCCCGTCGCACCGGCCTCGATCCCACCCGAAGACGACGCGGTGTACTACCCGAACTGCAAGGCGGTCCGTGCCGCCGGAGCTGCACCGCTCTACGCCGGGCAACCCGGCTACCGCACCGGTCTCGACGGTGACGGTGACGGAGTAGCTTGCGAGCGGTGATTCTGGACATGCGGAACATGCGGTATGCTGCAGATGCATGTTTCGCACGATTCCGATGAGGTGGGTCTCATGACCGCTGCACATAACCACCTGATCGACGTCGCGCAGCGTATCCAGGAGAGCGCTGCCGCGCTGGGGGAGGCGCTCGACTCGGTCAAGGTCTACGCTGAACCATCCGTGGCGCGCGCGGTCCAAGCCGAGCGGAACCTGTACGACCGGATCGAGGCCGAGTTCGGCCTGCTCACCAGCACCGAGGCGGGCCGGCGCATGGGTTCGAAGTCGAGCGCGCCGCGGAACCTGGCGGCCGCGACCCGCCGGGACGGCGCACTGCTGGCGATCGCGCGCGGTCACCAGGTCCTTTTCCCGGGCTTCCAGTTCGGCGCCGACGGACGACCGCTGCCGGTGATCCGGACGCTGCGCGAACTCGCTGACGAGGCGGACTGGTCGGAAAGCAGTGTGGTCCAGTGGTTGTGCGCGCCGACGACCTATCTCGACGGACTCCGACCCGTCGACCTCGTGGCCGCCCAACCTGATCGGGTCGTCGACGCGGCCCGGCGCGCATGGTCTGTGCAGTGGTGACACCGGCACCGCCGAAACCCTTCACCCCACGCACCACCGTCCTCGAGAGCGGAGCCCGGCTGTATCGCGTGTTCACCGCGGCCAAGGGCCGCTCGGCGACGACGTTCAATCCCGGCTTCGGGTCGCCGAGTCGGTTCGCGTTCTTCGGCACGCCAACGGTTCCGGTGTTGTATGCCGCGGCGACCCAGGAGGCGGCGATCGCCGAGACGCTGCTGCACGACGTCCCAGTCAGCGGCGGCATCCTGCCGTACGACGCGTACGCACGCACGGTGATGGCTCGGCTGGAGGTAGCCCGCCCGCTCACCATCGGGGTTCTGCACGGACTCGGTCTGCGCACGCTCAAGGTCACCGCCGGCGATCTCACCGCCAGCGGCGCCGACACGTATCACGACACGGTCAGATGGGCCGAGGCAGCGCATGACAGCGGCCTCGACGGTCTGGTGTGGATGTCGCGGCTCTGCAACGACGCGAAATCCTACGTGTTCTTCGGAGACCGCTGCAGCGATGCGTTCATCCAGGACGTCACCTTCGCCCGGCTTTTCGCCACCGGCGCCGATCAACTGTGGCTCATCGACCTGTGCGCCCCCTTGCACGTCGACGTCCTGCTCCGGTCGTGAGAACGGTCGCGGGTCAACCTGCACGACTGGCCGAGATGTCACGAGAGTTCGTCTCTGCGAACTGATTCCACGGTCAGACACAACTGTGGCCCCCTCGAGAGAGAGGGCCACAGTCGGTGACTATCGGTCAGTCCTTGCTCGAGGACTTCCTCGACGACGAACCACCGTCGGAACCACCCGACGACGAACCGCCGGACGTCGTCGACGAGTCGCTGTCGGACTTGGTCTCGTCGGACGTGCTTTCGTCGGACGTGCTTTCGTCGGACGTGCTTTCGTCGGAGGTGGCCTCGTCGGACTCCGTGGACTCGGCCTCGTCGGCGACGTCCTCACTGACATCGGCCTCGTCAGCGGTGTTGGGTGCCTCGTCGGTCTCGGTCGGCTCCTCGGTGTCGGCGGGCGCCTCGGCTTCTGCCGTATCCTCGGCCGGATCCATGACCTCGCCATCGGTGGCCTCGGTCTCGGTCGGCGCGGGCGTCGCGGTAGGCGTCTCGGACTCCTCGGTCGCCGCGTCGTCTTCCGTCCGGTCGACGACAGGTGTTGTCGCACCCAGCTTTCGCTCCTCGCCGCGTGCTCCCACCTCGAGCGAAACCAACCGGTCCTCGGATACCAGTTCGGCCGACGACACGTCGGCGGTCGCAGCGCTCGGGTTCTTGGCCGCCAGGAACTCTTCGCGAGAAACCTTCAGCGCCCAGGCGATATCTCGGGGAATGTTGATGAAGAAGGTCTCGAAGGCACCCTTCGGGGTGAGCAGTCCGACCCAGGGCCAAGGCTTTCCGTCCTCGATGGCCAGCCGCGGGGTGTAGCCGTTGAGCAATGCGTTGGTGACCTTGCCCGGCATGTTGACGGTCTCGCTGAGGGCAGTGGTCCAGTCGCCGGCCTTGATCGCCAGGGCGATGTCGTCGAGCACCTCGGTGAACTGGAAGGCCGCGGTCACCACGGGACCGAGCAGCGATTCGGTGTAGTGGCCCAGTGCGTTGTCGGTCAGCAGGACGTCGAAGACGTTGGCCAGCTTCCCTGCGCCCAGGGTTTCGGCGATCTGGCCGGGCATGTAGAAGACGTCGAACAGCGGCCAGGCACCGGCGCCCAGGCTCCACAGGAAGTACTCGTTGACCGCGGCGAAGGCGTTGTTGAACTGGGCCTGCCGCAAGTACCCGGACACGTCTTGAAGCATTTTGCCGAGGCCGTCGAACTGGCCCTCGCTGTCCTCGGCGCTAGTCTCGAGCGCCGTGCGGATGCGTTCGCCGTATTCCGGCAGATCCGTGATCAGCGCCTGCCATCCGGCAGTGTTGCCGAAAACCCCGCCGAGTTCCCGCAACATCGTGGAGGAGCCGCGGAACACGTCGCCGAACCACACCGGGTACTTCGTCCGCACTTCGTTGAGGCCGTAGTTGACGTTCTCGGAGGCGGTCGCGAGGGTGTTCTGCCACGTGGTGAATGGGTTGGTCCAGGCGGCCATCTGGACATCACGGGACTGCGTGGCCGCGGCGGCGAGTGCGGTGGGGGTCGGCGTCACCGGGGTGACGGTGAGCACCGACGCGCTCACGACTGCGACGCCGGCGAGCACGGCGCGTTTGTGTCGTGACCGGGCACTCGGCCGCTGCCCGGTCGAGTCGTGCTCATCGTGAGCTGAGAGCGCTAGCTCCATGGTTCTCCTGTGTCAGTGAGGGCGGAATCAGGCCTGACGGCCGTCGCGAGACTAGCTAAGAGATTCCTGTGCAACAAGACCTATGTAGTTTGCTGACGTGCGCGGCAATATTTGGGGTGCCCGGCTCTGCCTGAGGCGATTAAGAGTCCACTGGTAAATGGGAATAATGAAATTCCTTGGAATAGATGCTAATTGAGACAGAAAGCCTGCCGCGCGGTATCACGTAATTGCTCACGCGTACCGCTTTCAGTGCTCAATCAAGAAGACTCGAAAGATTGCTGAAAGAGCGATACCGGGTCAATCTAACCCAAGGGCAATCGTTTGTGGGAGCTAGGTCGGACCCGGCGATGCGATCTGCGTCACGTCCTGCAGATGCTCGTGCTATCTCGGGGCGGTATCCAAAATGCCGGTCGTGACATCACTTTCGGGACCGGAACTGGGCGAACGGCCGTAGGATGGCGTATTTGGGAGTTGTGATGGCACACCACGGATCAGATGCCGGCCATGCAGGTCATGGCGGGCATGCGGCGCACACCGAGCTGTTCCGCCGACGCTTCTGGGTCAGCCTGATTCTGTCGCTACCGGTGGTGGTGTTCAGTCCGATGGTCGCCCACCTACTGGGTTACACACTGCCCGACAGTGGTCTCGTCACGTGGCTGCCACCGCTGCTCGGCACCGTGATCTTCTTCTACGGCGGCATGCCGTTCCTCACCGGGGGATGGGCGGAACTCAAAGCCCGTAGCCCGGGGATGATGCTGCTGATCGGCATGGCGATCAGCGTTGCGTTCCTCGCTTCGTGGGCGACCACGTTGAACATCGGGGGATTCGATCTCGACTTCTGGTGGGAACTGGCGCTGCTCGTCGTCATCATGCTTTTGGGGCATTGGCTGGAGATGCGGGCGCTCGGCTCGGCTTCCGGAGCGTTGGACGCACTGGCGGCGATGCTTCCCGACACCGCCGAGAAATTGACCGACCACGGACCCGAACACGTCGCTCTCGACGAGTTGCGCGTGGGCGATGTGGTGTTGGTACGCGCGGGCGCGCGCGTCCCGGCCGACGGGAATGTCACCGAGGGTCGCGCCGAAGTGGACGAGTCGATGATCACCGGTGAGTCCAAACCGGTGCGCCGACAGGTCGGAGACGCCGTGGTGGCCGGCACCGTGGCCACCGACAGTGCTCTTCGCGTGCAGGTGACCGCGGTCGGCGATGGCACTGCGCTGGCCGGCATCCAGCACCTGGTGGCCGAAGCTCAAGCTTCCTCGTCCCGTGCACAGGCATTGGCGGACAAGGCCGCCGCATTCCTCTTCTATTACGCCGCGATCGCCGGCATTCTGACGTTCGCGGCGTGGACTTTGTTGGGCGACCTCGGCGACGCCGTCACCCGTACCGTCACGGTCTTGGTCATCGCATGCCCGCATGCGTTGGGGCTGGCGATCCCGTTGGTGATCGCGATCGCTACGGAACGCGCCGCCAAAGCCGGGGTGCTGATCAAGGATCGGCTCGCGCTGGAGCGGATGCGCACCGTCGACGTGGTGCTCTTCGACAAGACCGGCACCTTGACCGAGGGGCGCCATCGGGTCACCGACGTGGTCGCCACCGCGGGCGTGGATGTCGAGCAACTGCTGTCGCTGGCTGCGGCGGTCGAGTCGGACAGCGAGCATCCTGTCGCCCGCGCCATCGTTGCCGCGGCCGACTCGCGGGTTCCGCACGAAGGCAGGTTCGTCGCAACGGACTTCCGGTCATTGCCCGGCAGGGGAGTGCGTGCCCGGGTCGACGGGCGCGTCGTCTCGGTCGGGGGTCCGGCGATGCTGGCCGATCTCCAACTCTCGGTGCCCGACGACGTCAGCGAAGCCACGCGAGGCTGGGTGCAGCGCGGCGCGTCGGTGTTGCACGTCGTGCAGGAAGGTGCGGTACTGGGTGCGGTGGCGCTCGAAGATGCGGTGCGGGAGGAATCTCGGCAGGCGATCGCCGCGCTGCACGATCGAGATATCAAGGTGGCCCTGATAACCGGCGATGCACGGCAGGTCGCTGACGCTGTTGCTGCCGAACTGGGGATCGATGAGGTGTTCGCCGACGTCCTGCCCGAACACAAGGACGCAAAGGTCGCCGAGTTGCAGGCGCGTGGCCATCGCGTGGCGATGGTCGGCGACGGGGTCAACGATGCGCCGGCGTTGGCCCGGGCCGACGTCGGTGTGGCCATCGGCGCCGGCACCGACGTCGCGATCGAATCCGCCGGTGTGGTGCTCGCGGCCGACGATCCGCGCGCCGTGCTGTCGATCATCGAACTCTCGCACGCCGGCTACCGCAAGATGTGGCAGAACCTCGCGTGGGCTGCCGGCTACAACGTCGTGGCCGTACCGGCGGCTGCCGGCGTGTTCGCTCCGCTCGGCCTGGTGCTGCCTCCCGCGGCGGCCGCTGTGCTGATGTCGCTGTCGACAATCGTCGTCGCGCTCAACGCGCAACTTCTGCGCCGCCTCGATCTGGATCCCCAGACAGTGGCGGCGGGGCGATGACGGATGTCGTTGTGTAACCGACCGGGCACAGATATGTTCAAGATCGTGGTCACACCGGTCGGGCAAACCTCGCGAGTTGCTCCATGACCAAGCAGTTGTGCCCAATTCCCGTCGGCTCGCAGCTCAAGCCGATCCATGGAAGCGGAGCCCCTGGGCTCGTCGAGCTGCTCCGGACGGTCGCCGATCGGAAAGGCGCGACGCGCCGTAATCGAGAGCGTTTCGGCGACATCGCATTTCACAACCTGATGGGACGCAAGTGCGTATTGCCGTTGACGCCCGAGACGGCCGAGCCGGCGATCATCAACAGGAGCAAAGCCTTCGCCAACGCGCCGGCCTGGGAGTACCTGATCGGCATGGTGTTCAAACGTGGTCTGCTTCTGATGGATTTCGACGACCACCGGCACCAGCGCTTGATATTCCAGCAGGCCTTCACCAGCGACAGCCTCAAGGGTTACCTCCGCGAGATGCAGCCCGTCCTGCGGAATGCCCTGGAGCAGTTCCCGACCGGAAACGTCCGATTGGCAGAGGAATTCAAGGCGATCAACCTCGACACCGCGTTGTCGGTGTTCGTCGGCGTCGATCTGTCGCGCGCCGATGCCGACCGGATCAATGGCGCTTTCCTCGATTGCCTTCGCGGCCCGACCGCGATGGTCCGTTATCCCATTCCCGGTGGGGCGGTGCGTCGGGCGGCCCGCGGTCGTGAGGTCCTGGTGGAGTTCTTCGCTGGGCTGCTTCCCGAGAAGCGTCGGCACGAATCCAACGACCTGTTCTCCATCTTGTGCCGCGCGCGGTCCGACGAGGGCGGCCGGTTCAGCGACGACCAGATCATCGACCACATGATCTTTCTGCTCTTCGCCGCCCACGACACCTCGACCTCGGCGTTGAGCACCATGGCGTACTACATGGCCAAGCATCCACAGTGGCAGCAGCGGGCACGCGTGCAGTCCCTGCAGTTGCCGGCCGACCTGACGTTCGACCATCTCAAGGAGATGAGCTGCCTGGACCTCATCCTCAAGGAGTCGCTGCGCCTCAACGCGCCGGTACCGGTGCTCGCGCGTGAGGCGATCGAGGACACCGAGCTGGCGGGATACTTCGTCCCCAAAGGCACTTTGGTGTTCGTGTCACCAGAAGCGGTCCACGAGAATCCGAATGTCTGGCACCAGCCGCTCGCATTCGATCCCGAACGATTCACCCCGGAACGCGCTGAGGACAAGAGCCACCGTTTCGCCTGGTTTCCGTTCGGTGGTGGAGTGCACAAATGCATCGGTCTGTACTTCGCCCAGATGGAAATCAAGTCCGTGATGCACAACTCCTTGCGGCGCTACCAATGGTCGATCGCCGAGGATTACGTCTGGAAGATCGACCGGCGGACCCTCGGTGACCCGGTCGGCGGCCTGCCCGCCGTGGTGAGGCCCATCGGATGAATGTGCTCGGACGTCTGTCAGCGTCAGTGGCGAAGTTGGCACGCATGACCGACGAAGTGGAAGAAGTCGCCGACGGAATCTGGATCCTGCGCGGTGGTGTACCGAGGATCATGAACGTCTATCTGGTTCGAGACGGCAACGGAGTGTTGGCGTATGACGCCGGTATCCGACCCATGGCGCGCGCGATCGCCGACGCTGCATCGGCTCTGGGTGGGCTCACACGAATCATCCTCGGACACGCACACTTCGACCATCGCGGCGCGGCGCCGCGGCTCGGCGTCCCGGTGCTCTGTCACCCCGACGAGGTGGCTGACGCGCAAGGTGACGGAGGGGCGCACAACGTCGACCTCGCTCTGGTCAGTCGGCGCTCGCGCTTGATCGGCAGGCCGTTGCGGTGGCTGTTCGACGGAGGCCCGGTGCATGTCTCGGCGACAATCGAACACGGGGACCCAGTGGCTGATTTCGAGGTCATCCATCTGCCCGGCCACACACCGGGTCTGATCGGGCTCTGGCGTGCGTCCGACCGCATCGCGCTTGTCAGCGACTGCTTCTACACCATGGACACCGAAACCGCCCGAACGTCTCTGCCGCACGTACCGCATCGGGCATACAACGTCGACACCGATCTGGCGCGACAGTCCATCCGCAGGCTCGCCGAACTTCAACCATCGAGCGCATGGCCCGGGCACGCCGGTCCGTTGACGGGCGACGTCGCCGCGCAACTGCGGGAAGCCGCCGATCGCAATGCTCTCCGGGATCCGACGTCAATACGTCACAGTGACGCAATGATGACGCGGGGCGGGGTGGGGCACGTGCGCCGTGTGGGGTCTGTTGGCGGGGCCTTGGCGTTGTCGAATGGCAACTCAGCGCGAGGATCTCGTGGCCGCTTGTCGTTGCGGGCCGCGCCGTGGCCGGCAGGCAATGCGGATCGCACAAGTGCAGAAAGCTCCAGGGGTTGGTGGGCGAGGTATAGCGAACGAGGACATCAGATGTCGGGCCGCGGTATGACGGACCATCCGTCCGCAGCGTGTTCCGGCAGATCGCCTAACTGGTAACGGTGCGTGTTCAAAGGCATCTAATGCAACTCGCTACCTTCATTTACCGATAAGCGACATTATGTCAAGTAACCCACTACATATTGCGCTGCGCACCAACGGGTTTCAGCTCCACCACGCCCTGCCGCGACCTAACTGATGCTGCCCCGCTCCAACACCCACCGATGCTCGAAGGGCAGTACCTCGGCGGCAACCTCGAAATCAGCGTCGTAGTGCAGCAGTGTCACATCATGGGCGTCGGCAAGGGTGGTGTCCGTTCTCATTGAATCTGGGGCACATTTACTAGTCTGACCTGCATTGCCCCAGATTGGATGAGAATTTCGATCGCG
>NZ_JBGGKT010000032.1:0-16817 GCF_041287115.1 Mycobacterium sp. pV006 | reverse complement strand
CGCGATCGAAATTCTCATCCAATCTGGGGCAATGCAGGTCAGACTAGTAAATGTGCCCCAGATTCAATGAGAACGGACATCGATCAGCTCGTCGACCACGACGGCCAACGGACGTCGGCGGGTGAACGTCAACACCGGAGCAACAGTCCAGCCGGACCGAAGCGCGCGCAGGTGCGCCGAGCGCCCTGGGGCAGACTCCGGTTCCAAGAACACTACGGTGCCCTCCGGCGCGCCGACTTCGACTCGGTGTGGCGCATCGGCGGGCACGACCACCTTGGTGCCGCGATGCTGGTTGCCGTGCTCGTCACGCATCGTGAAAGGTGTTGTTGCGGTGACAATCTGGACGGCATGGTGGGCGTGTAGGTCGGTGGTGCCAATCGATCCGGTGAACGCCAACACCCCAGGTCGCAGCAGTGCAGTCCCGCCCCAGTGCGGTTCACCGGTGATACCACCGCCATCCCGCATCATCGCCACGAATCGATGCTACGGCCTTCCATTAATCGACTTACCGCGGCGCCAGCAACGGGGAACATCGAATCAGGCGTGGAGCCATCCGCCGCCACGGGTAATGCAGGATATGCGCCGTGGGCCAGTCACCCACCGCCGCGCCTAGCTCGGGCTGCCCTTGTACCGTATACCCCTCAGGGGTACCTTCGTTGTATCACCCGGGGCGGGTAGCCCGACGACTGGAAGGCGTATCGCTGGTGAGCGTACAAGAAAGATTTCGGCAGCTCGTGCAAAGCCAGACCGCACGGTCGATCGCCAAATGCATCGCTTTGTGCGCGGTGGGTCGTGTCACTAGTGGGCGCCGCTCAGGCAAGGCCGGCGAGGGAAAGTCCTGCTGCGGCTGACAGCACCGCGACAGGCTGCCCCCGAGCGGCTTGCCGCCGGAGCGTGAGGCCCCTCACTGCTGCCGCCGTCCTTAGTGCCTAGTCTTTATGGACCCGAGTGTCCCGGTCCGATGTTCTGCGAAGGAAGTTCTCGATCGCTGGGCCGAAAGCGTGTGCCATGTCCTCAGCGTTGACGAATTGGCGGGACATCGAAACTTCGGCGAGGACCCCTCGTGGAAGGACATCGGCGAGGCTGTGGGCCAAGCACTCGGGGTGACGGATGTCGTCGCCGGCGATGACGAGCGTCGCAGTGTCGATGCGCCGGAGGTCCTCGACCGTTGCAAAGGCGCGGTCATGACCGATTGACGCCGCGGCCGCCGCACTGTGGGCGTCAGCGCGCGGAATAGCCTCAGCGACCAGGTTGGCGATCAGCGGCTGAAGATCAGGAATGAACAATTCCCAGGCGGCCTGCAGACCGCGGGAACGGGCATGCTCGGCGAAACGATCCATCAGATCGGTGTCTGCGGCTTTGTCCGCATCGTCCTCTATCGCTTCAGCACTGATGACCACCGCCGACCGGGCGATACGGGGGTGCTGGAGGCACGTCCGCAAAACGATGGTGCCGCCCAGTCCGGCGCCGACAAGGTGGGCGCAGGTGTCATCGAGCGCGTGAACGATCGCAATGACGTCGCTGACGTACTGATCCCATCGGTGCAACGTCGGGTCGGGACAACGCGATGCTCCGTACCCTCGAATGTCAGGCAACGCAACGCGATACCGGCCAGCGAGCCGGTCAGCAAGCGGTCGCATGCTGTAGTGATCCGGACCCCCACCATGAAGCATGATGATCAGTTCGCCGCGCCCGACGACCTCCCCCATGAGGGGCCAGCCATCATCTCCGACGTGCAACGCGCGCACCACCAACTGATCCCTCCCGTCGTTCCGGGATAGCGCTACGCGCGTCGACACCAAACCAATGACCCCGGAAAGTAACCCTTGAAGCATACCCCCAAGGGGTATATGCTCTCTTACGTATACCCGGTAGGGGTATCTACACCCGTCGAGGATAGGAGATTGGTGATGAGCACGAGCACGTACGCCGTCACAGGAATGACTTGCGGACATTGCGAGCTGTCGGTGCGCGAAGAGGTCAGCGAGGTCGCCGGAGTTGAAGACGTCGAAGTTAGCGCCAAAACCGGCACCCTGATCGTGACGTCGAGCCGTCCCGTCGACGACGCGCAGATCCTCAACGCCGTCGACGAGGCCGGCTACTCGGCGGTGCGTGTCGCATGAACGCCGCGGGACGATTGACAGCGATTGGCGCCGGACTGGCAGTGGCGTTCACGGCTGCATACGTCACCGCCGCAGCGGTCGTCCCTGATACCGCGGCGACATCTCCCCAGACCCAAACTTCCGATGCTGCAGCGGATCACAGCGCGCCGCCGACCGAGCAGGCGTCGCCAGTCGATCCCTTCGCCGACCCGCCGGGGTTGTCGTTGGCCGAAGACGGATACGTCCTGAGCCCGGTGCGGTCCCCCAGCGCACCCAACGATCGGGGAACGATGAGCTTCACCATCGTCGACCCGGGCGGCACGCCGCTGCTGGACTACGCGACCGTGCACGACAAGCAACTGCACCTCATCGTGGTCCGTTCCGACGGCCAGCACTTCGCCCATGTACACCCAAGGCTGGACGCGGCCACCGGCACGTGGTCAACGCCGTGGACGTGGAACGCCGCCGGCACCTACCGCGTGTTCGCCGACTTCCAACCCGCAGGGGCGGGCAGCGCCAAACTCACCCTCACCCGAACCGTGCAGGTGGCCGGCGCGTTCGTCCCGGCGGTGGCGAGTGCCACACGCACCGTGGATGACATCGCCGGATACACCGTGAAACTGGACGGTGCACTCACCGCGGGCGTCTCCCACCAACTCACCGCGACAGTCACGCGCGACGGCCGGCCGGTGATGACCTTGCAGCCCTACCTGGGGGCTTACGGCCATCTCGTCGCCTTGCGTGAGGGAGACCTGGCGTATCTACATGTGCACCCTGAGGGGGCCGAGCCGGTACCGGGCGGCACCGGTGGGCCTGCGGTGTCGTTCGCGGCAACCGCACCCACAGCGGGGCGCTACCTGCTCTACCTCGACTTCAAAGTCCAGGACACCGTGCACACCGCCAGCTTCGTCGTCGACGCCGCACCCGGTGGCACCAACGAGCCCGCGCCAGAGCCATCGCGTGACGCCGGCCATGCCGGCGGGCACTGAGCTATCCCGTCCGAATCAGAAACTGAAAGGCAGTGGCTTCATGACGACATCGACACCGGTGTCTGGCCCGAGTGTGGAACTTCGCATCGGGGGAATGACCTGCGCCTCCTGCGCCAACCGCATCGAGCGCAAGCTCAACAAGCTCGACGGCGTGGCCGCGACAGTCAATTACGCGACGGAAAAGGCCACCGTCACGGTGCCTGACGGATACGATCCGGCGCTGCTGATCGCCGAGGTGGAGAAGACGGGCTACACCGCCGCGCTCCCGACACCGCGCACGCCGATGCCCTCCGACGCATCCGGTGACACCCCGCACGCCGCGGACACCGCCGACCCCGAACTGGCCTCGCTGCGGCACCGCCTGAGGGCCTCGGCCGTCCTGACGGTGCCGGTCGTCGCGATGGCGATGATCCCGGCGCTGCAGTTCACGTACTGGCAGTGGGCGTCGCTCACGCTGGCGGCCCCCGTCGTCGTGTGGGCAGCATGGCCATTCCACCGGGCCGCCTGGGCCAACCTGCGACACGGCACCGCGACCATGGATACGCTCATTTCGCTGGGCACCGTGTCAGCGTTCCTGTGGTCGCTGTATGCGCTGTTTCTGGGCAGCGCCGGCACGCCGGGTATGAAGCATCCCTTCGCGTTCACCCTGGCGCCGTCGCATGGCGCCGCCAACATCTACCTCGAAGTCGCCGCCGGCGTAACCACGTTCATCCTGGCCGGACGCTACTTCGAGAAGCGGTCCAAACGGCAGGCCGGAGCGGCACTACGAGCCCTACTCGACCTAGGCGCCAAAGACGTATCCGTCCTGCGCGACGGGACGGAAACCAAGATCGCCATCGAAGAACTCGTGGTTGGCGACGAGTTCATCGTGCGCCCGGGGGAGAAGATCGCCACCGACGGCGTGGTGGTGTCCGGTTCCTCGGCTGTCGACGCCTCGATGCTGACCGGCGAAGCGGTACCCGTGGAAGTCGCTACCGGCGACACCGTGGTCGGTGCCACCGTCAACGCCGGCGGTCGGCTGGTGGTGCAGGCCACTCGCGTCGGCTCGGACACCCAGCTCGCGCAGATGGCCCAGCTGGTCGAACGCGCCCAGACCGGCAAGGCCGAAGTGCAACGCCTGGCCGATCGCATTTCCGGCGTCTTCGTACCGATCGTCATCGCTATCGCCGTGATCACCCTCGGCGCCTGGCTGGGCGCGGGATTCTCAGTCGCCGCCGCGTTCACCGCAGCGGTCGCGGTCCTCGTCATCGCCTGCCCCTGCGCCCTCGGGCTGGCCACGCCCACCGCCCTGCTGGTGGGCACCGGTCGCGGCGCACAAATCGGCGTGCTGATCAAAGGTCCCGAGGTGCTCGAATCCACCCGCAAGGTTGACACCGTGGTGCTGGATAAGACCGGAACCGTCACCACCGGCAAAATGACGCTGGTCGATGTCATCACAGCGCCGGAAACCGAACGCGCGGAGCTGCTTCGACTGGCCGGCGCCCTGGAGAACGCCTCCGAGCACCCCATCGCCCAAGCCGTCGCCGCCGCGGCGGCCGAGGAACTCCAGGCCCTGCCCGTTCCGGAGGACTTCGCGAATGTCGAAGGTAAAGGCGTCCACGGCATCGTGGATGGACACGCCGTCATCGTTGGGCGCGAATCACTGCTGTCCGACTGGGCGCAACACCTCAGCCCGGATCTGTCCCACGCCAAGGCCCGCGCGCAAGCCCAGGGAAAGACCGTGGTAGCGGTCGGGTGGGACCGGCAGGCGCGCGGTGTACTCGTCATCGCTGACACCGTGAAATCGACGAGCGCACAGGCAATCTCGCAGATGCGTGACATTGGGCTGACCCCCGTGTTGCTCACCGGCGACAACCAAGCCGTCGCTCGACAGATCGCCGCCGAAGTCGGCATCGACGACGTCATCGCCGAAGTCATGCCCGAAGGCAAGGTTGACGTCATCGCACGCCTCCAAGCCGAAGGCAAGACGGTCGCCATGGTCGGCGACGGAGTCAACGACGCGCCCGCCCTCGCCCAAGCCGACCTCGGTCTGGCGATGGGCACCGGCACCGACGTCGCCATCGAGGCCTCCGACATCACCCTGGTGCGCGGTGATCTGCGCAGCGCCGTTGACGCGATCAGGCTGTCCCGCGAAACACTGTCGACGATCAAAACCAACCTGTTCTGGGCGTTCGCCTACAACGTCGCAGCGATCCCCGTCGCAGCACTGGGCATGCTCAATCCGATGCTGGCCGGAGCCGCAATGGCATTCTCCAGCGTCTTCGTGGTGGGCAACAGCCTGCGCCTGCGCCGCTTCAAAACCACTTCCGCCGACACCACCAGTTAAATCACCGCCACCTGTGAGGAGAACCAATGTCCGAGAATCAGAACCGCACGTCAGCCTGCTGCTGCAGCGGCGCAGCCGACAAAATCGATACCTCACCCATCGACCCTACGGCGAGGAACCTGCTTGACCTCGGATCGCAGAACGAGACCACCTGCCCCGTGATGCCCGGCACGCCGGTGAACAAGACGGTCGCCGAAGCGGCGGGACTATTCCGTGACTATCGCGGTCGGCGTTACTGGTTCTGCTGCAAGGGATGCGGACCACGTTTCGACCGCGACCCCGACAAGTATGCCTCCGCCGCATGACCGCGACCCTCGTCGCGCACTCCTCGCCGGGCACCCGAAGTTAGTCACCACCACGCACAAGGAAAGCGTCATGACCCACGCCGACAACACCAGGCACTGCCCCTCAACAGGCACCACCCACCACGGCTACATCACCGATAAAGACAAATACCTCAAGCGGTTGAAGCGCATCGAAGGCCAAGCCCGCGGCATCAGCAGAATGATCGAAGAGGAGCGGTACTGCATCGACATCCTGACCCAAACAGACGCGCTCACCAAAGCCCTCCAAGGCGTCGCGCTGGCACTGCTTGACGACCATCTTCGCCACTGCGTCCGTGACGCCGCCGCCACCGGCGGACCGGCCGCTGACGCCAAACTCACAGAAGCCTCTGAAGCCATCGCCCGCTTGGTGCGTTCCTAACACCCACATCATCAATGCGCGTCGACTGAAACGCGAAGTCCCCTAAGGAAAGAACATGACAAACCGCGATGACCACGGCGTAGCAACATCCCACCCTGGCGGGCACGCCCACCACCAATTCCCCAGCGCACACCCTGACACCCACCCACACGGCGAACACCACGGCCATGACAATCACACCGGCCACACTGGCCATAGCGGCCACGGCGGTGACCACGTGGCCCAATTCCGCAAGCTCTTCTGGATCAACCTGATCATCGCCATACCGGTCGTCGCGTTCTCTACCATGTTCGCGATGCTGCTCGGTTACGACGTCCCCGACTTCCCCGGCGCACGCTGGATCGCGCCCCTGCTCGGGACAGTGATGTACGTCGTCGGTGGCCGCCCCTTCCTCACCGGTGCGCTGAACGAGGTCCGTTCCCGCAAACCAGGAATGATGCTCCTGATCGGACTGGCGATCACCGTCGCCTTTTTCGCGTCCTGGGGCGCGAGCTTGGGCCTGCTCCACCACGAGCTGGAATTCTGGTGGGAACTCGCCCTTCTCATCGTCATCATGCTGCTCGGCCACTGGGTAGAAATGCGCTCGCTGGCCCAGACCACCTCAGCGCTGGACTCACTGGCCGCACTACTTCCCGACGAAGCCGAGAAGATCGACGGCGACCGCACCGTCACCGTCTCGCCGACCGACCTGCACGTCGGCGATGTCGTTGTAGTCCGACCCGGCGGCAGCATCCCTGCCGACGGCAAGATCGTCGACGGACGCGCCGACATGGACGAGTCCATGGTGACCGGCGAATCCCGGCCCGTTACCCGCGGCGTCGGGGATCCCGTCACAGCCGGCACCGTCGCCACCGATTCCGGGCTTCGGGTCGAGATCACCGCCACCGGCGACGACACCGCCCTAGCAGGCATCCAACGCCTAGTCACCGAAGCGCAGAATTCGTCCTCGCGTGCCCAGCGCCTTGCTGACAAGGCCGCCGGCTGGCTGTTCTGGTTCGCCCTGATCACCGCCGCGATCACCGCGGCGGCATGGACAATCGTCGGCAATCCCGATGCCTCGGTGGTAAGAGCGATCACCGTGCTGGTCATCGCCTGCCCTCATGCGCTGGGCCTGGCGATACCACTGGTCGTGTCCATCGCCACCGAACGCGCCGCCAGAGGCGGCGTCTTGATCAAAGATCGGCTGGCCCTGGAAGGTATGCGCACTGTCGACGCCGTGCTGTTCGACAAGACCGGCACCCTGACGAAAGGCGAACCCACCGTCACCGCCGTCGAGGCGACCGGAGACGACGACGGCGACATCGTGCTCGCGCTCGCCGCCGCCGCCGAGACCGACAGTGAACACCCCCTGGCGCGGGCCATCGTGAAAGCCGCCGAGGATAGGGGATTAACGGTGCCGCGCGCCAGCGGCTTCTCGTCCTCTCCTGCCGTCGGTGTGACTGCGACGGTCGACGGGCACGAAATCCGAGTGGGCGGCCCCCGACTTCTCGAAGAAGTCGGCGCCCAGGAGGTCCCCGCGGCCACCGCGTGGCGCGGCGAAGGCGCCATCATTCTGCACGTCATCCGCGACGGAGAGGTGCTCGGCGGCCTGCGCTTGGCCGACGAGATCCGCCCCGAATCCCGCGAAGCCGTCGATGCGCTTCACAAGCTTGGCGTGCAAGTCGTCATGATCACCGGCGACGCCGAAGCCGTCGCCAATAGTGTCGGCCACCAGCTGGGCATCGACCGGGTGTTCGCGGGGGTGCGCCCCGAAGACAAGGCGTCGAAAGTTGCTGCCCTGCAACATGAGGGCAAGAAGGTTGCCATGGTCGGCGATGGAGTCAACGATGCCCCCGCCTTGGCGCAGGCCGATGTCGGCATCGCCATCGGTGCCGGCACTGACGTCGCCATCGCTTCCGCCGGTGTCATCCTGGCCAGTTCCGACCCCCGCTCGGTGCTGTCGGTCATCGAGCTGTCCCGCGCCAGCTACCGCAAGATGAAACAGAATCTCTGGTGGGGCGCCGGGTACAACCTCATCTCTGTGCCCCTGGCTGCTGGTGTGCTGGCACCCATCGGCATCGTGCTGCCCATGTCGGTCGGCGCCATCCTCATGTCACTGTCAACGATCGTCGTCGCGCTCAACGCGCAACTTCTGCGCCGCCTCGATTTGACGCCCGAGGCGAGCACCCGCGCCGTTCTCAACCGTTAGGGGACGGCCCACCATGTGGAGCATCCGGCGACCATGTGAAGTTCGAATCGCCGCTCCCAACCATGTGGAGCTTCGCACGAAGAAAGCAAATGCAGTCGCCGGTCGAATTCTCAATTAT
Organism: Mycobacterium sp. pV006; assembly: GCF_041287115.1. Taxonomy (NCBI): domain Bacteria; kingdom Bacillati; phylum Actinomycetota; class Actinomycetes; order Mycobacteriales; family Mycobacteriaceae; genus Mycobacterium; species Mycobacterium sp. pV006. The sequence goes on along the minus strand of NZ_JBGGKT010000032.1, from coordinate 8,389 downwards.
CCGTCGACCGCCGGTACCTTCGGATGCGCCGTAGACGGCGTGTAGCTGAGCGACAAGCCACCCAATCGGAGCCGGGGAAGCGGAGGAAGGAGCACCAGTGACCGACCTCGCCACTGTCGAAAATTCGATTCGACGACGGTCGTTCGGCACCCTGTCGACGCTCGATAGCAGCGGCAACCCCCACGCGACGGCCGTCACGTACGCAGCGGCCGGTGAAGGCACAAACCTGACGTTGTACATCACGACCCGTACTACGAACGTCAAGGTTAAAAACATTCGACGACGCCCACAGGTAGCCTTCGTCATTCCCGTGCCGCACCGCTTTCTCCCCATGATGCCGCCGGCAGCTGTGCAGTTTGCGGGGTCGGCCACAATACTGAACCACGAAAACGCCGACGCGCGAGGGGCATTCCACGCGGACTGGTTTCTCCGTCGCATTCTCGCCGCCGAGGAGCGCATCGTCTCTCAGAGTGCTGAGCTGTGCTTCATCGCAGTCCGGCCGAGGCGATGGTTATCCACCTACGGCATCGGAATGTCGGCCCTCGACATCGTGCGTCATCCGGGCGACGCCATCGGGCGGGCAGACCTGACGGGCGGAAACTAGCCGTCAGGCCGTGGATTGGCCATACAGACGTAGGTCAATGCACATGGTCGTGGTCTTGGTGGTCGTCTAGCGGCGTCGCCGCTGGAAGCGGCTCGCTGATGGGCACGGGCGTAGCCTGCTCAGGCGCGCCGCCAGAGCCAGCGCCTGGTGCAGGAGCTTCGACTGGGCGCACGGCAGGCGGGGAAGACGTCGGCTCCGGATCGTGATTGTGATGGTCGTCGACGTGTTCTGCACCGGTTCCGTGATCATCGGAGGCGGGCTCCCCAGCGGGCGCTGCAGGGGATGGTTCAGGATGGCTGTGATGGTCGTCAGTCTGCTCTGCACCAGGTCCGTGGTGATGAGCCCCTGCTTCAGCGCGGGCTGGGGCGTGGTGGCCGTGCCGTAGACCAGAGGCAGCGCCCACTGTGGACGCCAACGTGACGATCCCAATCGCGCCCAGGAGCACCATGGCACTGCCGAAGGCGGGCACCGGTTCTCCTTGAAGGCCGCGGTGCCAGACCCAGCCAGCGCCCATGACGACATAGATCTGAAGCAGCAACGCGCATAGGTCCGCGGCTTGGATCAGTTCGGCTTGACCGGCGTGGGGCCCGAGCGGCGCTCCCGCGGTTCTCGACACGGACCAAAGCGCAATAACGGCAAGGTTGACCAAGATGCCAAGAGCTAGCACCGGGGTGGTGGTACGGGTGAGTACTAGCCGCGCCCACAACAGTTGGAACAGCGCGATGGCAGCGAAAAACAGGCCCGCTGGCATCCATTCCTGCCAGTGGGCGGGAACGACGGCGAAATGGATGACAGAAGCACCTAGTGAGGCGAGCGCGGCAAGCCGAGCCGCTAACCGGCTGTCGGTCTTCTTCGCTGTCCTAGGCGCCACCGAACCAGGATGACAGCGCCACCCCCGACACTGGCTGCATGAGGCCACATCTCAATACGACCGAGATTCATTCGTCATCAACTACTGCCGTCCTACGTAGATGGCTCGATGCGACCCTTCGTCTGCGAGTCTCAACCACCGCCGTTTGGCGATAACCAACACCGGCTCCTCTTGAGACCTCGCCGATGCGGCAGTAGCGCACGTCGCTGTTCGCGTCCGGAAACGGCTCAGAGTGTCGACGGGACAGCGCGCGTCACCGTGCGGGGCGCCGGAGGACAGAGGTCACATCTCCCTCATGGCGTTGCGCTGCTTGAGCCGTTCGCGCACCACATCCTCGACACGGCCATCGGGTAGCGACAACACATAGCGCCGTATGACATCCAGCGCGAACTCCTCAATGTCGGCGTAGCTGGCGCCGGCGAGCTTGTCGGCGAGGGTGCGCGGCGCCATACCGAGGTTCCCGCCGAGCTGCATACGCAGCTGCTCGAGAAAAGCCGTGGCCTGTACGCGCGACGGGGGAGGCAGTATTAACCGCACCTGAAAGCGGCGCCATGCCGCGCGGTCGAGCAGTTCGCCATGATTGGTCGCGCAGACGGCGACCACATGGGAGGGCAAGCGATCGATCTGTAGTAGCAACGTCGAAACGACGCGCTTGATTTCGCCGGTTTCGTGCGCGTCGGAGCGCTCCTTGGCGATGGTGTCGAACTCGTCGAAAAAGAGCACGCAGCGCCGAGTCCTTGCGAACTCGAAAACGTGATCGATTCGACTCGTTGTCTCTCCAAGAAAGCTAGATACAACTCCCTCGTAACGCACGGCGTAGAACGGCACCATCAACTCCGCTGCCAACGCTTCAGCAAGCGAGGTTTTACCGTTACCAGGCGGACCTTCCAAAAGGATGCGGTTACGCGGTTCCAGGCCGTGGCTGCGGAGAAGCTCGCTACGGTGATGCTCCTCGATGATCTCGGTCACCGCCGCCGTGACGGCAGGCGCCAAATGCACCTCTGACAATCGCCGCTTAGGCACAATTTCGGTGACCAGATCAGCGACCTGGCGGGCGGTGTCATCACGGGCGAGCAGGCTGCGAGCACCGGCAGTGGTGATCAATTCGGACAGACGATCAGCCACAAGATGGTGCTGATTGTTGCGCTCCTCGGCGATGATCGCCTCCACCAGCATGCGAAAGCGGGCGACGTCGCCACGCTGCTGCGCCTCGACCAGATCAATCACCAGGTCAGACCTCGCCATGGCCCCCTCCTTGCACAATGCCGCTCGCTCGATCATTGCAGATGCGCGCACCACCGCGGGTTCAGCGCCGCACAATGTCGTGCCCTCTAGCAGCGCCAACAGCCTCCAGATAGCTGTCCGAGGATTCCTTGCCCGCTCAGCCACCGGCCCCGCGCTGGCTGGCCCACAAGCTGCCCGGAGGTGTCACTGGAGGCGCAGTGGTGTGCCGCTAGCGATCGTCGGCGCCCGGTTGCCTAGCTGACTGGTGTGGACGCGACACCCGTTCCAATCGGCGGGATGATCATCGAGTCCTAGACTGCGGCGACTGGTGCGGGGTCCGTCCGGCGTCGAAGGCGGCCACGTCCAGGGAAGGCCGGTTACTGTCAGCCCAACCGGAAACAAGTCCTTGGCCGGAGGTATCGACGTGGCAGTGCGAGGCGAGCGAATCCTGGCAGCAGCGCTGGCAGCAGCGGGAAGGCGGCGATTCCGGAACCGGATCGCCGGGCAAGCCGCCCGCTACTGGTCTGAGCCCACTGGATCGGCCTGGGAAGCGAACTCACACTGGCGCAGCGGAATCGGTGATCAAGCCTGGCTGGAGGTTGGTGTTGACCACTGGAAGATCTATGAAACCTTCGCCCGAGCCCTTAATTCGCCCAGCCCGAACACGGTGATGGAGTGGGGCGCCGGCGGCGGGGCTAATGCCGTGGCTTTCGCCCCCCATGCGCAGCGGTTCATCGCCGCCGACATCTCCCAAGAAAACCTCGACGAATGCGTCCGACAAGTCCGCGCGACGTGCACGACACCCGTCGAGACACGGCGCATCGACCTTGCCTGCCCCGAACAAGCCACCGTCGGATTGGCGGGCAGCTGCGATGTCTTCCTGTGTCTATACGTGATCGAGCTAACGACGGGCGCGAACGCGGTAAGGGCCATCCTTAAAATCGCCCGCACCGTGTTGGCCCCCGGAGGCATGGCGCTGGTCCAAATCAAGTACCACACCAGCGATCGTCGGACCCGCGGCTTCGCCGGGACAGCCTACGACCGAAACCTCGCATCGACCACCACCTTCACCATCGAAGAGTTTTGGAACTTGGCGGCCGAGTGCGGCCTCACGCCACGGCTAATCACCTTGGTGCCGGAAAACCGTCTCGACAGCCGCTACGCCTACTACGCCCTCACCAATTTAGCCGCCGTGCAACCGGCGCCGCCTGACGAGCACCTGCTCGACGTCAAGTACTCAGAGTTCGCCGCCACGTTCAACGCTGATGCCGCCGACGCAGAGAGGCGCGCGGCGCGGGGCAACTACATAAGCCGCCGTGAGGGCGAACAACCGTCGACGACTGACGGTTAATCGGCTTGCCGCTGACTGGTGGAGTAACCGACTCTCCCTGCGTAGACGGCGCGGTGGCATCGTAGGCAGTTCGGACATTCCGACCAGCCAGCCCTAGTTGCTCGCGAATGTGGCTGCGGTGGTGGACGATAGCGCGCGGCCCGTCCTACGTTTGCGTCTATGAGCGGAAGTGGGAAGTTGCGGGCGCGCAAGCGTGCGGTGGAAGCGCAGCGCAGGGCGAACGAGAAACGCGCGAGCCTTGAACGTGCCAACGTAGACGATGCCGCCTCGGTTCGTGTGCTGCTCCAGCGGCTGCGCGCCGTTGACACTTGGGAGAGTGATCGCCTCGATCAAGTGAATGAAAACGTGCGCATGGACGCAGCCCGCAAGCGTGTGAGTCACTTTGTCAACCTGCAAACGGTTACCGGGCGGATGAGGGACCGCGGTCAGACGATCGCGTCGATCGCTACTCTTGCGGAGGTCGAGGTTCGCGACCTCCAAAATGTCCTTCGCAGAGCGCGTGCTGACGAGGGCGGCGCGCAGCGTGCAACGGAGTCTCGAAACGCCGCGGCTCTAAGCGCAAACGGCGCAAGTTTGGGGAGCCATAGCGCAGTTGGCGTTGACCATCATCAACCGATCGCAGCGGACAACTACCCGACATCCGATCCGAATCGGTGCGTCCGTTGCGATGCGGTCATGCTGGATCCCGAAGTCACTTCCCGGCGGGGGCGTCCGCGTCGCTATTGCTCTGACACGTGCCGCAGAGACGCCTCGGCGGCGCGTACAGCAGCACAGCGGCACGGAGAACCGATTCGCATCGTCGAGGTTCCTCGTGCTGCCGTCCGAAGTGCATCGAGTACACAACAACACGGTGCCACCGCTCCGGTAATTCGTTCCGCATGCGACGCAGTAGAATTCGCGCTCCAGAACGCGGATGCCATGAAAATACTATTGTCGAGTGTGGCTGAGCGGGCACGGCGTAAAGAGTTGGACCGCAGCACATTTGAGGCCGCCCGAGAACTCGGCAAAGTGGTCTATCCAAATAGGAGTTAACGCGTACCCTGGCTCGGCGCTACCCCGTCAGATGCTAAGCATGTCGTGTTCCGCCTTCACTTGATGGGGCATGGCTGGCCATGCAAACAGGCGGCGGCATCAATACCAGCGTGACTGATCCTGACATATGAGAGTTTGGCTGGAATCAAACGTTCTGGACATGACGCGGCTGGCAGTGTCCTGTTTGCTTGAAAGTGCAGATCAGCCCACTGAACTGGGATTATCCGCTGAACGAATGTGTGCTCAGCTGTGGCGAAGTGTCTGTGCGAAGCGGTAGTTTATGAGTCGTGGAGCGTCTAGATCTGCAACCGGCCACCGCGTGGGGCGGAATTGCGGCAGCTGGCGTGGCCGGTTCAGACGCCGCGTCTGTTGAACCGGCCGGTCCAATCGCTAGCGGCAGGCTGTCCATCATCGACGCCGCAGCCGGCCTCGCAGACTTCACTTCTATCGCTGCCCAGCAGGGTCACGCGGCGGGGCTTCTTCTGCGGGTTGAAGCATTGAGCACTGCAGCGGCCGCAGCAGTTAATTCCCTTGTTGTCGTGGATGAACTGAACGCGACACAGCTTCGATCCGTGGCGGAGTGACTGTGAGCAAGCTGGCGTTCTACCTCGCGGTCGTTAGCACCGTCGTTGCCATCATGTCACTCGCTGTAAGTCTCAATATCTTCCCACGTGGGCAGTCTGAACACGCGATAAGGCCGTCGACCTCGTCCACGTCTGCTGCGGAGCCCTCAGAAAAGCACGACGCGGCAATTGAGGCGTGTGTTGGCCTGAGGAACTTCAAGAGCGGTGTTGGGATTGCGCGTGGCGCCTTCATCGATCGCGTCGACCGGGCCAATGACTGGGAGTCATCACAAAGCCTGGGGGTGCAGGGCTACTACTTCAGCGCGGTGGGTGCGGAGTTGAACTATATGGCCACCCGGCTAGGTCCAGGCGTACCACGAGAAATTGTTGATGCGCTCGCTGATGTCCGGCGGTCGATCGTGGCTGTGGTCGACGCAGATTTGCGCCGTGAACCCGCCTCCGTTTCCAACGACATGGTTGATCAGTACTCGAGTGCCCTGCGGGCCGCTGAAAGTGCATGCAAAGCAACGGGGGTCGGCTAATGGCCGCTTCACCACCCGCTCGTAGCTATTCACGCTTCATCGTGGCGCCTGATGTATGGCCGGTCACCCGCGAGCAATCTGAAGGACGGGCTGCTGCTCAACGTCGTCTGGCAGTGGCGACTGCGGCTGCAGTAGATGCTCACCGGGTCGCCTTGCACGGCTTGCAGGTTGTCGGTGTGGCGCAGTCAAATGGTTTCGAAGCAATGCACGCTGCCTACAGGCGTATTCAGGTTCGGGCCGACGATAAGGCGGACGCGGATAAGGCTGCCGCTGATCTGATGCAGAGTGTTGCGGGGATCCAGATGAGTGCTGAGCTGATGATTGACACGATTGATGCTGAGGCACATCAACAACTGGCACACGTGCCGAGCAGAAGTCCCACGGCTATCAACATCATTACTAGTGCTGCCGCGCGGGCGCGAGGAATCGCAGTAGGGGCCGCCGATGAGATCCGCGCTCTAACTGTGCAATTCGTCCAGGGATTTACGCCTCTGCCGGAGGGACCCCCGAACGGCGATCCGTTTAGTACGGGCGATGACGATCGGTCGACCGATAAGCGATCCGACGAATCGCCTGAGCGTCCACCCGAGGCAGCAGTGGAGACCGGTGATGCGCAGCCTCGTCTTTCGGTGCCAGACCCGTCTGATGCCGAATCCAGGTCTGGTAACACTGCGCCGCGAGTCAGCACCGGGCCTACCCCTGGTCCTTCAACGCTGTCACCGCACCCCCCGGCGCAGAGCGCCAGTCCTGCGTCCGTAGCCGCGGTTGGTGACATCGGAAGCAGTGGGGTAGGCCTCGCCGGACCAGGAAGTTCCTCATCCATAGGCTCGTTGGCCGCGTTCGGAAGTTCGGCATCGCCGCTACCGGGATCGGGCACTGGAGGAATGTCGCAGTCGGGTTTGGTACGACCGGCAGTATCTGCATCGCCGTCTCCTGCTGTCGCGCTGCAAGGGGTCATGCCTGCAAGTGGTCCTGCGCCGCTGTCATCGGTCACCGGCGCTCAGACGACTAGCTTTCCTGCTGTCGTAGCCACTGCGACGCCGGCGCAGCCGGCGGCATCTCCGAGTGGAATCTGGCATCCGTCAATAGGAGCGACCACGGGTGCCGTGCCAGCGTCTATTGCCGGGCCGCAGGTAGTGTCGAGTACTAATCCCTATCCAGCGGTTTCAGCACCCTTGCTGCCCCCGGGGCCGATGGGTCCGCCGCCTTCAGTTCCGGCCGCAGTTCCACCGTCCGCCGGTGCTGTCCCATTGATGGGCGGCGCTCACACCTCAATGGCGCCTGCCGCCGCATCGGTCGCGACGGCAGCGTTGACAACTCCCGCCGCGACGCTGCCGTCCCGGGTAGCGGCCGCGGCGGCCCGGGACTTGGAACGGCGGCGCAACGAGTCGAGCGATCTACAGACGGTTAAACGGTTGGCGTGGGAACTGTTGTACGCCACCGAATCCTGCCGAACCTTCGCACTGTGGGCCGTCGGCCTGATGTATTCAGCGGCTGGCGATCGGCATGTTGTGGTGCTGACACATCACGGTGCGGGCTACGTCCCCGCGGGGATTGTGGTCCCTAGGGGCGTGCGGATGCTCTGGTCTGACCAAGCTATTGGAGAGGGCTTTCGTAGCCGATGGATCGGAAATCTCGATCCGGCTGCGACACTGATCGCCTTCGCAGAAGTTAAGGCCGCGGAGCCGGCTGGCTGGCGCTTAGCCGCTGCAGCGACCACCTGGTCTGACGTAACAGCGCTCATGACTGCCGCGCAACGCTGGGGTACTGAATGGGCCACCTGCTCCGGCATGTCCATGCCCGCCTCAATCGGAAAACGGGACGCTATCGCCAACGCGAATACTCCGCACCGATTGGAGCGGGAGTACCCCGACCTTTTCGAGCGTGTAGCGCAACTTCGTGCCAGAGGGCTTACCCAGCGAGCCGCCAAACTGGTCACGGAAGCAATCGTTTCCGACGCGCGCCTTGCGATCGTCGCCGACGGTGGCCCCCGAATTCCGCCGAACTTCGACTCGGTATGGCCGGCTGCAGCAGACGGCAGAGTAGACGCTTCGGACCGCGCCCGTTTCGCCGAAGCGGTTCAGCAGCAATGGTTCAGCACCGGAATGGTGCAGCCGGGTTGGTGTTGGCCGTCGCTGAGGATGCAGATGATGCCGTCACTGTCGATGACGACGTGATTTCGGGTGTTGGTCTGCATGGTGA
>NZ_JBGGKT010000031.1:0-17989 GCF_041287115.1 Mycobacterium sp. pV006 | reverse complement strand
AGACAGCGCCCCCGTCACCGGCAACGTCCTGGACAACGACCGCGACCAGAACGTCGACGGCACCGACGAAACCCTCACCATCACACCTGTTACCAGTGGCAGCACCGCCAACGGTGGTAGCTACACCATCGACGAGGCCGGCAACTACACCTATGTGGCCGCGCCCGACTTCAACGGCGAAGACACCTTCACCTACGACGTTTCCGACGGCACCACCACCGCCACCGGCACGGTGACCATCACGATCGCCGCGGTCAACGATCCGATCACCGCGGTCGACGACACCAACACCGGCACCGAAGACGGCGCCCCGGTGACCGGCAACGTGCTCGACAACGACCGCGACCAAAACGTCGACGGCACCGACGAAACCCTCACCGTCACACCGGTCGCGAGTGGCACCACCACCCACGGCGGCAGCTACACCATCGATGAGGCCGGTAACTACACCTATGTGGCCGCGCCCGACTTCAACGGTGAAGACACCTTCACCTACGAGGTCTCCGACGGCACCACCACCGCCACGGGTACGGTGACGATCCCGATCACCGCGGTCAACGATCCGGTCGTCGCCATCGACGACACCACTGAAGGTGTCGAGGACGGCGCCCCGGTCACCGGCAACGTCCTGGACAACGACCGCGACCAAAACGTCGACGGCACCGACGAGGTTCTCACCGTCACCCCCGTCGCGGGCGGCACCACCACCAACGGCGGCAGCTACACCATCGATGAAGCCGGCAACTACACCTATGTGGCCGCGCCCGACTTCAACGGTGAAGACAGCTTCACCTACACCGTCTCCGACGGAGTGAGCTCTTCGACGGGCACGGTGACCATCAGCATCGCCGCGGTGAACGATCCGGTCGTCGCGATCGACGACACGAACACCGGCACCGAAGACGGCGCCCCGGTGACCGGCAACGTGCTGACCAATGACCGCGACCAGAATGTCGACGGCACCGACGAAGTACTGACCGTCACCCCGGTCGCGAGTGGCACCACCACCCACGGTGGAACGTATTCCCTTGACGCCGAGGGCAACTACACCTATACCCCGGGCCTCAACTTCAACGGCATCGACTCGTTCGAGTACACCGTCTCCGACGGCGCCACCACCGCCACGGGTACGGTGACGATCTCGATCAGCGCCGTGGACGATCCGGTCGTCGCCATCGACGACACCAACACCGGCACCGAAGACCAGGGCCCGGTCAGCGGCAACGTGCTCGACAACGACCGCGACCAGAACGTCGACGGCCAAGGCGAAACCCTCACGGTCACACCGGTCGCGGGCGGCACCACCACCAACGGTGGCGCCTACACCATCGACGCGGCCGGCAACTACACCTATGTGGCCGCGCCCGACTTCAACGGCACCGATTCATTCGAGTACACAGTCTCCGACGGCACCACCACCGCCACCGGTACGGTGACCATCACCATCGCCGCCGTGAACGATCCGGTCGTCGCCATCGACGACACCGCTGAAGGTGTCGAGGACGGCGCCCCGGTCAGCGGCAACGTCCTGGACAACGACCGCGACCACAACGTCGACGGCACCGACGAGGTCCTGACCGTCACCCCGATCAGCGGCAGCACCACCAACGGTGGAACGTATTCCATTGACGCCGAGGGCAACTACACCTACACCCCGGCCGAGAACTTCAACGGTGAAGACACCTTCACCTACGAGGTCTCCGATGGCGCCACCACCGCTACCGGCACGGTGACCATCTCGATCGCCGCGGTCAACGACCCGATCACCGCGGTCGACGACATCGCTGTTGGTGTTGAAGATGCTGGCGCGGTGTCCGGCAACGTCCTGGAAAACGACCGTGAGCAGAACGTCGACGGTATCGACGAGGTTCTGACCGTCACCCCGGTGGTGGGCGACACCACCGCCAACGGTGGTAGCTACACCATCGATGAGGCCGGCAACTACACCTATGTGGCCGCGCCCGACTTCAACGGCACCGATTCATTCGAGTACACCGTCTCCGACGGAACCACCACCGCCACGGGTACGGTGACGATCTCGATCACCGCCGTGAACGATCCGGTGGTTGCGATCGATGACACCAACACCGGCACCGAAGACGGCGCCCCGGTCACCGGCAACGTCCTGGACAACGACCGCGACCAGAATGTCGACGGCACCGACGAAACCCTCACCGTCACACCCGTCGCCAGCGGCACCACCACCAACGGCGGCACGTATTCCCTGGACACCGAGGGCAACTACACCTACACCCCGGCCGAGAACTTCAACGGCGAAGACACCTTCACCTACACCGTCTCCGACGGAACGAGCTCTTCGACGGGCACCGTCACCATCACCATCGCCGCGGCCAACGACCCGGTCGTCGCCATCGACGACACCGCTGAAGGTGTCGAGGACGGCGCCCCGGTCACCGGCAACGTGCTGACCAATGACCGCGACCAGAATGTCGACGGCACCGACGAGGTTCTCACCGTCACACCGGTCGCGAGTGGCACCACCACCAACGGCGGCACCTACACCATCGATGAAGCCGGCAACTACACCTACACACCGGCAGAGAACTTCAACGGCACCGACTCGTTCGAGTACACCGTCTCCGACGGAACGAGCTCTTCGACGGGCACCGTCACCATCACCATCGCCGCGGCCAACGACCCGGTCGTCGCCATCGACGACACCGCTGAAGGTGTCGAGGACGGCGCCCCGGTCACCGGCAACGTCCTGGACAACGACCGCGACCACAACGTCGACGGCACCGACGAGGTTCTCACCGTCACACCGGTCGCCAGTGGCACCACCACCAATGGCGGAACGTATTCCATTGATGCGCAGGGCAACTACACCTACACACCGGCAGAGAACTTCAACGGCGAAGATAGCTTCACCTACATCGTTTCCGACGGAGTGAGCTCTTCGACGGGCACGGTGACCATTACGATCGCCGCGGTCAACGACCCGGTCGTAGCGATCGACGACACCAACACCGGCACCGAAGACCAGGGCCCGGTCACCGGCAACGTCCTCGACAACGATCGCGACCAGAACGTCGACGGCACCGACGAAACCCTCACCGTCACCCCGATCAGCGGCACCACCACCAACGGCGGCACCTACACCATCGACGCCGAAGGCAACTACACCTACACCCCAGCCACAAACTTCAATGGCGACGACACCTTCACCTACACCGTCTCCGACGGAGCGAGCTTCTCGACCGGCACGGTCACGATCAGCATCGCCGCGATTGACGATCCGATCACCGCGGTCGACGACATCGCTGTCGGTGTTGAAGATGCTGGCGCGGTCACCGGCAACGTGCTGACCAACGACCGCGACCAGAACGTCGACGGACCCGACGAGATCCTGGTCGTCAGCCCGGTCAGCGGCGTCACCGCCAATGGTGGCTCGTATTCCATTGATGCGCACGGCAACTACACCTACACCCCGGGCCTCAACTTCAACGGTGAAGACAGCTTCACCTACACCGTCTCCGACGGAGTGAGCTCTTCGACGGGCACCGTCACCATCTCGATCGCCGCGGTCAACGACCCGGTCGTTGCGATCGACGACACCAACACCGGCACCGAAGACGACGCCCCGGTGACCGGCAACGTCCTCGACAACGATCGTGAGCAGAATGTCGACGGTATCGACGAGGTTCTGACCGTCACCCCCGTCGCGAGTGGCACCACCACCAACGGCGGCAGCTACACCATCGATGAGGCCGGCAACTACACCTATGTGGCCGCGCCCGACTTCAACGGTGAAGACAGCTTCACCTACACCGTCTCCGACGGAGTGAGCTCTTCGACGGGCACCGTCACCATCTCGATCGCCGCGGCCAACGACCCGGTCGTCGCCATCGACGACACCAACACCGGCACCGAAGACGGCGCCCCGGTCACCGGCAACGTCCTGGACAACGACCGCGACCAGAACGTCGACGGCACCGACGAAACCCTCACCATCACACCTGTTACCAGTGGCACCACCGCCAACGGTGGTAGCTACATCATCGACGAGGCCGGCAACTACACCTATGTGGCCGCGCCCGACTTCAACGGCGAAGACACCTTCACCTACGACGTTTCCGACGGCACCACCACCGCCACCGGCACGGTGACCATCACGATCGCCGCGGTCAACGATCCGATCACCGCGGTCGACGACATCGCTGTTGGTGTTGAAGATGCTGGCGCGGTCAGCGGCAACGTGCTCGACAACGACCGCGACCAGAATGTCGACGGCACCGACGAAACCCTCACCGTCACACCGGTCGCGAGTGGCACCACCACCAACGGCGGCAGCTACATCATCGATGAGGCCGGCAACTACACCTATGTGGCCGCGCCCGACTTCAACGGTGAAGACAGCTTCACCTACACCGTCTCCGACGGAGTGAGCTCTTCGACGGGCACCGTCACCATCTCGATCGCCGCGGCCAACGACCCGGTCGTCGCCATCGACGACACCAACACCGGCACCGAAGACGGCGCCCCGGTCACCGGAAACGTCCTGGACAACGACCGCGACCAGAACGTCGACGGACCCGACGAAACCCTCACCATCACACCTGTTACCAGTGGCACCACCGCCAACGGTGGTAGCTACACCATCGACGAGGCCGGCAACTACACCTATGTGGCCGCGCCCGACTTCAACGGCGAAGACACCTTCACCTACGACGTTTCCGACGGCACCACCACCGCCACCGGCACGGTGACCATCACGATCGCCGCGGTCAACGATCCGATCACCGCGGTCGACGACACCAACACCGGCACCGAAGACGGCGCCCCGGTGACCGGCAACGTGCTCGACAACGACCGCGACCAGAATGTCGACGGCACCGACGAAACCCTCACCGTCACACCGGTCGCGAGTGGCACCACCACCCACGGCGGCAGCTACACCATCGATGAGGCCGGTAACTACACCTATGTGGCCGCGCCCGACTTCAACGGTGAAGACAGCTTCACCTATACCGTTTCCGACGGAACGACTTCTTCGACGGGCACCGTCACCATCTCGATCGCCGCGGTTGACGATCCGGTCGTTGCGATCGACGACACCAACACCGGCACCGAAGACCAAGGACCGGTCAGCGGCAACGTGCTGACCAATGACCGCGACCAGAACGTCGACGGACCCGACGAAACCCTCACCGTCACCCCGGTGGCCAGCGGCACCACCACCAACGGCGGCACCTACACGATCGACGCCGAGGGGAACTACACCTACACCCCAGCCACAAACTTCAACGGCGACGACAGCTTCACCTACGAGGTGTCCGACGGCGCCACCACCGCTACCGGCACGGTGACCATCTCGATCGCCGCGGTGAACGATCCGGTCGTCGCGATCGACGACACGAACACCGGCACCGAAGACGGCGCCCCGGTGACCGGCAACGTGCTGACCAATGACCGCGACCAGAACGTCGACGGCACCGACGAAACCCTCACCGTCACAACAGTCGTGGGCGCCACCACCGCCAACGGTGGTAGCTACACCATCGATGAGGCCGGCAACTACACCTACACACCGGCAGAGAACTTCAACGGCATCGATTCATTCGAGTACACCGTCTCCGACGGAACCACTTCCTCGACGGGCACGGTGACCATCTCGATCGCCGCCGTGGACGATCCGGTCGTAGCGATCGACGACACCAACACCGGGACCGAAGACCAGGGCCCGGTCACCGGCAACGTCCTCGACAATGACCGCGACCAGAACGTCGACGGCACCGACGAGGTTCTCACCGTCACACCCGTGGCCAGTGGCACCACCACCAACGGCGGCAGCTACACCATCGATGAAGCCGGCAACTACACCTACACACCGGCAGAGAACTTCAACGGCGACGACACCTTCACCTACGCCGTCTCCGATGGAAGCAGCACCGCGACCGGCACCGTCACGGTCTCCATCACCCCGCTCGACGACCCCATCACCGCCATCGATGACACCGCTGTCGGTGTTGAAGATGCTGGCGCGGTCACCGGAAACGTGCTGACCAATGACCGCGAGCAGAACGTCGACGGCCAGAACGAAACCCTCACCGTCACCCCGGTCGCGGGCGGCACCACCGCCAACGGTGGAACGTATTCTATTGACGCCGAAGGCAACTACACCTACACACCGGCAGAGAACTTCAGCGGCACCGACAGCTTCACCTATACCGTTTCCGACGGCAACACTTCTTCGACGGGCACGGTGACCATCTTGATCGCCGCGGTGAACGATCCGGTCGTCGCTGTCGACGACACCAACACCGGCACCGAAGACGGCGTCCCAGTCACCGGCAACGTGCTCGACAACGACCGCGACCGGAACGTCGACGGCACCGACGAAACCCTCACCGTCACCCCGGTCGTGAGTGGGACCACCACCAACGGTGGCACCTACACCATCGACGCCGAAGGCAACTACACCTACACCCCGGGCCTCAACTTCAATGGCACTGATTCGTTCGAGTACACGGTCTCCGATGGGGTGAGCTCTTCGACGGGCACGGTGACCATCACGATCGCCGCGGTCAACGACCCGGTCGTCGCGATCGACGACACCAACACCGGCACCGAAGACGGCGCCCCGGTCACCGGCAACGTGCTCGACAACGACCGTGACCAGAACGTCGACGGCCAGAACGAAACCCTCACCGCCACCCCGGTCGTGGGCGGCACCACCACCAACGGTGGCACGTATTCCATCGACGCCGAGGGCAACTACACCTACACACCAGCCGCAAACTTCAACGGCGAGGACAGCTTCACCTATGAGGTCAAGGATGGTGCCAGCACCTCGACCGGCACCGTCACGATCGCCATCGCGCCGGTCAATGACACCCCTGTTGCACGGAATGACAGCTACACCATCGACGAAGACACGCCCTTGGTCGTCGGTGGGCCGGGACTTGTCGGCAATGACACTGACGTCGAGAACGATCCACTCACTGCTGTGCTGGTCGACGGACCGAAGAACGGGACTCTTACTCTGAACCCCAACGGGTCCTTCACTTACATTCCGGACGACAACTGGCACGGCCTCGACAGCTTCACCTACAAGGCGGTCGACGCGAACGGGGCACGCAGCGAGATCGCGACGGTGTCCATTGCGGTGGCGTCGATCAACGATGCACCCGTGGCCGTCGACGACAGCTATTCGGTCGATGAGGACACCACGTTGACGATCGCGGCTCCCAACGGAATCCTGGCCAACGACAGCGATACAGAAGGTGCACAGCTGACCCTCAACATCGTTACTCAGCCTGCCAAGGGGTCGCTCACGCTCAACCCGAACGGCTCATTCACCTACACCCCCGAGGCGAATTGGCACGGCACCGTCAGCTTCACCTACTTCGTCAACGACGGGACGCTGGACAGCAGGGTCGCAACCGTCAGCATCACGGTGAACTCGATCAACGATGCGCCTGTCGCCAACAACGACGCGTACAGCATGAAACAAGGTACGACGCTGACGGTCGGAGGCCGCGGTGTTCTCGGCAACGACACCGACGTTGAGGGAAGCAATCTGACCGCGAGGCTGAAAAGCGGGCCTTCGAACGGCAGCCTCACCCTCAATGCCGATGGCTCCTTCACCTACACGCCGACGGCGGGGTTCGCCGGCGAAGTCACGTTCACCTACGCCGCGTTCGACGGTACGGTCGAGGGCAACATTGCAACGGTGAAGATCACTGTCATCGAGAACGTGCGACCGCAAGCTACTGACGTGCAAACCTCCAATGGGTCGGGTTCCGACGAAGGACGACCCGACCAAGGCGACTCCATCACGTTCACCTTCAGCGAACCGATCGACCCGCAGTCCGTCCTCGACGGATGGAACGGGACCACCACGGATGTCGTGGTGAGGATCTACAACGAAGGAGGGTTGGATTTAGCCCCCGACACACTCGTGGTCTACGACAAGACCAACAATCGTCAGCTATCGCTCGGCACGGTGAACCTTGGGCTCGGCGAATACATTGGCGGCCTGGTCACCGGCTACGTCCATTTCGGAGCATCCGGGACCCCATCGAAGATGACGATGAGCGGCAACACGATCACGATCACGTTCGGCACCTACAGCGGCAGTACCAATGGCGCATTCGTCCGGACGGTAGCTGCACTTCGGGGACAAATGACCTGGACCCCAGGCACAACGCTGACGGATCTCAACGGCAATCTGATTCAGCCAACAACAGCGTCGGAAACCGGTTCGAGCGATCGCGAGTTCTAGCACCTAACGCCAATACCTCCACGGCCCACCGGTAGGCTCGAACAATGGCCAGGGCGCACCATTCGCGGGCCGATCGACCTCGGTCCGACCGATCGCGGTCTCGCAGCACCCGCGATACGCTGACCCGCGAGGAGCGCAAGCAGGCCACCCGCCAGGCCATCATCGACGCAGCCCTCCACCTCCTCGAGGAAGACAGCTTCTCCGCCCTCAGCCTGCGCGAAGTCACCCGCAAGGCCGGCATCGTGCCGGCCGCGTTCTACCGTCACTTCGAAAGCATGGAGGCCCTCGGCCTCGTGCTCATCGACGAGTCGTTCCGCAGCCTGCGCGACATGCTGCGCGGCGCGCGGGCTGGCAAGCTCGATCCCAAGCGCGTCATCGAATCCAGCGTCGACATCCTCATCGACGGGGTCAACGAACGCCGCGAGCACTGGCGCTTCATCGGACGCGAGCGCAACAGCGGAGTTTCGGTGCTGCGGTATGCGATTCGTGCCGAGATCCGGCTGATCACTTCCGAACTCGCGATCGACCTCGCCCGCTTCCCCGGCCTCAACACTTGGAGCAGCGAGGACCTCAACATCCTGGCGGCCTTATTTGTCAACTCGATGATCGTGATCGCCGAAGCGACAGAGGATGCGCACGACCAAGAAGCGATCGACGAGATCAAACGAATAGCGGTCAAACAACTCCGAATGATTGCCGTCGGCGTCGCGGGCTGGCGCAGTACCGAATAAAAGACACTGCGGCTAGCGTAAAAGCATGGCCGATCTCGAACTGAATTATCCCCGCCCTGACATCGCTGTCTTGACGCTCAACCGCCCCGAGAAACTCAACGCACTATCCTACGAGTTGGTCGAGAACCTGCACACCACGCTCGGCCAGATCCACCGCAACAACGACTGCCGCGCCGTCGTCCTTACCGGCGCCGGGCGCGGCTTCTGTTCGGGCCTGGACCTCACCGACTCCAACCCCAACAAGGCCGGCGACGGCCTCGAGTTCCCCAGATCGGGGATGCGTTGGCAGGAACTCATCGCCGACCTCACCACGCGTATCCAGCGGTTGCGTCAGCCGGTCATCGCGGCGGTCAATGGCGTGGCCTACGGCGGCGGCTTGGGAATCGCCGCGGCCTGTGACATCCGGATCGCTGCCGAATCCGCCCGGTTCTGTACGCAATTCATCAAACTCGGACTCGGCGGCTGCGACATCGGCGTCAGCTACACCCTGCCACGCATCATCGGCGCCGGCCTGGCCTTCGACCTGATCCTGACCGCGCGCACCGTCGACGCCCAGGAAGCGCTGCGACTGGGGCTGGTGTCACGCGTCACGGCCGACGGGGCTGTCGCGGACGAGGCACTCGAGATCGCCGAAACCCTCTGTGGCTACGGGAAATTCGGGGTGGAGTCGACCAAACAGGTGTTGTGGGCCAATCTCGAGGCACCCAGCTTGGAAGCAGCACTACAGGTGGAGAACCGCAGCCAGATCCTGGCGTCGACCAGCGGCGAGATGCGCGACGCTAGCGAGGCGTTCCGCCGCCGTCCACGATCATGACCGTTCCGGTGATGTAGCTACCCGCGTCCGAGGCCAACAGCAGTGCGGTGCCGACGATCTCGTCAGGAGATGCCAGCCGCTTCATCAGGGTGCTCTTGGCCATGTGATCGACGACCTCCTGCGGGTTGTTGCGCATCATGTCGGTGTCGACGGGTCCGGGCGCGATGGCGTTCACCCGAATACCCGATGACGCGAACTCGGCGGCCATCGACCGCGTGAACGACATCAGCGCCGCCTTGTTCGCCGAATACATCGATGTCAGCGCCGAGAAGTTGAAGGCACCGACCGAAACCATGTTGATCACAGCAGCTTTCGGGCTGGCTTTGAGATACGGCAGCGCGGCCTGCACGAGGAACACCGGCCCTCGCAGATTGACCTCGAAGGACTTGGTCAACGCATCGGCTGTCATCTGGCCGAGCGGTTGGGCCAACGCATTCGCCGCGTTGTTCACCACCACATCGACTCCACCGAACTCGTCAACCGTCTTCTGCACCAATGCCTCGAGAGCATCGACCTCACCCAGATGGGTCGGCACGCCGATCGCCTCGCCACCGAGTTCGCGTAAGTGCTCGGCCGCCTGCTCGCAGGCTTCCGGCTTGCGACTGGCCACCGCCACCCGCGCACCTGCGAGCACGAATCCTTCGGCCAGCGCCAAGCCGATACCTCGGGTGCCGCCCGTGACGATCACGGTTCGGCCGGTCATGTCGAACAGGCTGTCAAAAGCTGAGCGATCCACGGGTCCAGTCAAACAGATCCCATTGACGCGAGGGTCAGCGCTCCCTCAGATGCAACCGCTGACACTCACCCGACGCCCCACGCTCGCGCAGACATTCACGTGCGGCGGCGGTGGCGGCGGGATGTACGCCGGCGGGGGCGGCGGAGGCGGCGGCGGAGGTGGTTCGCCAGGCGGCGGAGGTGGTGGAGGCGGGGGCGGCGGAGGCGGCGTCAGCACATCGTTGAGATAGGACAAGGGATCCGAGCACCCGGTGACGTCGACGAATCTGCCCCCGACCGACCCGCAGAGCGTGGCCGATGCCGACGGTGGATTGATGTTGACCAGCCCAGCGGCGAACAGGACGGTCGCCGCGCACAGTAAGAGTTTGCGCACGCATCCTCCTTCACTCGGCTGCTGTGACGCCGTGGTCAATTGTGACAGCCGCCCCGGTCTCCCGCGGCGGAACCACGCTGAATGCCTCACCGAGGGATTCGTCACCACTAGGCTTTTCCCAGCGGTTTCGACGCAGGCTTGTTGGCGCCTCGATTCGCCGCGGCCGACACACCGTCTGATCACCTTGGGGAGCGCCACGTGACGTACCTGCCGCCGGGATCGATCCCGCCGAGTCCTGGTCTGCCGAGCCCACGACGAGGCAAGCCGTGGTTATGGGTCGCCCTGGCGGTGGCGGTCGTCATCATCATCGTCCTGGCGACACTGCTTGTCACACAGAGCAGCGACGACACGGAAGGTCAGCCGACGGCCGCCGATCCCGCGCAGACTTCTGCGGTTCCGCTGACGCCGCCACCCACCACCGAGGCTCCGCGCAATTCCGAGGCCGGTTCTTCGATGACCTGCGACGGGCTCACCGCATCGGTCGACGCAACGTCCCAGCCCGGTTGGCGCGCGACCATCAACCGCTACAGGTTGGCCTATGCCGCACCACCCGACTGGACGGTCGCAGCCTGCGGTGTCCGCACGGGGTGGGCGCAGCCCTGCCCGCAGGGGCAGTGCGTCATCCAGGAACTCGAGGCCGTGGCGACCGTCGCCAACCCCGCCTGCACCAAGCAGAACCTGGCCGTCGCGGGGGTCACCCGGTCGAGGAACCCCGAGATCGGCGTCGCGCTGGACCAGACGGCGGAGACGGTGACGCCGATCTACACCAGAGACGGGCAGGCGCCGGCGATCGAGTTCGGCCCGGTGCGCGAGTTCAGCATCGGCCCCCACCCCGCGGTTCAGATGGTGGCGACGGTGACCGGCATCGCGGCCACCGAGTGCACCGGCCCGACGGCGTATCACAGCATCGTGGTCACGACGGTCCCGAAGGTCGAGGGGTCGGTCGTGTTCGTCATCTCGCTGCGGGAGGGTTCGACCGTCAAGCCCAACCCCGACGTCATCAACCAGATGGTCGATACGCTGCGCAGCCCCGCCGAGTAGTTGCAGACCGAAAAACTTTCGACGGCGTCGATCTTTGCCAGCACATGCTCGGCTCGGAGAAAAGGCTAAACAGCGCGCTTCACCGCGTGCCTGAAGAAATAACGCATCGAGTTTCAGCAAATACGCAATTGCGGTAGCTAATTACCAATTCAACTAATTGACGCGCAGACAGCGCGGTTGTGTCGTAGATTCTGCGCTGGATGCGCCCGGTGGGGCGCAAACCATGTGCGCTCAGATCGCAATAACACCGAGGGGAATTGCGATCTGGGCGCACACTTATTTCTCGGGCAGGCAACGCGCTGTGACGAACCGGCGTCGCGCTCCGGTCAGTGGATCCTCGAATTCCAGACTGTGCGCCAGAAGGTGCAGCGGCGAGGTGAAGTCGCCGTCAGCCATATCGACCACCACCGGGTAGAGCGGATCGCCGAGGATGGGCAGACCCAACGAGTTCATGTGCACCCGTAGTTGATGCGTGCGCCCGGTCCGAGGTGTCAGCCGATAGCGCCCGTCGCCGAGATGATCGATCAGCGTCTCGGCGTTGGGTTCGCCGTCCTCCTCGACGGCCTGTAACCGACCGCGGTGCTTGACGATGCGGCTGCGCACGGTCAGCGGGAACGACAGCTCCGCATCGGTCCCGGCGTGCGCCAGGTAGGTCTTGTGCACCCGGCCCTGCGCGAACAGCCTCTGATACGCCCCGCGCACCTCGCGATGCGTGGTGAAGACCAGCACTCCTGCGGTCAGGCGGTCCAGCCGGTGCGCGGGACTGAGCTCCGGTAGGTCGAGGGTGCGACGGAGCCGCACCAACGCGGTCTGCGTGACGTGACGTCCGCGCGGCATTGTCGCCAGGAACGGTGGTTTGTCGACGACGACGAGGTTGTCGTCGCGGTGCAACACCGGGATGTCGAACGGCACCGGAACCTCGTCACGCACGTCGCGGTACAGATAGACGTGCGCTCCCGGCGGCAGCACCGTCGCCGGCGTCACCGCAGCACCGTCAGCGGTCACGACCTCGCCGTCCAGCACCTTCTGCGCGGCCGCGTCGCCGAACCTGTCGGCCAGCTCGACGAGCACCGCGCCACCGCGCAGCCGTACCCGAGCCGGTCCCAGACCGTCGCGCACGGGCAGCGGTTGTGCCCTCGCGCGCCTGCGCCCAGGGGCCGGCGTCAAGTCAGCGGTACCGGTTCGAGGATCTCGGCGCGCGCTTCGGGCGCGGCGGCGCGCAGCGCATCGGCGGATTCGTCGTCGGGCTGTTGCTGGCTGCGTACCTCGGCGTCGACCCGTGCGCAATAGGTCGCGACCTCGCGGTCGATGTCTTCAGCGGTCCAGTTCAGGATCGGCGCAACGACTTCGGCGACCTCGCGCGCGCAGTCGACGCCGCGGTGCGGGTATTCGATGGAGATGCGCATGCGACGCGCCAGGATGTCTTCGAGATGAAGTGCCCCTTCGGCTTCGGCGGCGTAGGCCGCCTCGACCTTCAGATACACCGGGGCCTCGGTGATCGGCTCGAGCAACTCCGGCCGGTCCTCCGCCAGGGACAGCACCTCACCGATCAGCGATCCGTAGCGGTCGAGAAGGTGCCGGACCCGATAGGGGTGCAAGCCGTATTGTGCTCCCACACTTTGCGTTTGGTTCACCAGCGCGAAGTATCCGTCGGCCCCCATCAGGGGTACCTTCTCGGTGATCGACGGAGCCACCCGTGTCGGGACGAACTCGGCCGCCGCGTCGATCGCGTCCTCACCCATCACCCGGTAAGTGGTGTACTTTCCGCCGGCGATGGCGACCAGTCCCGGCGCCGGAACGGCGACGGCGTGCTCCCGCGACAGCTTGGAGGTCTCCTCGCTCTCCCCTGCCAGCAGCGGTCGCAAACCGGCGTACACGCCGTCGATGTCGTCGTGCGTCAGCGGAGTGGCCAGCACCTTGTTGACATGGCCCAGGATGTAGTCGATGTCGGCCTTGGTCGCCGCGGGATGGGCCAGGTCCAGATCCCAGTCCGTATCGGTTGTTCCGATGATCCAGTGTGTGCCCCAGGGGATCACGAACAGTACCGATTTCTCGGTGCGCAGGATGATCGCGACCTCGCTGACGATGCGGTCTCGCGGTACCACGATGTGCACCCCTTTGGATGCCCGCACCCGAAAACGCCCACGCTCCTTCGACAATGCCTGGATCTCGTCGGTCCACACCCCGGTCGCGTTGACGACGACGTGCCCGCGTACCTCGGTGACCGAACCGTCCTCGGAATCGCGCACCCGCACTCCGGTGACCCGATCACCTTCCCGCAGCAGCGCAACCACCTGTGTCGAGGTCCGCACCACGGCACCGTAGTGGGCGGCGGTGCGCGCCACCGTCATGTTGTGACGGGCGTCGTCGACAACCGTGTCGTAGTAACGGATTCCGCCGATCAACGAGCTTCGCTTCAAGCCCGGGGACAGCCGCAGCGCGCCGGCCCGGGTCAGATGTTTCTGCGGCGGAACGGATTTCGCTCCGCCGAGCTGGTCGTAGAGGAAGATTCCCGCTGCGATGTAGGGTCGCTCCCACCACCGGTTGGTCAGCGGGAACAAGAACGGCAGCGGCTTGACCAAGTGCGGCGCCAGCGTCGTCAACGACAACTCGCGCTCGTACAGGGCTTCACGCACCAGCCCGAACTCGAGCTGCTCGAGGTAGCGCAGACCGCCGTGGAACATCTTGCTGCTGCGACTCGATGTCCCCGACGCGAAGTCACGGGCCTCGACCAGCGCAACCTTCAGGCCGCGCGTCGCCGCGTCCAGCGCGGCGCCGGCACCGACGATTCCGCCACCGATCACCACCACATCGAACTGCTCGCTGCCCAGCCGCTCCCACGCGTGGGCCCGTTGGGCAGGATTGAGGAAGGTCTGCGGGGAAGGATTACTCACGCGCGCCTCTCGTTGCTCGCCGGTATGCGTTCCAGGCTAGACGAGGTGAGGCGTTCCGGCGCTCAGTCCAGGTCGTCGTGCGCCATCAGGCGGCGTGCCGCCTCAACGATCGAGCCCGACAACGACGGGTACACCGACAACGTCTGCGCCAGATCGGTCACCGAGATGCGGTTCTGCACCGCCAGCGCGATCGGCAGGATCAGCTCCGACGCGATCGGCGCCACCACCACCCCGCCGATCACCACACCGGTGGCGGGTCGGCAGAAGATCTTCACGAACCCGTGCCTGAGCAGGCTCATCTTGGCGCGGGCGTTGGTGTTCAGCGGCAACATGATCGTGCGCGCCGGGACGCTGCCGTCGTCGATCGCCGACTGCGGGATGCCCACCGCGGCGATCTCAGGGCGCGTGAACGTCGCCGAGGCCACCGTGCGCAGCCGGATCGGGGACACACCCTCCCCGAGTGCGTGGTACATCGCGATACGGCCCTGCATGGCCGCCACCGAGGCCAGCGGCAGCAGACCGGTGCAGTCGCCGGCGGCGTAGATTCCCGCGGCCGGGGTACGCGACACGCGGTCCACGGGGATGTAGCCGCCGGGCTCGAGTTCGATCCCGACGCGCTCCAGACCCAGGTTGGCCGAGTTGGGGACCGATCCCACCGTGATCAGGGCATGGCTGCCGTCGACGACGCGGCCGTCGGTCATGGTGATGCGGACGCCGTCGCCGTTACGGGTGACCGACTGGGCACGGGCGTTCTTGACCAGCGTGACCCCGCGCTCGGCGAACACCTCCTCGAGGACGGCTGCGGCGTCGGAGTCCTCGTGCGGCAGGATCTGGTCGCGGCTGGCGACCACGGTCACGTCGACGCCGAGTTCGGTGTAGGCGTTGCAGAACTCTGCACCGGTGACCCCCGAACCGATGATGACCAGGTGTTCGGGCAGCTCCTTGAGGTCGTAGACCTGCCGCCAGTTCAGGATGCGCTCGCCGTCGGGTTCGGCGTGGGGCAGCACGCGGGGGCTGGCGCCGGTGGCGATCAGCACCACGTCGGCCTTGAGCACGCCGACCTTGCCGTCGTGTGTGGTGACCCGCACCCGATGGTGCGCCATGCCGGCGATGTCGTCGACCAGCTCTCCGCGCCCGTGCAAGATCGTCACACCCTGTTGGAGCAGCTGGTTGCCGATGTCGGCCGACTGGGACGCGGCCAGCGTCTTGACGCGCTTGTTGATCTCCACCAACGAGATCGGGGCGTCGTCGATGCTCAGGTCGAAGCCGAGCCCGCCGGCGCGGCGCAACTCGGTGCGCACCCCGGTGGACGCGATCAGCGTCTTGGACGGCACGCAGTCGTACAGCACACAGTTTCCGCCCAAGCCGTCGGCGTCGATGACCGTCACCTGCGCGACGTCGCGCCCGTGCGCGGCGGCCACCAGCGCCGCCTCGTAGCCCGCCGGTCCGCCGCCGATGATCACGATGCGCGTTGCCACCGCTCCAACCTATCGCGAAGACGATGCGACTAAGCTTTTCGCGTGCCGCTCTACGCCGCCTACGGATCGAATATGCATCCCGAACAGATGCTTCAGCGCGCTCCGCATTCCCCGATGGCGGGAACGGGCTGGTTGCACGGCTGGCGCCTGACGTTCGGCGGGGCCGACCTCGGCTGGGAAGGCGCGCTGGCCACGGTGGTCGAAGACCCCGACTCCAAGGTGTTCGTCGTGCTGTGGGACATGACCAAGGAGGACGAGGAGAACCTCGATCGTTGGGAGGGCTCCGAGCTCGGCGTGCACAAGAAGATCCGGTGCCGGGTGGAGCGGTTGTCGTCGGACACCGACACCGACCCCGTGCTGGCGTGGCTGTATGTGGTGGATGCGTGGGAGGGCGGGCTGCCGTCGGCGCGGTATCTCGGGGTGATGGCCGATGCCGCCGAGATCGCCGGGGCGCCAGCCGATTACGTGCACGACATCCGTACGCGACCGGCCACCAATGTCGGCCCCGGCGCCAGCGGGTAAGACTTGTTTCGGCGAGCGCGCGCGTCTGACGCTCGACACGCCGCGATTCGTCAGCAGTTTCGGCGCGCTCACGCCGCCCGAGCGCTGCGAAGCTGCCCACTGATGCGCGCGACCATGTCCCGCGGCTGGTAGCGCACGTCCTCGAACACGATGGGGACCACCGTCCACCCGACGTCCATCAGCGCTGCGCGCCGGCGCCGATCCCGGAACATCGCGTCCGGTTCGGAGTGCCAATCCACGCCGTCGTACTCCGCGGCCACCCGCGCGTCGGGCCAGGCGAAGTCCAGCCGGCGCAGCTCGCCGTTGCCGTCGATCAGCTCGTACTGCAACTCCGGTACCGGCAGACCGCCATCGAGCATCACCAGCCGCGCCTCACTCTCCATCGGCGACTCCGCGCGCGGGTCGGCCAGCGGCAGCAAATTGCGCACCGCCACGATGCCGCGGCGCCCCTTCTGCTCGATGGCCGCGCGCCACAGGTCGGGCAGCGTGCAGGTGTCGCTGCGCAGCGCCGCATCGAGCGTCGCCAACGCCCGGCCACGCCTCAGGCTGCGCGCAACCTCGACCGCTGTCCACGCGGGACTGGTGACGTATCGTCCGGCGACCCTCACCAGCGGCGCATTGTCGCGGCGATGCACCACCAGTCCGTCCGCGTCGCGCAGCGCGCAGCCCGGTGGGTTGAGCACATGAAGGTCGGCCGGCTGCTCGGTGTCGAAGCCGTGTACGGCGGCCGCCGTCGCCAGACAGACCGCAACGGGTCGGCCGGCCGAGAGGTCCAACCCGCGTAGCCGAGCAAGTTCGGTCGGTTCGCCGAGGCAGTAGACGCCATGCCAGATGCGTTCGAGCACACCGGTTTCGACCAGCTTGTCGAACCGGTGGCGGGTGAGACGCGCGAGAAGCTGTCCGGAGGTAGCCACGCCGCCTTGGTCGGCGAACAGTTGGCGGAGTTCGTCGTTCACGACTCCATGCTGTGGCCCGCCGGTGTGGGGTCCGGTTCAGATGTTGACCCGGCTGGGGATCATTGCCCGATTGGGGATAACCCGCGCGGTGCGAGCGCGCGCAAAGTGCTGGGATTTCGCGGGGCGGATTCAAGCGGTGGCTGCGGCGTATGCGGACGGGTCTGAGAGTAGTCGGTCGAGTTCTTCAGCGGGTGTGCGGA
>NZ_JBGGKT010000030.1:0-18778 GCF_041287115.1 Mycobacterium sp. pV006 | reverse complement strand
CCACCATTTCGCAGCAGCCGCCTGATCGGCGCAGAGCGACAGCCTACCTCTGACTGCCGCCAATCTTTGCAACAGAGCCCGTGCGGCGGCCTGGTGCGCCGTGAGTTGGCTGTCGAGGATGAAGCGGCGCTGCCGATTCACGATGAACAGGGCATAGTCGATCCCGACAGCAAGACCGATCATCAACCCGAGCACCACCGTCAGCGAATGCATCGCCACCAGATGCGAGAGCGCCAGCGTCCCACCGACACCTGCCGCCACCCCGGCCAGCGCGCTGGCCAGCGGCAGCCCAGCAGCCACCAACGACCCCAGGGTCAGTGTCAAGACCACTGCGGCGACACCCACCCCGATCACCTCCGCGACCCCGATGATCTCCGGGATCTGGAACATCGCCGCCGAGGGCAACACGGTGATGTCCTGGCCGGCGACCGCATCCTCGGTCACAGCGATGACGTGTTCGATCGTTCCCTGCGGCAACTCGAAAGTCTGCACATCGAACGCGAACTGGAACAGCGCAGTCCGGCCATCGGCGGAAATACTCACCCCGGGGACCGGGGCGCCGTCCACCACCAACGGTCGTGGACCCGACCCCGATTGTGCGCCAGCAGGATTGGCCACCGCCGCAGTGGCCTGCAACAGATGGCTCTGCGGCCCCTTAGCGACCTCGCGTGCCAGCACCGCCCGCGCATCGAGCACATGCGGGCTGGTATACACGCCGTCGACCGCCGACAACAGCGCGCTTAACCGGGCACCCTCATCGATGCGGCCCCCGCTCGACTGCAACGCGATAATGCCCTGCCCACCCGCGGCTTCGGGCACCTTCACCGCAAGATCGTCGAGCACCTCCTGCGCCGGGGTGCCATCGATCCGGATCTCATTGCTCAACGTGGGCGGACTGACCACCAAAATCGTGGCGACAGCAGAAATCAGCACCAACCACGCGGCGATCACGACCCATCGCTGCCGGTAGCACCAGTCACCGACCCGATACAGAAGAAACGACACCAGCACCCCTCACGACCCACACCCACAACAATTGATAGCGACTTATCACTTAACTTTGCATAAGTGATAAGTGAATATCAATTAAGGTGATGGACTACACCTACCCCAGGAGGCCCTGTGGCCGAGCGCACACTGCGCGCCGACGCGTCCGCCAGCATCACACGGATCCTCGCCGCGGCCCGCACCGTCTTCGCCGACGAAGACGGCACCGGAACCCTCAACCGCATCGCCAAAGAGGCCCGCGTCGGCATCGCCACCGTCTACCGGCATTTCCCCACCCGCGAAGTACTCGCCCGGGCCGTCTACGACAACCTGATTACCGCCGAGGTAGCGCCACTGATCAGCGAATTCGCACGTAGCGACACGCCCCGCGATGTCCTACTGGACATGTGTGAGAATCTGTTCGACGTCCTCGACCAGCAACGCGGCCTCGTACTCTCGCTGACCAACCTGGCCCAGATCACCGCCGAACTGTTGACCCGCGACCTCGACACCATCGCCGATGCGGTCACCCGAGCCCAACGCGCCGGCAACCTTCGCCCCGACCTCACCGCCACCGATATCCCCAACCTTCTCGCCATGGTGATCAGCGGACTTCAAGGCACCAACCTCGACCGCACCACACGACGCCGCTACCTCAGCCTCCTCCTCGACGGCCTCAACCCCACCCACGCCCAACAACTCCCGCAGTAACTGCCCCATTCGGCACCTACGGCCGCAGAACCGCGCCGACTCATTGTTGTTGTCTCGTTTCTAAAGATCTGAGACCGATCAGATCCTGTCTCGAACCTTGGAATAGAGCGCGGCGGTCACCACCACGCACTGCGGTGAACGAGTGCGTCGGCGACCAGGATGACTCCAGCAGCGAGGAACAGGATGCGAACCCCGATGGGTCCGTAGAGGGTCAGGGACCGCACAAGCCAGCGCTGCGCTCGGTCGGCTTGCTTGCTTCGAACTGTCGACAACGCCAGGACGGCCACGCAGGGCAGGAGAGCAATGGCACAGTATGCGATCACGATCGCGGGCCAGGCCGGCGGCAGGGGCTGGCGTGCCGCGATCATCGCCAGGCCGGCCAAGTAAGGGACGGCGGTGGGTGCTTGGCCGAGACCTACGGCTATGCCGACAAATCCGAGAAGCCAGGGGCGTTGCCGCATAGCGGCCATCGCCCATCCCGGGGCGGGCGTCTGCGAAACGAGGGGGAAGTAAGCCAGAGCGATAAGTGCCAGACCGATCAGGAGCTCGCCCCAGTATCTGACTGTAGGTGTTAATTCAAAGTTGGTGAGGTCAGTCAGAAATCCGAGACCAAGGACGGTGCACAGGCCAAAGATTGAGGTCACCGTGAAGACGCCGGCGATGAAGCTCAAACCCCCAGGTAAGGCGGACTGCCGATTCAAGCGGCTGCCATAGACGACCGCGGAGACCACTCCGATGTTGAGGACGCTGAGGGAATCGAGGATGGCTAGACCTGTAAGCGCTAAGAGGAGGCCAGTCATTAGCGCACCTGCGGACCTGGCTCAGTTCTGCCTTGTCGAACCCGAGCTGGCAGATTGAAGTCGAACACCACGCTCACCGTACGGCCCATAACTGAAAATTAAGCAAACGGTAAGAGCGTGTCGCTCCGTGGAGTTTTACGTTGCCTGCCACGAGAGCGTCTCGAATCTAGAGAAATGAGACACCCTCGGGGCCGCATTACCGTTAGCGCGTAATGCCAGGTCGCGGTGTCTCATTTCTTGTCTCACAGTGCGTGTCTCAGATCCTCGATGTCGAAGGTCAATGAGACGGTGAGGGCGTGGCAACAATCCTCGGGTACGCGCGGGTGAGCACCGCGGGCCAAGACCTCGATGGGCAGCTGGTTGCACTTGCGGCCCAGGGCGTCGAACCCAGCCAGACTTTCACCGACAAACTCTCAGGAGCGGTGAACACCGACCGGCCGGGCCTGGCGGCATTGCTGCACTACGCGCGCGAAGGTGACACCGTGGTGGTGACGGCCATCGATCGGCTGGGCCGATCGGTCGCCGAAGTCACCCGCACCATCGCGGATCTGAGTGAACGCCGGATTCTGTTGCGCGCCTTGCGTGAAGGGGTGGACACCGGCACGCCCACCGGCCGGGCGGTGGCCGCGATCATGGCGACCTTGGCTGAACTCGAATTAGAACTCGGCCGCGAGCGTCGGGCCGCCTCACGAGAGTCCCGGCGTGCCCGTCAACTGCCGGCCACGAAGCCGGCGAAACTCACCGCGGAGCGGCAGAAGCAGCTGCGTAGGCTGGCGGCGACCGGTGAGCCCGTTCCCGAGCTTGCGAAGGCGTTCGGTATTAGTCGCGCCACGGCCTACCGCTATCTATCGCGACTGGAGGTCTAGCTAGGCCAGCCAATCATGTTGTCGGAGTCAGATTTTCATCGTCTTTCCGCAGTTTCCGCAGCGGATAAGCCCGTGCTTGGTGACCCGGACGTTCACGAAGGTGAATCGGCAATACGGGCAGGTGATGGTGGGGACGGACACGGCCATGGTGGCCTCACTTTCCTTGAAGGATTCGGCGTATGGAGAACACTCCGAGCGGAGGGGCGGTACATCGAGGACCGGAGATCCCCCGCCGCTCGGAGAAGCGGTCAGCCGCGTTCGGTGACCGTGGTGTTGGGGTGCCGTGCAGCCGTGGAGCCCTTCACGAACTTGCCGGTGATGGCACTGCGGTGATGGGTTCCACTGCCGCGGTTGGCGCCCCGTTCAGTGACCGTGGTCCTGGGGTTGCGCGCGGCGGTGGACGCCTTGACGTAGCGACCGGTGGCCGCGCTGCGGTGATGTCCCTTGGCCATTGACGATTTCCTTTCTCGTGCGCCCGGCCCGTGGAAGCGGAGCCGAACACTTTGGTAACTACCTTTCCACTTTAGTGTATCAGATGTTTTCTACTATTGTGTAAAGCCGCCTACAATGGTGCTATGACCACCGACAACGCTTCCCTCGGCCCCACCCTGCGCGAGCTTCGCGAGTTCTCGGGAAAGACGTTGAAAGCCGTGGCTGAGCCGTCCGGGATTAGTACCGCCTACCTGCAGAAACTCGAACGCGGAGAGGTCAAGAGCCCATCGCCGAAGGTGCTCTACGGTTTGGCCGAAACACTGGGCGCGGACTACCTCGAACTGATGCGCCGCGCCGGCTACGTCGTGCCAGGCGGCACGGCGCACGGCAACACGCTGGCCCACGCGCTGAGTTCCGAGGGCCTCACCGCGGAGGAGGCAGAGGCCCTCACCACGTACCTTCAGCTCTTACGACACAAGCAGCGGCAGCGAAATGCTTGAGGACCTCGACAGCGCCCAGGACATCGAGCAACGCACTCACGCGTTGCTCAAAGCCGCTGATGCTTACGGCCGGTACCCGACGCCGGTGGACGACATCGTGTCGGCGCGCGGCCTTTTGGAGGCCGATGACTTCACCCTGGACGAAGGGGTGCTCGCCGCGATGCCCAAGGCGGTGCGCGATCTCGTTCGCCGCGGATTCCGGGGCCTGCGTGGCGCGTTGGACCGTCGTGAGCGCACCGTCCACGTCAGCGAGCTGGTCACCCACGAGGGACGCAAGAACTTCGTCAAGCTCCACGAAGTCACCCACGACCTGCTGCCCTGGCAGCAGCAGCTTGTCCACACCGACAACGAAGAAACGTTAAGTCCTTCAACCAACCGACTCTTCGAGCAGGAAGCCAATCAGGGTGCCGCTGAGTTGCTGTTTCAGCGACACGGATTCACCCATGACGCCAGAAGTCTGGAGATCGGCGTCGCCAGCGTGGCCCATCTCGCCCAACGCTACGGATCGTCTCTTCGGGCAGCATTTCGGCGCTACGCCGAAACTCACCAGGGCGCCGTCCACGTCCTGTGCTTGAGCAAGATGCCCAACAGCGACGGTAGCTACGACCGTCAAGAAACACCTCGCTCGCCGAAATGGGTGGAGCGCTTCGGAAACACGCGATACCCCCGGCGCCTGCACCCATCGGCCTACCCGTTCCTGGCGGCGATCGACCACGGGCTCAGTGAGGTGCCCATGCTTGATCTGACCGGTGTCCGGGTGAACGTCCGTGTGGAGACAATGAACACCGGCTACGCGGAGATCATGATGCTCTGGGTCAAGCCGCAGCATCGTCGCCTACTACGCCCCATCCGCGTCCGTTTGGCCGACGACTGAGAGCAGCCAAGCGCGTTAGCCTCGCGTCTCTATAACCGTCGTTTCAGACACATGCCGGACCAACGCCACCGGCTGACCCACTGAGACCTGCTGCTTCTTCGCTGCCCAACCCCGACTCTTAAATTCGTGGGCAGCGCCTTCCGTGCGACTGGATCGACGTCGACATAGTTCGTCTACTGGGTGTCCTTCACGTGTGCGGAGAGGACGTATCCGACGGCTTCCACGACGTCGGGTCCGATCTCGTTCATCGCATCACCGACGACCAACCAGTGCTCCGCTTTGTCTTGATCGACGTAGCGGAAGACCTGTTCGAATGCGAACACCGGCACAAGCGTGATCGACGTCGTGCCCGCGAGTTCTGGTCTGGCGAATTCGACCCGGGCCAGTGTCGAGCCTTTCGCTACGACCCCCTGATTGACCGAAGAGGCCACACCGCCAGGCGGCTCGGGAACAACACTCACCCCGCCCATGTCGACCTGGCTGTTGGCCACGATATTGAGGAGCTGATGCTTGTCGGTATTCGACAGAAATTGCAGGATGTGCAGCGGATGCAGCTTGCCGGTGCCTACGGCGTTGAAAGGTTGGCTGCTCTTGAGGACCTCGAACACCGTCGGCCCGTACCACTGGCGGCGGCTCTTTGCCCACGCGGTGTAGCTCTTCTCCGTCGACCGCAGCGGAAACGCCACCTCGGTCGGTTTCGTCTCTTGGATGTGCTTCGGGGTAATTGCCCAGATGGCGTGGTCCATTGCTGCACGCAGGTTGTGGATAAAGTCCCCCATGAGTAGCGCAGCTTCGGTGTAGTCAAGATCCGATTCCAGCACCCACTCCGCCCACGCGGTGCGTGAGGTGTATTCATCGCTGTTATCGCGCCGGCTGTACTCCCGCTCAATTGCCTGCTCATGCGCAAGCACGTCGCGCAAGCGGTCGCGAATCGCAAAACCATGTTCGAGCTTGAGGAAAGCCGACCGCCCCAGCACTGCTGTATCGCTGCTGCCGTCCGTCATCAGCTTTGGCCCTCGATGTCGTGCTCCTGGGCCAGCAGTACTTCTACGTGGGCTTGCAGCCACTGCAACCCAACCTCCGAGTTCAGCTCGGGCAGCGCGGCTTCGAAGGTGTCCATGATTTGTCGAACCGTCTCCGTGACGCGGCTTTCCCTGGCGGCGGCGTGCATTTCTGTGTCGATCCCGGCCATGTCGTCGCTCATGTAGCTGTTGATGATTCGTGCAGCGCGACGGATGTCGATCCCTGGCGGTTCGGTGACGTCGAGGTGGGACATGTTTTCGATGTAGTCTCCGAGCAGTTCGACGCCCTCTTCGGTGCGTAGCCGCCCGATGAATGAGCGGTTCAACCCGAGAAGCGCTTTGAGCAATTGGGGTGATCGTCCGAGTTCATTGGTCTCGGCCACGATTGCTGCGATACCAGCCGCCTCCTCGAGCCGCCCGTAGCGGATGAGAAGGGCAGCCCGCCGGTAATCCCCAAATCCAGCCCCATCCACCGCGACCATCCTGTCCTCCTCAGCTGGGCATTGAAGCGTCGATCCTCAACCTGAGCATGACGCACACGGGGGTACAAACCTCCCCTGCTGGCAGCCTCAGCGACCCACTGGTACGTCCTGACGTATAGACGCAAGTACGTCTAAGTACAATTACGTTTATACGTCAGGACGTACCAGTGGGTCGCTGCGCCAGCACGGTCCCTACCTTGCTTCGGCCCACGACCCAATCGCGCAGCTCACGACTGATAGAGTTCAACAGCGGTAGGAGAACCCGATCGTGTTGGTGTCGAACATCGACATAGAGCAGCGAGTCCATATGTGACACGCGGTTTCGTAGTTTTCGCAGATCGCGAACTTTGTTGCCTGTGCCGTACCCGCGCGGATCGTGCTGAACGTTGGGAAATCCCCCGTGCAAGCAGTTGCGCCACAGGTCTCGCCGGGCTTGAAGGTTCACCTGGTTCTGTACTGGGTGGCCGTTCGGGTCCAACCATCCCGCGTCGAACTTTTCGGGCAGGAGGTTGGCCCAGGTGCCGAACATGACGTGCGCAACCAGGTCGTCATGGGTGATCGCATCGCCATGGCGGGGGTGGTTGGTCGGCCGAGCCCGGCGAGACTGGTCAGCAGCCTTATAGAGGTTGTGACGGGTCGTGGTGAAAACGTTCGGTCCCGACAGGTAGGGAATGCCGGCACGGTGATCGATCCATTCAGGCGCGCCCACATGCTGCTGCGACCACCCGCACAACTGCGTGTCGATCGCGTGCCGCACCGCGACTTCGGCGATTCCCAACGGGTCCTGCAGAGCAGCTGCGACCTCGATGTTCCACTCGTAGAGCGCCAATGCATCGGCGTCCTGTCCACCAGAAAGCGACCGGTAATGCGCCAATCGCGAAGGGTGCAGGCTCTTGAAGATCTCCGTGGGGTTCACCGACACAACCGGTCACTGTGCCAGACAAACAAGGAAGCCCCCCTCAGTAGAGGGAGGCTTCTTCACGAACGGCCGGACAAGCCGACCGCATCTGTAATGCACTATACACGTTGTTTGGCCAGATGAAGATCCAATTATTTTGGAACCAGCTCGGCCAAACGACGTAACAACGTAAAGACGTAATTACGTCTTTACGTTGTCTGCCAGCCACCGATCGGCTAAATCGGTGAGGATCTTGCTCATGCTGGTGTCCCGGTCCAGAGCTGCCTGCTTGAGCCTACGGACGGTGGAACGCGGCAGGTAAACCGTGGCCCTTTGCATGTCATCTGCGGGCGACCGGAACGCTTCGGCGGCCCGCTTGGACGGCTCAGTGCGCACACGGGCGGCCATCTTGGAGGTCAGATCAGACATGGGCCATCGCTTCCAGGAGTTCGGTCAGTACGTCGTCATAGCCATGCAGCCGGATGGGGGAGGCCCCATAGGCACGGCGCACGTCCTCGCGCCGCAGGATCGGGGTCCCGATAACGGGAACGCCTTCTGCCTCAAGGAGCGCGCGGACTTCATCGGCGAGACGAGTGCGTAGATCCACGCTCGTCAGCAGAACGGCAGTCGGACGGTGAGCGGTGATCTCCAAAGTTGGCCAGACCCGTCGCACGTCCAGCGGGGACGCTCCAGTCGGCACGACAACCAGATCCGCAACGTCAATGGCTTCCTGAATTACCTGTGCTGTTCCAGGCGGGGTGTCGATGATCGTCAAATCCCGATCGCGTTCCGCCGTCAGTGGCCGGCTGGCCGGCACTACGGGAAACGGCATCGGACCGTCGACGCGGGCATCGGCAGCCCATTCCAAAGCCGAGCCTTGCGGGTCGGCGTCGACGAGCACCACGTCCAGACCGCGCGAGACGCCCGCCGCCGCGAGATACATCGCGCTGGTGGTCTTGGCGACACCACCCTTGGTATGGACCAGGGAAAGAATCGGCATATACGAAACCTTACGTCATGACGTAACAACTTAACTACGCTAGAGCGTAACAACGTAATGACGGTATTGCGTCATTGCGAAAACGCAGGCTTTACGGCAGGTCACTGCTAGGCGCCGACATGCTTGTCCAGCCAGGCTGCAGCTGCGAAGAACACCCCACTACCCGCCACGGCTGCGGCGAGTGGTTCACGTGTCCGGCGTAAGTTCCGATCCCGCTGACCCCCGCGGCCATGGCGGCCGCCGAGAATACGACGGTGCTGCGCAGCGTCAGCAGCGGCGGTGGGTCCTTCTTCTGTGGTGCCACAGTTGCCCCTATTGCTCGTAGAAACATGCCTTCACCCCTTAGGGGACGGCAGGCCATGTTCTACAGAGGCACCGTGCAGAAACTCGGCTGACAACCGTCGACGATGCGCAAAAGTGCAGTTCAGAAAGTCTGTGGAACAGAGAGCGCGCATCCTCTTCCTCGCTGCAGATTGTGGTGAACGTGCGGGTGGTGGCTGTCAAGGCCACGCTGCTACGCGGTCGACCCCGGTCGAGCCTTGACAGCCACCACCCGCACGCACGAACCCGGCCACTGCGAGGAAGGACATGCTGAGAAGGAGGCCCGATAAGCCCGCTGGGCGGGGAGGTGGTTTGCCGGAAATTCGCCCGCGGACCGGCGCGCCTGCGCCGTTTCCGGCAAAGCTACGGGCAGGATCGCGCACATGACCGGACCAACTCGTCGAGGCCGCCCGTCCTTGGGGGAGCGAGCCGTCATGACCGCAACCCTTCCCGTCACCGTTCTCACGGCCGCGACCGCGGCCGCGGCCGACTACGGCGTCGACCGGTCAGCTGTGCTGACTGACATCGTGTGCTTCCACTACGGTCGGCCTGATCTGATGCGCCATTTACCGCAGCAGCTGTTATTTGAGTCGCAGTCCACCGCCATGGCGCATGCCGACGATGCCATCGGCCCCCACGCGAAAGTGCGTCTGCCGCTACCCATCGCGCAGCTCGTCGAGCGCGACCATCAGCGACTCGGAATGCAGCGGTCCACCTACCTCGCCGACATCATCTGCCGGCACATGGGCTTTCCCCATCTTGTCCGCGAACTCGACACCAAGTCTGAAAAGGAGGTTCTGCCGCTAGCGATCTGAGATACAGCGCTAGACCGCAGTGGGAGGCGGTCTGGCCGACCTACGCACATCTCAATAACGCGCGGATGACCCGCTAAACGACGAAAGCCCCCGGCTGGAACCAGGGGCCGCGTCGAGTCGAGTTGGGATCTCGACTCTGCGGTGCTTTCGCACCATCCCCGAAGGGACTGTCTTGGCTGACAGGTCTCACGGTAGCGCACACCCGTCTGCAGTTCTAGATGACGCGCACCGTGGTTTATCAGATAGCAACCATTACCGGCCGTTTTCGAGGCGGAGGCCGGTCACCGCACCACCGCCGACGTATCGCGGCTGTACCTCGGCCGTGCGCCGGCGCGGTGTTATCCGCACCACCGGCACCGCCGAGGTGTTGGCGATCCGGCGCGGTCGCCGGCTCTCGGGCCGGGACATGCCGGCGCCGAGTGTGTTCGTCGGCCTGGAGCTCGACGCTGACACCTATGCCGGTGTGCCGTGCTGGAGCGGGGGGCCCTCCTACTGGGCGCACACCACCGTCGCGGTGGCCTACGAGCTGCGTTACGCCACCGAGGTGCGCCCCCGCATGTGTGACGGCGGGATCGGGAAAAAGACGCTCGTCGTGATCGCTGCGGCCATGGCGCGCTACGCCGACTGGAACACCGGCCGCAACTGCCGACCCACCAATGACCAACTAGCGGCCGCCACCGGGTTCTGTGAGCGCACCATCCAGCGAGCGCATGAGTGCCTTCGCCTGCTCGGCGTGGCCACCGAGGTTCTGCGCGGCCGCCAACGCACCTATATCGAGCGGATGGCGTCCTGGCGGATGGGCGACCGGCACCGCGGCTGGGCTTCGGTGTGGGCGCTGCACGATAACCCCCAGATCAACCGAGTAGTCCACAGCTTGTCACCCCATCTGGAACGGTCCCCAGTAACCACCACCTCCCCCTGTTTGAAAGGTCTGATTACTACCCGCGCGGGCGCAGGCGCCCGGCACCACGGCGCTGCGCGCCGCCGAGCGCCTGACGAGCCGGGCCGACGGCTGGCCTCCAGATGGCGCGCTGACCCGGATGCCCCGCCGTGGGCACGGATGTACACCTCCGGCAGCTGGGCGGGGATGCTGGCCGCGCCGGCGGCCGCCGGCTGGACACCGGCGGATCTGACCGCGCTGGTGGCCGACTGGCTCGGCACGGGACATTGGATTCCCGACGCGCCGGCGCGGCCGATCGCCCTGCTGGGCACGCTGCTGGCCTGGCATACCAGCCACAACAGCCTGAGCGACCGGCCCGCCGCCCTCGACGAAGCCCGCGAAGCTCAGGCCCGTGCCACCGAACAAGCGCGCGCCGCGGCCGCCAACCAGGCCCGCCGTGAACACGCTGAGGGCCGAGCGCGCGGGAAAGCCGCCGCCACCGGGCCGGGCCGCACCGCGGCGTTTGAGGCGCTGGCGACAGCGCGGCAACGCACCGCACACCGGCGCACCGCGGCGGCCGCCGCCGAGCAAGCCGCTCGCGACGAACTCGTTACTCACGCGCGACGCGCCCGCCGCGGCGCTGACGACTTTTACCGACGCGACCTGTGGCGATGAACTCACTGCTGCTGCCCGCAGCGCGCACACCGCCGCGCCGGCGGCGGCAGGGCCGCCCGATTAGAGCTCGTGAACAGAGTCAGCACCGCCACGAGGACATGAGCAGCGGTAACCCAATCAGTGACCTGGGCGACCACGAGGGCGCAGGCCACCGCGATCGTGATCTGTAGCGCTGGCGACGCATTCACGCCACGAGGGTTCTGATCAGAGGTGTTCGGTCGTACCATGGGCACCGTCCTTTCTTGGTTTGCACAATCAGTGGGACTACGGAGCTGGCCGACGAGATATCGCCCCGCCAGGCGGCTATCTCGATATCGGCCAGCTCCATTTTTTCGTCGAAGCGCCTCACAAAGCCAGGCGATTCGGCCTTATCTTCACCGACAAGTGGGACACGACCAAGCGATTGCGTCCGTACCCGACGAAACTTTTCGGCTGGCACAGACCACCCGCGCGTTTCATAACCTGCCGGAGAACTCAGCACTCGGCGATCATCGCTCTCCGGCCAGTGCTTTAGCCACGCCCCTAGCCAACTTCGCCACAAATCTTCCGTCAGCGGTGAATTTCGCCGCGGGCCCAGCAACCCCCTCTCTGCCAGGAGAAGGCGTGTCGCGCTGGTCGCTGACGATGTAGGTGTTTGCTCACGGGCCGGTGTACTGGCATCTGACTCGGACCCTTCGCTAATGAGTCGGCGCGTCGAGCCATGCGATATCGCGTTCCAGCTGCGGGGGCAAATCGCCGTCCACAAGCCAAGTGAGGACCCGTTCTGATGCGCCGCTGTTGGGGCGCACCAACAGCTCCAGCAGCTGCCTCTCCACGCTCACCCCCTCACCCTCACCCACCCGGTCTCTTCAATCCAGCTCCATGGCCATCTCCCCGCAACTCCCACCGCTGCCGCCCATCGCCAGCCCTCCACACCAGCCAACGCCTCGCCTGCACAGTCCTCTCCCCTCTCCCACAAGTACGACGGCACATTGGCACAAGTTGTGCAATACTCGGGTCCGGGCGCTGGCGCGCCCGAACCCCGGCCGCCTGGCGGCGGCCTGTCCGGCTTGGTGAGGTGCTCTGGTGGCGGTGCGACCGTGCTGACGATCTCGCGGCTGAGTCGCTGGAGCATCGGCTACTACAACGACACCGCCAATCAGGCCCGGCAAGCTTCGATGGACCGTCAGGCCGCCGGGGGCGGTCTGGGCGAGTACTACTCCGAAGGCGACACCCGGGTCCCGACCTGGGTCGTGGTCGGTGACAAGGCCACCGTCGGTGAGGCCACCGGCTTAGACGGCGCCGCACTGGACGGCGGGTTTGCTGACACTGAGGTTGCGGCGCGGTGGCTCGATGACGGGGTGACTCCCAGCGGGGAGGCGGGGCGGGCGTTCGGGACCAACGGGGTGCACGGGTTTGACCTGATGTTCGCCGCGCCCAAGAGTGTGTCGCTGCTGCGGTCGCTGACCGATGACGTGGCCGAGAAGGTCATGCAGAACGCTCACGTCACAGCCGTCGAGGCGGCGATGACCTACCTGCATGAACATGCCGGGTACACCCGCGTGCACAACCGGGTCACGGGGATGAAGGATTTGCAGCGGCTGCCCGGGCTGGTGGCTATCGCTTATCAGCATGAGACGAGCAGGTGCGGGGACCCGCACCTGCACACCCATGTCATCGTCCCGAATCGCCAGGCCCGGGCTGATGGTCGGTTGGTGTCGATCGATTCGAAGTCGCTGTATCACGAAGCCAAAGCTGCCGGGATCATCTACCAGGCCACGCTGCGTCACGAGCTGTACGCCGAGCGCGGTTTCGAATGGGCGCCCGTCGACGAGCATTCCGGCATGGCCGAAATCGCCGGGGTGACCAAGCGCAGCATCAAGGCGTGGTCGCAGCGGTCGACGCGGCTGCGGGAATGGGCCAAAGACAACCTCGTCGTCGTCGACGGTGAGCCCACCGCCGCGCAATTGGCCACCGCGCAGAAGGCGACGCGGCCCTCCAAGCCCGAGCAGCTCGCCTGGGACGAACTCAAAGCGATGTGGCGCGCCGACGCGCGCGGTCTGGATCTGGACCGCGACGCGCACTTCGCCGCACGCGAGGCGCGGCGCGCACAAGCGCACATTTCCGGGCGGGCGCGCATCGCGGGCGCGCTAGCGCACATCGACAAAGCGGCGTTCACCCGCGCCGATGTCGTCGAGCTGATCGGCGCGGTCATGCCTTACGACGAATCCCCTGGTGAGGGCCGGGATGTCCGGGCGCGCATCGAGGACCTCGCCGCGCGCGTCGGTCTGCGGGTGAGCGCACCGCGCGCCGCACATGAGCGCGAAGGACACGAGAAATACACGCTGGCCGCGATCCTCAAGGAGGAGATGCGCGTCCTCGACGCCGCGGGTGCCACCGATGCGCGTGCGCGCCTGGATGTGCGCTCGAGCGACCTGACCGCGCTGTCGCCGGATCAGGCGCGCGCGGTATCCGCGATCGGCATGTCGCCCTGGTTGGTCAATCCGCTGTCCGCGCCCGCCGGCGCGGGCAAGACGCACTCCCTGCAAGCCCTGCGCGCCGCCGCTCACCGAGTCCACAAAGAGGTGCTGGTGCTCGCTCCGACCGGGACGGCGGTCGATCAAGCCCTCGCCGATGGTGCCGGTGATCACGGGATGACACTCGACAAAGCGCTGCACCAGCTCGATTCCGGTGCCCTGCAACTCGATCAGCGCACCGTGGTGGTCGTCGATGAGGCCTCCATGGTGGCCACCCCCAAGCTGCGCCAGCTGCTGGAGACCACTACCGCGGCCCGGGCGAAAGCCGTGCTCGTCGGGGACCCCTACCAGCTGGCCCCGGTCAAAGCCCGCGGCGGCATGTTCGACCAACTGTGCACCGAGCTGCCCTGGGCTCAGCGCCTGTCGCAGGTGTGGCGCATGCGCGATCCGGCCGAACGCGACGCCTCGCTAGCGATCCGCAACGGGCGCGGTAACCGGCTCCGCCGAGCGGTCGGCTGGTACCGCAACCACGACCGACTGCACACCGGCGATCAGGTCAGCATGGCCGCCGCCGCCCTACGCGCGTATCTCGATGACCGCGCCGCCGGGAAGAGCACCCTGCTGGTCTGCGATACCTGGGACATTGCTGATGCCCTCAACCAGCGCCTGCACGACACCCTCACCACCGAGGGACCCGCTGCGCAGGTGGCCCGCGACCAGACGGTGCGGGTCGGTGACATCATCGTCAGCCGCGACAACGACCCCACCATCACCGTGCATCGCGGACCCCACCACGCCGAGGGCCAGGCGGTGGATCAGGTGCGCAACGGCAACCGGTGGCGCGTGGCCGGCGTCGACGAAACCACCAACCGGGTCGCTGCTGAACGGCTCACCGACAAAGCCCGCGTTCTGTTCGACGGCGACTACCTACGCCAGCACGTCCACCTTGGATACGCGGTCACCGTGCATGCCGCTCAAGGTGTCACTGTCGACACCGCCCACACCGTGCTCGGCGAGACCGCTTCCCGCACCCAGGCCTACGTCGGGCTCAGCCGCGGCCGCCAGACCAACCACGCCTACCTCTACACCCGCTTCGGCGGCGAAGCCGACCACGAACACAGCGCCCCCCACATCGGTATGCATGTGGCGAGGCGCGGCACCAAACACGCTGCCGCGCAAGCTCTTCAGATGATTTTGACCAACGAAGATCGCCCCCGCACGATGCATGCCGAAGCCGAACACACCGCCCGCGAGCACCTTCCCGACATAGTCGGCGAGGTCCTCGACCGCCATGAGGAACGCCGCGGCACCTGGCGGGCCGCCTGGCGCGAGCATGCGCACTCTCAACAGAGCCTCCACCAGGCCTACGAACGTTTCCGCGCCGGAGTGGAGCGCAGCACCGGACGGTCACGCTCCCTCTCCCGCGGTGGCCGCGACGTCGGTGGCCTCGAACTCTGACCTTCAGCCGTTTATGCCCAGACGCCTACGCGGTGAGCCAGAGCAGTCCGTGCTTCGTCCACGATCAGAGCCGTCTGCCATGTCTGCAGCGGTCCGTCTTGGGTCCACACCGCCACGCTGCGCAGTGCCGGCCGTGTCCGGGCTTTCATCATGATGTCGCCGGGGCGCCCGGCGGCTTCGAGCTCGTCCAGTGCGCCGCGCACGGACGCCGCCCACCGCGGCGCCAGCCACCCCGGAAGCCCCGCTACAGCGCCGCCGCGCGCATCTTCGTCGGCCGCAGTGAACTGAACTGAGGTGGTGACGTCAGCCATGATTTCGGCGGTTATCCGAGCTGTTGCCATGCCTTTCGCTGTGGCCCCGGCTACCCGCTCCAACACCCCGTAGCTGTCTGGGCCTTCCCACACCAATGCGGCCGTGGCGGCAGCAATTGTCGCCTCAGCGGCCACCTCTAACGGATTCCACTGGTTGACTGACACGTCCGCATTCATCGAACACCGCCATCCTCGTGGCCAACCCAAAGTTGGCGTTCACCGGCGATGTGATGGGCTAGATAGACCACCTCGCGGTGATCTGGGGTGCCGTGGCGCCACAACAGCAGCAGCTCGGCGAGCCGGGCCAGATTGTGCTGCACTCGCGCGTACGACGACGCCTCCGTGTCGGTGCCGATCCGGCCGGGCCGCTGCCCCGAGCTGTCGGTGATCGCCATCGGTAGCACGGCACTAGCGAGTTCATCCCACTGCGATTCGGTGATGGCGCTGCCTCGGTCGAGGTGGGTGGCGATTTCGCGCAGCAGCGGCGGTATCGGCAGCGTCAGAAGTTCACCGGCCTGGGTGAACGTCAAGTGCGCAGTCTGTCTGGTGATGGCCAGTGATTCGCGCACGTCGACCGGGGTTGCGGTGTTCAGCTGCGCGTAGGCGGCCGGATTGAGGGCCTGTAAGCGGTGTAGCCGGGTCTCATCCAGCGGCGGCTGCACGACGCCCCCACTCAGGGGTGTATCGGTGGTGGGCATGGGGCAGTCGGCATAGTGGGGCACCCCGGCGGCCCGGGCTGGTTGTGCTGAGCCGCCGAAACCCGTCGATACCGCTACCGCCCACAGCTCAATATTTGGGTCCAGCGCGGTCACCGACTGGGCGTAGGCCACCATGGTCTGCGCCGGATTGATCCAGCCGAACCAACGACGCCGAAAAGCGTTGTCCAACCCAGGATCTGAGAACAGCGACTCCACCCCTTGGGGCAGATGCACCCCGGCTGGGATGAACCCCGCTCCTTCACCGGAGGTCACCACGGTCAGGTTTCTCGATGGGGTTTTGAACACCCCTACACACCAGTCGATGGTGCCGTACTGGCGAGAAGCCTTCATCAGCTCCTCGACCAGTGTGCACGCGTCGGCCAGCAGCGGATCAGGCGCGGCCGATTTCGCTCCCGCCGCTGCACCCGCTGCCGCCGCGGCACCTCCCGACGCGACCACCCCGGGAGGCAGCGGTGTTCCCGGCCCACTCGCAGCCGACGACGGAGGGGGCGGTGGCGCACCAGTTGGGGCCGCCGCCGAGGCGGGAGATACCTGGCGCGGCGCAATGTCGGAATTAAACGGCGGCAGCGGGCCAGCGGGCGCAGGTGCCGGTGACATCATCGGTGTCCCCACCGGCCCAGCTGGTGCCGCTGATCCGATCGCAGCCGCTGGCGGCGCGCTCTGCGCCACCGGACCGCCGCCAGCCGGCACCGATGGCGCACCCCCAGCACTCGGAGACCCATACGCACCAGCCGTCGAACTCGCCGGTTGCGCGGGCGGCGGAGTCACAGGCGGCGGCAACACCGAACCACCACCCGCCAGGCCCGCGTTGAATCCCCGCGAAAAATCAGAAGGAGGCGGCGTCCCCGCACCCGCCGCAGACGGCAGGCCAGCGCCCGCCGCCGTCGACGACAACCCCGCCGCCGGATTAAGCCCACCAGAACCCACCGCGCCAGCACCACTGGCTGGAGTAACAGACCCAGCTCCCGACAAGCCACCCGAGCCCGGCATCTTCAGTCCGCCGCCGACACCGCTGCCCATAGATGACACCCCACCGCCGCCCGCCGGTGTAGTCATCGGGGCCATCGGCATCGGCGTTCCCGCCAAAGTGCCTTCTAGCGAGTCAGCGGTGGGTGGCTCGGGCTTTGGTGTGGTTCCTTCTGTAGTGGCCGGGGTAGCGGGATTCGCGCCCCTCTGGCCCTGCTCACCTGGGCTTCCCCCGTCCGATGCTGAGTCGCCGCCGACATCAGGGGGTTTGCCATCAACTCCTGGTTCTAACTCTGCAGCGCGTGGTGGCTGATCTTCGCCCTGCCCGTAGCTGAGGGGTTGCGTGCTGTGCGGCGTACCTGTGGGTGCGCCATCGTCCGTCGTTCCGCCGCTACCGGATCCGCTTTGTTGACTGAGTAACTGCAGTGTCGGATTCTCGCCGCTCTCAACTGCGCCTCCCGGTTGCCCGCCAATATGGGCGGCTTGCTCAGCGATGGCTGCGGCCGCATCGGTGTTCACCGCGAGCGCTTCGGCGGCGGCGGCGTTGATGATGGCTTCGGTCGATGCGTAGAGTGCTGCCGCCGCTGCGCCCGCTCCCAAAGATGATGCTGCTGCGGAGAATTGTTGTTTGAGTTGGTCGATTTCTTCGTGGGCTTTTCGGTCGATCTCGTTGATCCGATCTTGAGCGTGCCAGATCAGCTCAGCGGTTTCTTTGACGGCTTTGGCCATGTCGCCGTACAGATCCGATTGATTGGTCACTGTCTGTGCTGTGCGGTAGCCGCGCTCGCATATGGCGTCGATTGTCTGCCCGGAGTTTGAGCTGCCAAGCTCATCAACAGCACGCCGTATTGTCGCTGCCGATTCCCTCAGTTCGGCGCTTTTTTGATTGAGGCCGTTGGCGGTTTCCAGCCAGGCTTCCGGCGAGGTCTGGGGCCACGCCGGTGCCGCAATCCGCGGCGAGTAGGGCCGAGAAGGCGTCGACCGGGAACTGCCCGAGGTTGGCGCTACCGCTGCCATAGTTCAACCCCTAGCGCCGCGCACACTTGAAGGGGTCCATTGAGAGCCGCTACGCCGTCTGTCCAGATTGCTCGATCAGAATCGGGTGAGGGTCCGGGGCGCAGCCCGTCGACAAACAGCCGTAGATCGTCGATATAGCGCTGCAGTGTGCGAGTCAGATACCGTGGTGGTTCGGCGTGTTCGTCGAGTATTTTCTGTGCTCGGGAAGCCCAATCCTGAGTCTTTTCAACAAAACTCGGAACTTCCGCGTTGCGTTCCGGGGAACCCGGCTCGCCTAGGCCTGTGAAATCTGTTTTGTTTCTAGAACTTTCCTTGATCAGAGGCGCGATCTTTTCGCACAGTGCCTGGTCACCCAAATCGGTGGCCGCGGTGGTTGTCGCGGGCGGTGATGGCTCGGCCCGACTCGCCTGATCGGGCTCACGGACCAAT
Organism: Mycobacterium sp. pV006; assembly: GCF_041287115.1. Lineage (NCBI taxonomy): Bacteria > Bacillati > Actinomycetota > Actinomycetes > Mycobacteriales > Mycobacteriaceae > Mycobacterium > Mycobacterium sp. pV006. Next base: position 159 of record NZ_JBGGKT010000030.1, on the reverse strand, counting down.
CCAATCAAAGCAACTACCAGAGCGGCGGTGGAAAGAAGTACCGCCGCCAACGCCAGTCCTAACGGCAATCCTCGACCACTTTGAACCGCCCTGGAAAAGTTGGAGGCTCCTGACCTTGGAAACGAGGATGCAGGTATGCCGAAGGAACAGTCAGCTGGC
>NZ_JBGGKT010000029.1:0-19656 GCF_041287115.1 Mycobacterium sp. pV006 | reverse complement strand
CCGCCCTCAGACGGCGATCAGCAAGCCGGAACGGAGGTCGCCTGAAACACGCCGATCCACAGGTATTGACAATTCCTCGCGACGAAGCGCACCAGCAGATAGCCGACCAGAACCGGCAGCACGAAGCTGTGACCGCTCAAGATGAGCTGGGTCAATGTGTCTCCGCCGCCCACACCGAGGGGAAGTACGAACAACACCAGGCCGATGACGGCGCCGATCACGGTCGCCTTGGCGACGGTCGGGATCCGGCGTAGTCCGGCGACACGGTCGACGGCCCAAACCACCGCCGAGTTGTACGCGGCCGCGAGGACGCCGGCGAGCAGACCGAAGACGACGAACAACGGCAGCCACGAAATCGTCGGGGTCGCAATCGGAACTACGTCGAAGTCCGGGTGATCACCCAGCAACAGCCGAGAGCATCCCACGGCCGTAGCGGCGGCGAAGATCGTCGCGAGCACCGTTTGGACGCGGAATGACTTCGTCACCTCCTCCATAGTGAACAGCGCTCCTGCGATCGGCGCGTTGAATGCGACGGCCAGACCCGCGCCTCCCAGCGCCGTCTGCATCATTCTGATCTCAGGGTCGGGCAGACGTGCGCGCCTGGCCGCTTCCGCTCCGAGGGCGGCGCCCATGTGCACCGTCGGCCCCTCGCGGCCCAGCACGAGTCCCGATCCGATCGACAGCACTCCACCGAAGAAGCGCGCGGGCAGGAGGCGGATGCGTGGCAGGCGGGCGTCCCCGCGGAAGACCGCTTCGACGTGCTGGATACCGCTTCCGGCGGCAAGGGGTTCCCACCGCACGATCGCCGCAGCCAGCGTGGCGCCTGCGGCCGCGGCGGCGACCGGGAGCAGGAAGGAAGGTCCGGGCATCTGGTGAGCCCAGTCGACGAAGTCGATGCGCATGCGGTCGGCTATCTGTAAACACCACCGGAAGGCCCCGCCGACGAAGCCGATGACAGCGCCCGCGGCCGTCGCGGTCAGACAGATCAGGACCGAGACGCGCACAGACGGCGGAAGACCGCCCGGTTCCGGCGGCGCCGTCATGATGCGGGCAACCGTTCTCCTCCGTCGCGCGGAAATTCGCGGACTTCAGTGTGGCAGACCGCGAGCGCTCCGCTCGCATGATTCGTCTCCAGCTGAGCCCACTCAGTTGGCAATGATTTTCAACAACGCTTCTCCTGGACTACGCTGACTGCACGCACGCCGATGCCATTTCGCATGCAGCCCAACGACATCGGCGCTCCCGAGCGGCGAGAGGTACCGTCTTGAACATCCCACCCACCCAGAATCCCGATACCGGTTCACAGGAAACATGCGCACGCATCGGACATGGCAGCGCCGAGGTGTCCGCGTTGTTCACGTGGATCGAGAAGTTGCACAGCAACAAACGGTGGGGCAGCTTCCTCGATGCCGGTACAGGAGTGAAATCGCTGGAGTGGATCCTCACCCTGCCGACCGAACGCTGGACTGCGATTACCGCGTCGCAGAGTATGGCCGACACGAGCCGCGAGTCGCTGGGTGAACGCCTGCGCGCACAGGACCGTTTATTGGTCGGCAACTGGACCAACGACACCCTGCTCACCGGAGAAGCGTTCGACACCGTTCTGGTGGACTACCTCGTGGGTGCCATCGAGGGATTCGCCCCGTACTGGCAGGACCGCGTATTCGAACGCCTGCGCCCGTTGGTCCGGGAGGACGGGCGGCTTTACGTCATCGGCTTGGAGCCCTATGTTCAGTTCACGCCTGAAACCGCAAGTGGCAGAACGATCTGGGAGATAGGTCGGGTGCGGGATGCGTGTCTGCTGCTCGCCGGAGAACGGCCCTATCGCGAATACCCGCTCGATTGGATGTTGCGTAAACTCGGACTCGCCGGCTTCCGGGTGATCGATACTCGGCGCTTCCCCATCCGCTACCGTGCGCCATACATCCACAGCCAGCTCGACATGTGCCTGAATCGTCTTCAGCGCTTCGGCAGTGAAGATCTCGGCGTGGCCATGCGGGGGTATGTCGAGGATCTGCGAACACGAGCGCTTGCCCTCGACGAGCAGGAGGGCGGGCTCCGTCACGGCTTCGACTATGTCATCGCCGTCGAACCGATGTCCTAAGGCATCCCATGGCCCGGTGATGACGGCCGCGGTCGACGATCACTTCCCTCGCGTACGCCTGCCCTTTGATCCATCGACGGTCGCCGCCAAGGCCGCTGCAAGCCAGCGCCTTCCGAGGATCAGAGCGCAGAGTGCGGCAATCAAACCGGTCCACACCAGCGGGGCAGTCCACGCCGTGGCCTTACTCGTTGGGACCACGGCGAGATGCTCTGTCTTTTCATAGGCGGCCCGGGTTCCATGGCCGTGGTCGTGATTGTGTTCGTGCGAATGGTCGTGGTCGTGAGCACCGTGGTCGTGGTCGTGACCGCCTGAGGCGTGGTCATGGGAGTGTCCGTGCGCGCCGTGGTCATGCGAGTGTCCGTGCGCGCCGTGGCCGAGGCCGTGGCCGTGGTCGTGGGCGTGGCCGTGGCCGTGGCCGTGGCCATCGTGGGCGTGGCCGTGACCATCATGGGCGTGGGGGTGAGACATACCCGCCAGCGCGAAGTGCTTGTGGTCGTGATCGTGCGAATGGTCGTGGCCCATCACGGCTTCAGCGCCCTGATGCGAATGGCCGTGGTCATGGCCGGCACCGCCGTGGCTGTGGCCGTGGTCGGCACCGCCGTGGCTGTGGCCGTGGCCGTGGTCGGCACCGCCGTGGCTGTGGCCGTGGCCGTGGTCGGCACCGCCGTGGCTGTGGCCGTGGTCGGCACCGTCGTGGCTGTGGCCGTGGTCATGGCCGGCACCGCCGTGGCTGTGGCCGTGGTCATGGTCGCCAACCCTTATGTAACCCTGGCCGCCGCCGCGTGGGCGGGGACCGTCGCCACGTTCCCCATGACCGTGGTCATGGTCATGGTCATGGTCATGGTCATGACTGTGGTCGTGGTCGTGGTCGTGGTGGTGATCGCCGTCGTGGCCATTGCCGCCACCGTGATCGTGGTCATGGCCATTGCCGCCACCGTGATCATGACTGTGATCGTGATCGTGATGATTGTTGCGGCCGCGCTCGTGGTGCGCCTCAGAGGCGTTGCGCCAAGCAACCTGTCGGCCGGACGAAGTCTCGACACCTCCGTCGTCGTGGGCGTCATTACGAACCGGAACAGGATCGCGAGCGACCGGGCGGTGATCACGGTTGCTTCCTCTGCCATCCTCGAGGCGGGCGGGGGTGCCGCGCGCCATTGACCTTTCGTTGGCGCCGCGCTCGAGGTCGCGGCCACGCTCGGAGCGACCCCGCTCACCAGTGCCGCGTCGGGCACTTTCGTCACGACTGGAGTCCCCACCGGATCCGCGCGTGGTGCTTGTCCGACCACTCGAGCCGGAGCCGCGAGTGCTGCGGTCTGCTGGCCTTTGAGGCAGCAATGGACGGTGATAGCTCGCAAGGCTGATTTCGGCGTCACTTACGACTCGGCTGCGCGACGCGGCGGTCATCGACTCGAGTGCATGGCAATCGTAAGAAGTGCTGTCGACCCCATACGCACCGACCAACACCACGACCGACGCAGCTGATGAGACCGTCCACAACCAGCCCTCGCGCACGCTTCTGACCCCGATTCTTCCTAGACACGACTACGGCGGCAGCTTAATGACAATGACAATCATTATCAATACTTTGCTATGGCTATGCCGCCGCGACGCCGAGGCAAGCGCAGGACCTTGCGTAATCCGCTGAGCACCCGGAGCTTTGGATCACGGCCATGTGCCGCGCCCTGGCAGCTAACTCACTGGTGAACTGGCGTTGCGGCCGACGGGCGCGCTGAGCTTCATCGAGACGTTCCGGGAATGGGTGTATTGCAATTCCGCGAGAGTGCGTGAGCTCGTGATGGCGGGTCTCCTAGTCTAGATGCGATGGCACCGCACGATGTGGGGCGCAGTTCGTGGTCTCGGCTGTCGACATCTGCCGCTGCGGTCCGCGACGCGGCGCGCCGACGCTTACAGGCCCGGTTTGCGAGTCTCCCGCGAACCGTTCAGCAGGGCTGCCGCCTGGTTCACCGCACGGCCCGCGCAGCGCTCGACGATCGGGTGCCCGGACTGGCGGCCGAGGCCGCGCTCTTCACGTTGATCTCGTTACCTGCGCTGTTACTGGCCATCGTCGGTTCCCTCGGCTTCGTGGCGGCGGCGTTAAGCCCTGAGGGCACCGACCGCCTGCGCGCGGCAGTTCTCGAGATTCCGAGATCGCTCCTGGCGGACCCGACCTACGCGTCGTATGAGCACACGGTGGATGTCGTGCTGAACCAGACACGCGGCGGGGTGGTGTCTTTCGGCGTCGTGTTGAGCATCTGGACTGGTTCGCGGGCGGTGAACCGGTATCTGGAAACGATCACGATCGCCTACGGCGTCGACCCGAGGGTCGGCTGGCGCCAACGGCTGCTGGCGTTGGGACTGACGCTCGGGCTTTTGCTCGGTGCGTTGTCGGTGTTGCCGCCGCTGGTGTTCGGCCCGCAGCTCCTGGATTGGCTGCTACCCGACGCGGCCGCCGATGCGACGCTGCGCGCCCTCGAGCTCTCGTTCTGGCCTGCCGTCGTGACAGTGGTGCTCGTGGGATTGACCACGCTCTACCACGTCGGCGTTCCGTGGCGTACCCCATGGCGCCGCGACGTACCGGGAGCGTTGCTGGCGATGGCTTTGTGGCTCTTGGCTTCTGCAGCATTACGCACCTACCTGACGTTGAGCATCCAGACCGACGCGGTATTCGCCATACTCGCCGTGCCGATTGCGGTGGTGTTGTGGCTCTACATCACCGCTTTCGCAGTGCTGCTGGGCGCGGAATTCAACGCCGAGATCGAGAAGATGTGGCCGCACAAGGAGCATCCCTGGCGGCTTCGACGCGTCTTAAGCCGCCGCACTAACGTGTAGAAACAGGTTCTCGCAGAGGAGCAAACCCAATGACCGAGACACGACCACCCCTGCCTCCGTTCACCCTGGAGACGGCACTGCAGAAGGTCCAGGCGGCCGAGGACGCGTGGAACACGCGCGACCCCCATCGGGTGAGCCTGGCGTACACACCAGATTCGCAGTGGCGCAACCGCGATCAGCAGTTCGTCGGGCGCGAGCAGATCGTTGCGTTCCTGACCGCCAAATAGGAACGCGAACTCGACTACGCGTTACGCAAGAGCCTCTGGACGTTCGACGGAAACCGCATCGCGGTCCGATTCCAGTACGAAAGCCGCGACGTCAACGGCCAGTGGTGGCGCAGCTACGGCAACGAGCTGTGGGAGTTCACAGACGAAGGTCTGATGTCACGCCGTGAGGCGAGCATCAACGACGTCGCCATCGACGAATCGGAACGCCGGATCTTCGGCCCGCGCCAGGAATCGGAGCACGGACAGGACATCCCGCTCTGGTGAGCGGACGTCAGGCGACGACCTTGCTGACGTGCGCGGCGGACTCCCCGATGGTGGCGGATGCGTCGTCACCGATCATGGTGCGCAACAACTTCGCGTGCTCACGCTGACCGCGCTGGTCGGCCCGTTCGATCCCTCCGGGGAGACCGAGCGCCGCGGCGCTGCGCACGAGGTTCAACGGAAGCCGCAGCAGCAGGTACCAGGGCAGCGAGTACGACGGTAACCCCAGCTGCTGCACCGCACGGGGACCGAGGAACGTACTCGTGATCGACAGGTGCTGCGCACGGGCCAGGCGTCGACGCAGGCCCGGCAACGTGTCGTAGTGCCACGCCAACGGATCTTCGACCATCGGCGCGGCCAGTTGCTTGCTGGATTCGTCGGGGGCGGCCAACGCGGTCAACGTGTGCGCCAGCACACGAACGCTGTCTCGGAAGCTTCTGGGCAGCCACTGGTCCTCGACCCCGATCAACCAACCGGCGTACCGCGTGAGGTGCGCAACCGCGCGATACTCGTTGGGCGACAGGACAACCCCCATACCGATCGCGCCGACCGCCGGCGCCACCAGTGCACCGACCAGCGTCGCGGCCATATCGGTCTGGTTGACCGGCAGCCCCCATTCCTCGGCGCGCCAGTCAGGCATCGCCGCGACGTGCCGACGCACGAACGAGTGGATCAGCCGCACCCTGATGGTCGACTGGTACCCCACACCGAGTGGTTCGAGCCCGCCTTCGGAGATGACGTCCATGGCCCACTGCATGGTCTCGGCGAACCGTTTGTTCGAACCCTTCTCCAATGCGCCGGTCCGCAGCAGTGTCTTGTTGAACCCCGAGAACTGGTATCCACCGAGCAGTGAGACATCGCGCGCGACGTACATGCCGTCGGCGCCACCGCGGCGCAGCGCGCGCTGTCCGATGCGCAACAGATCCATGTCCACCCAATCCGGTGGCGTCTCTACGGATTCGAAGAACTCACGCAGCGGCGCCGGGGCGTCGGGGACGCTGTCGATGCCGTCGGCGAGGGCCTTCTCGAACAGCGGACGCGTCTGCTCGGAGCCCGTGGTGACCATCCACTCGACCAGACGGTCCATCGGCGCGTCACCGGCGGTGAGCCGTTCCCCGAGGACTTGCCACTGCCGGGGATTCGGGTTCCGGATCGCGAAAGCCGTCGCGATCGCGCGGACGCCGGCCGGGATCGGTCGTGGGCGGTCGGGGTGCCGCGTCGGGATGGACACGCTCACGACGGCTCCTCCTCGAGTCGATTCTGACAACGCATGTAGTCATAATGCTAGGCGGGTCCGCGCGCCGGTGTCAACGAGGGCCCAGCGGTCATCGAAGCGATCCCCAGACGCCACGAAACCCCGGCGGATGCCGGGGTTTCGGGCGCGGGTGGTGACTTCTCGGGTCGCCTCAGAGATATCTGGGGGATTACTCCGTGGAGTCCTTCGAGTCAGACGACCCGACACTCTGGGACGAGGCGCTCTCCGACACTGCGGAGCTCTCGTCGCTGCTGACATTGTCGCTGCCGGCCCGGTCGCTGCTGGAGGTGTCAGCCTTGGACTCGGCGGCGTCTGCAGCCTTGGCCTCCTCGGCCTCAGCCTTGACGATCTCCTTGACCTCGGACTTCACGTCCTCGACCTCGTTGCTCGCCTCTTCGACCTCCTCGGAGACCTTGACCTCGACCTCTTCGGACACCTTGGCGCTGGAGCGCTTGGAGCTGACGGCCTTCTTCTCGACCGTGACGCTATCGTCGTCGCTCTCGGCGACATCGGCGACGACCGGGGCGGCGGACTTCTCCGTCACCGGCGCGGCGGCCTCGGTGGACACCAGCGTGCTGGACACCGAGGCGGGCACCTCGCTGATCTCAGCGGTCTTGCGCGCTGCGGCGACCTTGTCGTCGTTGCGGCTGTAGCCCTTGTCGATCCGCGCCTTCAGCTCCGCCTCGCGGGGCTTGAGCGACGGGATCAGCAGAACCAGCGGCAGAGTCTTGGCGGGGACCAGGTAATGCGTGGTGATGCCGCCGTGCTCGTTGACCTCTCGCGTGATGTTCGCCTCCGGCACCTTCGACAGGTCGGCCATGGCGGACGGGATGTGCATGACGATGGCGCCGGCGACGGCGTTCATCAGCGCCAGGAAGTTCCACCACCGGTCCGGGAAGTCGGCCATGCCGTCGTACTCACCGGTGACCACCACGGTGTTGTACGGGGTGTTGGCCGCCGGCTGGTAGGTGTAGTCGAAGCGCGAGTTGTACTTGACGCGGTTGATGATCTTCTGCCGGCTCGAGTCGGCGATCAGCACGAACTCGATGTGCTCCTTGGACGGTGCATTGGCGTCGACGGAGAGTTCGCGAAGGACCTCGTCGACGACCAGTGAGCCACCGGACAGCCCGACGACGGTGACCTTCTCGCCGTTGAGGACGTTGCCGTTCTCGTCGCGGGTGAGGTTCTCCAGAGCCGCCTTGATCGCGGCCTTCATGTTCTCGGCGCCCTCGTTGACCGACGCACCGAGGGTCTTGCCCTTGGTGAACGGTGCGGCCTGGGCCGGCCACTGGACGTTGATGCGTTCCTGGCCCCAGAAGGCGCCGCCGAGAACCGGTGCCATCAACAGATCGGGCATGGTCGGCTGTCCGATTCCGCCGATGATCAGTGCCGTGCTGGCGGCTCCGCCGCCTGTAGCGGTGCCGAGTGCGACGGCGACCGAAGCTACTGTCGCTCCCGCGACCATCCCTGCTTTGCGCATGGTGCTACCCATGATGATTCCCCCAGATGAGTGGTGATCTCGTGTGCCGATCCGTTCGGCGTGAGACCAAGATTAGGGGGGCTCAGTGTCTTCTGCTAGCAAAATAATTATAGTTCTCTTAAATCTGTTTTTAGCGAACCGGTCAGACATTGCCTAACTTGATTGCTGCCGTCCAATAACGCGGCGCCAACGCCCGCGACCGACGAGCATCCATCGTAGAAAATGCCAGTTCAAATGCATCAATAGTCACATAAGACACTTTCATCACTTTCGAATCGTGGCCCTACCGAGATCTGTTCGGTATTGCCAACTCACGCATACAGCTAAAATTATGATGTGCGTAACTTCGATTTGACAGATTCTGTCGCAAACTATGGTTAACTGGGCTTCACAATGCATGGAGATGACATTTTGGAAACGGTCGCCGGTCGCCTCAGCGCTGGCGTTGAGCTTGGGAAAGCGCAGGGACATCTCTCATGCAGCAAACATGGAGCGTCCACCGCTCCGCATCCTGAGGCGGGCGTGGCGCGTGAACTGCCCCGGGCACGTCGGTCGACGCGCGAAGGGGTAGACCTTGGCCTGTTACCCCGGATCTTGGCGGTCTAACACCAGAGGGCAGAGAATTTTTTTCGGGTGATGCCTTCAAGGCCGGTTTGCGCAGGCAGGTTAGGTTGAAGCCATGATTGTCACCGGCGCTCTGCTCGCCGAGTCCGCGTCGGTCGTCGACAACAAACTCAACGTGGTCGGTGGCGTGATTTCTTCATGCTGGGCCGGTCCGCAGAGGGTGATCGAACCGACGTTGGTCGTCTTGATCCAGCCCGAGCCCTACGACCGGGCCGCGACGATCGATGTCCGCTTGACGACTCCCACCGGCGAGACGTCAGACGAACAGTTCGAGGTACCGGAGTCCAGCCTGGGCGGCGAGATCGGATTCGCGTTCTACCCGCTGCGCCTGCGCGTCCCCGTCAACGGCCGGTATCTGTTGTCGGTGTCGGCACGAGGCGGGTTCGTCAGCCTTCCGATCAACGTGTTCGACTGACTACCAGCGCTCAAAACCGGCGGCACGCAGTGCTTGTGACGATCCGTCCACCAACTTGACGCGGTCACCGATGTCGACGGTGACCACCACGTCGTCCTCCTGTGGCTCTACGAAGGGCATGGCCAGCAGACCGTGGAAGTCTCCGTCGTCGACGAAGGTGTGCGCGCGGGCGAACAGAGGGTGGACGTCGAAGACACGCACGCGGAGTTTCTCCTGATCGATCCTGCCGAGTTCGCGTCCGGACTCCGGGTCGGTGACCACCCGCGCGGCGCCGCCGTAGACGGCGAAGATCATGCCTGACACCACGCCGGCCTCGGCGCCACGGTTGATCACGAGCGTGTAGTCGTCCTCGATCAGGGCGACCTGCCCGCTGACTGTCTGACCACTCATGAGGCCGCCAGCGAATTATCCTCTGCGATAGCCGGTTTCGTTGCTCCGACCTGGATTCGCGGACGGAGCCGATAGGCGTCGACGTGGATCGGGGTGTCCCCCGGCGCGTCGTCGTCGCCTTGCTCGGTACCGAGCGTCAGATCGACGGCCGTCCTCGCCTGGAAGAGCGCGATGACGGCCTGTTGATGACGGTCGGTGCCCAGGGCGTTCAGGGCGAGCGTGAGTTTCTTGTCCACGTAGATCATCGAGCGAGCGAGGTCGGACGTCGGCGCGATCGGCGCTTCGGCGTCGCCGGTCGCCGCGGCAGACGGTTGCGTGAACCAGCGGTGGCCGAGCGCGCCCAGGGTGATCGCTGCGATCGGAACCAGCACCACCGCGCAGAACACACCGGCGGTGCCGGCGAGTGCGACCGTGCCCGCGATGCCGGTGAGAAGAAGGGCGGCTACGGCGACCATCAGTTGCAGTGCGGCAGGGATCGCGGCGAAGGCCCGTCCGATCTGAACGGCCACCCCACCGACGTACCTGGCGATCACCACGATCGCGGTACCCAGTGCAGTAGCCGCCTTGCCGACGGCGCCCACGACCGTCCGGCTCATCTGCTCCACCTGTTGCCGGTCCATCGGCGCTTTCGGCAGGGACCAGGTTCGGGTCCGGGCGGGTGTCGGTCGGACCTCGCTGGGGCCGGCCTCCGGTTCGTCGACCACGGCGGCAGCAGCCTCAGTAGTCACACCAGCATCAGAAACCACACCAGTATCTTGCCGGGTTACTGGTCCGGTTCGATGAGGCGCGCCGAGGCTGCGCGCCACTCCACCCGCGAGCTTCGCAGGGATTGCAGCACGCAGTTTGGGGTCATTCGCCTCCCACGGGCCCGGATCCGTCACCGGATGTGGATCACACCTCTTGCGAAAGCTCCGCCAACTGCGTGAGTCGCACGCTGTTACCCGAGGGATCCCGGAATCCACAGTCGATGCCGTACGGCATCTCGTGCGGCTCCTCGGTGAACTCGACACCGCGTGCCTTGAGTTTCTCGTAGCTGGCGCGGCAGTCCTCGGTCGCAAGGAAAATCGTCCCGGCAAAACCCTTGGCGGTCAGGTCGAGCACCTGCTTCCTGGTCGCCTGATCCATGACCGGCTCGCCGGGAACGGCCATCAGCACGGCGCGCGATGCGCGGGCTGTTATTCGGCCGTCGCGGTCGGGTTGGTGTGGACGGATCGGCTCCGGCTCCTGATGCGTACCACCCACACCCCCACCGCGAGGGCCGACACCGCGAGCAGGATCAGCCAGGGCCACGGCCCGTTGCTGTGCACCCAACCGGCTACGGCACCCTGCACCCGGACCGCGACGCCGATCACCGGGTCATCGGGATTGCCGGCGGCCGTGAACAACTGGACCTCGTAGTAGCCGTAGTAGGCCACGTACAGTCCGACGACCGTCAGCACCGCACCGCCGATGCGGTTGACATACGGAAGCAGTGCTCTGATTCGCCCGGCCATCGAGGCGCCGGTGAGGGCGACTGCGACGGCGAGTGCTCCCACCACCAACGCGAATCCACCCGCGTAGGCCAGGTAAACCCAGAGTTGCCCGGATCCGGCGCTCAAGCCGGCCCCGGTGACGGCGAGGAACGGGCCCACGGTGCACGACAGCGAGGCCAGTGCGTAGGCGATGCCGTACCCGAACATCGACGACAACGCTGTTGTCGGGGCCGATGCCGTGCGCGACAACCGGGCGGGGATGAACACCGTCAGCTCGCGTCCGAGGAGCAGCCAGATACCAAGCAGCACAAGGATGATGCCCACGCCGATCGTGACGTACGGCGCATAGCGACTCAGCGTGGCTGCCACCGAGACGGTGAGTATCCCGAACGTCCCGAACACCGTGAGGAACCCGGCGGTCATGACCACCGTCGCGATCAGGGCCCGCCCCGCCGTCGCGGGTCCGTGGTCACCGCTGCCCCGCACCACGAGCGCGAGGTATCCCGGCAACATCACGAAACCGCAAGGGTTCAGCGCCGCCACCAGCCCGGCGGCGAACGCCAGGCCGATCAGATTCTGTTGCACGCTGCCCGCGGCTCAGCCGGTGAGCGCGGCGACCCGCTGCTGCAGTTCCTGTTCCGGCATGGCCGCGGTCGGGTTGTTCACGAACGTCGAGGTGCCGTCGGCGCGGAAGAACACGTAGGCGGGCTGCCACGGGACATTGAATCGCGCCCAGATGCTGCCGTCGGCGTCATTGAGGTTGGTGAAGTTCAGGTTGTATTTCGAGACGAAGTTCTGCATCGCGGCGACGTCCGAGCGTGCCGCGACGCCGACGAAGGTCACCGACGGGTTGGCCGCAGCGACCTTGCTGACCGACTCCGCCTCGGCGTTGCAGAACGGGCACCAGGGCGTCCAGAACCACAACACGGCGGGCTTGCCTTCCAGTGACGCCCCGTTGAACGGTGCACCACTGAGCGTCACGCCGGTGAAATCGAGGCGTTCATCGGCGAGCGCTGTCGGCGGACTGGCCAACCCCAGCGCCAGGAACGCCACAGCGAGGGCGGCGAGAACAGATCTGCGGAGACGGGAAATGTGACCGGACATGATGGCTCCTCCACGCGCAGGCCCACGCGATGCGCGCGCATACGGAATGGCCCATTTCGTCGAGACCCAATCACGCTGCGGATGACGAATACATGACTCGCGTCTTAGGACGGGGCGTCCATCTCGACGAGCACCCGCCGCAGCAGCTTCCCGGTCGCGTTGCGCGGCAGCTCGTCGACGAAGACCACGTCGCGCGGAACCTTGTGGCGGGCCAGGTTCTCCTTGACGTGGCGCTTGATCGCCTCGGGGTCTTTCTCGGCGCCGGGTTCGGCAACGATGAAGGCGCGCAACCGCTTTCCGAACTCGACGTCGTCCACGCCGACCACCGCGACCTCGGCCACATCGGGGCGGGCCTCCAGCAGGTTCTCGACCTCCTGGGGGTAGACGTTCTCCCCGCCGGAGACGATCATGTCGTCGTCGCGGCCGTCGACGAACAGCAGGCCGTCGTCGTTGAAGTGCCCCATGTCGCCGCTGGACATGAAGCCGTCGATGATCTGCTTTCGCCGGCCGTCGGTGTAGCCGGAGAACGGGGCGCCGTTGCGGACGAAGATGCGGCCGCGCCGGTTGCGGCCCTCGATGCGCTGGTCGTTCTCGTCGAAGAGGACGACCTCGCAGGTGACCGGTGGGCGGCCCGCGGTTCCAGGTGCGGCGCGCAGTTCGGCCGGGGTCGCGATGCTGGCGACGGCGCACTCGGTGGAGCCGTACATGTTGTAGAGGACATCGCCGAAGGTGTCCTGCACCCGGTTGGACAGGTCCGGGCTCAGCGCCGACCCGGCGATCAGGATCGTTTTCAACGACGAGGTGTCGTACTTGGCGATGATCGCGGGGTCCAGCTCGACCATGCGGTGCAGCATCGTCGGGACGGCGACCAGCATGTCGGCTTTGTGGGTGGCGATGAGCTCCAGCGTCTTCTCGGCGTTGAACCGGCGGTTGGTCACGATCTTGTTACCCAGTGCGGCGCCGACGGTGTAGGTGGCCCAGCCCGTGCTGTGGAAGATCGGTGACACGATCACCATGGTTCCCTTGCGCGGGAACGGAACTCGGTCGACGAACTGTGCCGTAGCCAGCGGTGACACCGCATCGCGCGGCGCGCCCTTGGGAAGGCCAGTGGTACCGCTGGTCAGGATCACCGATCCACCCGCCTTGGCCGGCGGCGGCAGCGGCTGCGTCGGGTTCGAGGCGACGATGTCGTCGAGCGTCGGGACGCCGGCCGGCACCTCGGTGCCGTCGTCAACCCAGGTCAGCACTCGCGGCATATCGGCTGGCAGCGCGTCGAGCAGCCCGAGGAACTCACTGTCGTGCAGGACGACGGCGACGCCCTCACGCTGGCACACCTCGGCGAACTGCGGCTTGGCGAAGCCGGTGTTCATCAGCACCATCCGCGCGCCGACCTTGCCGCACGCAGCCATCGTGACGGCCAGGCCGCGGTGGTCGCGGCAGAGCACCCCGACGACCGAGCCCGGGGAGACCCCCAGTCCGCGCAGACCGTGTGCCAACCCCCAGGACTGATCGTCGACCTGCTGGTAGCTCAATGTGCCGCGCTCGTCGGTGATCGCGGGCAGCGAGCCGTACTTGCGGGCACCGAGGATCGCCATCGTGGCTTGCGGGCCGTAGGAGCGGGACAGCTTCGCCGCCTGGGCCGATGACTTGAGGTCACCGAGATCGATGATGCCGCTGTCGATCAGGCGCTTCAGCGCTCGCGCCGACTCGGACACCAGCTGCAGTTTCTGCCGAACGCCACGCAGCGCGTCAGTCATCGGGAAAGGCCTCCTCGCCTCGTCGTGTTGGAACGAACGTAACAACCCTCGGTCCCCCATTGTCGCGGATCCGCGACGACTCACTGGCGGGTCAGGGGGTAGTGCGCGCTGTGGTAGACCTCGCGCAGCAGCATCGGGATCTGGGTGTGGACGCTGCGGTAGCGGCTGGTGGGGGTCGGCGACGGGTGCGCGTCGATGCCCAGGTCGGTGGCGATGCGCAGGGCGCGGCGCATGTGCAGCGGATCGCTGACGATCAGGATGCGCTCGGCATCGTGGTCGGTGAGGATCGGCAGCGCGTAGGCGAGGTTCTGCCGGGTGGTACGCGATTGCGTTTCGACCAGGAGACGGTCCGGCGGGAGTCCTTGTTCGACGAGCCACGTGCGGCCGGCCTCTGCTTCGGTGAGGCCGTCACCGTGTCCGACGCCTCCGGTCAGGACGATCCACTGGACCTGGCCGGAGTCGAGCAGTGCGGCCGCGTGTCGCAGCCGCTCCTCGAACACCGGGGACGGTGTATCGCCGTCGACGGCAGCTCCCAGCACGACCGCCGCATCCGCCGGCTCCGAGTCGGATTGCCCGGCGACGACGAGGATTTGGATGGCCAGGCTCAGGACACCTACGAGGAAGATCGCGAAGACGATCGCGAGTCGCCGGCAGGCTCTGACGATCCGTTTGCGTCGGAGCGGTCCGACGGGGTGCACGGTGTCAGGCTACTGCGGACAGCGTCTGGGCCATCTCACGTCGCGTGGACAGGACGCAGAGCATCCGCGCCCGCAGTATCGCGGCATGAAGCGATCTGTCAATGGTCTCCCGATTCCGAGCGCATGATCGTATAGACGACACACAAACGGTGCCCCCAGTCGGACTCGAACCGACACTTGGCGGATTTTAAGTCCGCTGCCTCTGCCAATTGGGCTATGGGGGCTTTGCAGTTCAGAGCGTAATCTAGGCCCTTTCCGTCCCGTCACGATGCTCTGAATACCGCAGTGATACCGCAGTCCTATCGATAGCCTTCCCCAGGGCGTCCGCCACACCGCTCAAATCGTCATTGAGAAGATGGCCGTAGCGGTCGAGCGTCATCGCGGCGGTCGCGTGCCCAAGCAGTCTCTGCACGACCTTGACGTTAGCGCCTGCACTGATCGCCAGTGACGCCGTGGTGTGTCTCAGCCCGTGCGGTACCAGCCCGTCGATGCCGATATCAGCACACGCGTTGTCGAACGCCCAGCGGTATTCGCCGAGTGGAAGGAACCCGCCCTTTCGGCTGGGAAAGACCAGCGCGTTGGGGTCGGCGGGCAGCTCGGCCTTGAGCTTTTTCCAAACCGGTTCGGGCACAGGCACGTGACGATCCCGCTTCGTCTTAGTCGTTGACTCCACGATGCCCTTACCGGTGACGGCTGTTGCGGACGAGCGCACCGTCAGCATCCGATCCCCCACATGCCGGCGGCGCAACGCAACGGCTTCGCCGAACCTCAGTCCGCAGTACCCGAGAACGAGCGTCAGCGTCTCGAACCGATCAGCAGCCTTCGCCAGCATTAGGAGCTCGGCATGGGTCAGATAGCGCCGCTCACGCTCGCCTTGCTCGGGAAGATCTTCGTCCCGCTTGATCTCGAACGCGACGTTCTTCGCCACCTTGCCAGTCCGTTGGGCGTACTTCAGGACAGCGCCTACCAGCTGATGAGCTTGGGTGATCCGACTTGCCGACAGGCCGGTTCCGCGTTGCCCGCCGTCGACTGACAGCGCCCCTAGCCACGTTGAATATGATTCATAGTCAATCCTTTTCAGCTGAACACTTTCCCACTTCGGCAGCACCACAGTGTCGAGCAACGAGCGATATCCGGCAACGGTTTTCGGCTTGCGGTGCTGTTTGGTGGCGAACCACTGCTCGGCCACCGATCCGAAAGTCTCCGCACTCTTCCGCGGATCGACATACTCGCCGCGCTGCACATCGGCGGTCAGCCCATTTAGGTAGGCCTGCGCATCCGGCTTACGCTGGAAACTCTTGGTGCGCTCGGCTCCACTGGCGTCAACCCACCTGACACGCCATCGCGACACCTTGCCATATACCGCAGACCGCTCAGTGCGCATCGCGCCGTCCGGCGCCTTGACTCGTTTGTGCCAGCGGTCGTCAATTCCCGCTCGCTCGTTTCGAGTCGTCATACGCTGAAAGTACCGCAGTACTCCGCTCCCCCCATCCGCTTCGTTGTCTGGAGGCCGGACTATGAGCCCGCCGAAGACGTCACGACCCCCGAGACGTTGAAAAACTCTTCTTCAAGCGAATGTGGCTGTGGTCGTGGACAGACCGTCAAGTAACCAGTCACTGTTGGCTCAGGCGAACCGACCATAGCTGAGGAGGAATTTGATGGATCTGCTAGGAGCAAAGGAAGTTTCGGACATTACTGGAGTTCCGATGGGAACGCTGAGGTACTGGCGGCATTCGAATATTGGGCCGGCGAGTTTCACCTTGGGACGCCGAGTCGTTTATCGGAGGGCCGAGGTATTGCGCTGGATATCGGAGCGAGAGAGCGCAACCCGCCGCGGAGGCGGCGACGCCGCTTAGTGCCTGCGCACGAAAAAGACCTCGGGGACTAGCCGAGGCCTTCGTTCGAACCACCCGATCACGCCACACGGAAGTTCCTCATGAGACTAGCGCAGCATGCCCATAAGCGACAGCACCACGGGCAGGAAACCCCTTGAGCGGCAGGGGGGAGGGGGACAAGAAGTCAGTCGCGGCACGCTTAGTCGATATGGCCCGGGAACGCTATGTTCTCGGAGTCTCCAAGGACGGCGAACCATTTGGCGCCGAACGCAGTCGACCCCACCTCGCGATACTCCTGCGTGGTGGGAGGGCTGGCCTACGGGCAGATCTCGCCGCTCGCTACTTCACCGAGACCGGTGCGGTCGCCGGGGGCCAAGCACTTACCGACGCCACACTGATTTTGGAAGGTCTGGCGGCCACGCAGGCACCCGACAAGTTGAACCTACGCGTTGCCGACCACCACGGGACGATCTACATCGACACCGGAGATCCAAACGGTCAAGTAATCAAAGTCTGCGACGGAAGGTGGTCGATGGCTCCCACTGCGCCGGTGCGGTTCCTCCGAAATACGAAGCTGACGGGGGCGATGCCGGCACCAAGCTCCCGCGGGGATGTGACGAAGCTCTGGGAGTTCGTCAATGTCGCCGTTGAGGACCGCCCAGTTCTTCTCGCGTTCCTAGTAGCTGCTTTGGTTCAGTGCGACGTCCCGCATCCGGTACTAGCCCTGTTTGGCGAGCAAGGTAGCGCTAAAACGACATCGACACGGAGCTTGGTCGAACTCATCGATCCTTCGCCCGCCCCCTTTCGTCAGGCGCCGCGGGACGCGGACTCATGGGCGGTTGCCGCGTCTGGATCGTGGGTCGTTGCTCTGGACAACCTGTCGGCCATCCCGCCGTGGCTGTCGGACTCGTTATGCCGCGCTGCGACAGGCGACGCCATGGTGAAACGGTCTCTATACACCGATGCCGATCTGGCTGTCATCAAGTTTCGTCGATGCGTGATTATTAACGGAATCGACGTCGGCGCCATCCGACCCGATCTGGCAGAGCGGCTAGCGATAGTCGAGCTGCGACGCATCGACCCCAGAATGCGACAGTCAGAGGCCGAGATGCGACAGCGGTGGGAAACAGCTCTACCAGGTATTTTTGGCGGACTACTTGACTTGGCTGCCTCCGTTCACCATCGGTTGGAGACCATCAAAGTTGAGGACTCGCCCAGGATGGCGGACTTCTGTCGCACGCTGGCGGCCGTGGACGAGATCTTGTCGACTAATGGCGTACGCCGGTACATGTCGCGCGCCAATCAGTTGTCTGAGGACAGTTTGTCCGTCGACCCGTTTATCGAACAGCTTCGCTCGCGGACATTAGAACCTGCTGTTGGTCAATCCGGCAGTGATTTGCTGATGCTACTCACACCGGTCAACGACGACTGGCAACGACCGAGGGACTGGCCGAAGAACGGTCGCGACGTTTCTGGGCTGCTGCGTAGGCACGCACCCGCTCTACGCAACCTCGGATGGGTGATCGAAGATGATGGCGCGCGCAACCGCAGGAACGTACTGCTGTGGACAATCTATCCGCCGTACAAAGATGTTGTGGCTCAGCGAGCCTCGCAACCCTCGCGTCTCTCGCTTACGCAAATCAGCGAGAACGCGAACTTCGACCGGAGTCAGCAGAAAGTTTTGAATGCCGACGCGAAGGCTGGCGAGGGTCGCACGGCGGCAGCGTCGTGACCGTGCGCTGTGGTGCAGGGAATCAGGTGCCCAGATAGTTGATCGCATACCGTTTTATCCGGTCTGATGATGCGTCAATACCGGCGAAGCGTCGACGTGTGGCAGCTCGCCTCGGTGGGTCGGCTGGGTCCTAGAGCTCATCCTGAATCGGCAACAGCAGGGCGATGGCGTGACCATCCTCCGCCCGGATTTCGAATGAATCCCCCCGTTCGACGCTCAAGAGCACTTCGTCGAAGTTCTCTAGGAGGTCCTGCATTGCAATGATCTTCACGATTGGTCCAAGAGTATGAGTTCACCGGTTACATGCCCGAGAGCAGTGAAGCACCGTGAGGCCAAAGACTGCCGCAGGCGCCACTCTCGCATTCGGCCTTGTATCAGCTGGCGGAGCAGGTCAGGGCGTGGGAGGGCTCCAAACTTCCTTGACTGCTCTGCAATCCGCGACAGCTTGCGGGTCTACGACCTCGATGTCGCGAAGCACGGAATCACAATCACCCAAGGAGCACCCATGATCGGTCAGTGCCTTCATCCAACTCACCAGCACGGTCATTGAACGAGTTCCATCCTCGGAAGATCCGGTAGCCCACGCACGACCAAACGTGGCGGCCGCACTGTCGAGAAACGCTCTGTGCACCACCCGATATGCTTTGTCGAACTCCGATCGAGCCATCCAACCGTACGCAACTAGTTGCGGCACACCGATTTCGCGTTCGATGACGCTTGGGCTCGCAAGGCGAAGGGCAGCGCTCCACTGTTCACGAGCGGTAGCCGGGTATCCGTGTGGCGAAGTGGGCTGAAGCATCAGCAGGTACCGACCGCCTTCCGAGTAATCGGCCCGTCGCCAATCTGGGTCTCGCCCGGGCACCGCTATAGCCGGGGGCGCATGCAGGGTCGTGCGGTCCCAGGTCGGCGGCGGAGGCTGTAGCGAAGCAATTGCGCACACTCTTTTTAGTGCTGAGCTGAGCTGTCTCAGCCTGTTCGCGTAGTCCAGCAGGGGATAACTCTTTAGTGAGGTGTAGTTGCCGCACAGCTCAACCCCAGTTTGAACGTGGAACTCGCGCGTCCAGGCACATGCTTGATCGACGACGTTCGCCAGATACGTATGCTGCCGCGCGAGCTCGGCGCGCCAAGCTTCGCCATCTACCTCCTGAGGCAGCGAATCCATTGTCAGGATGAACCGCCTGCAGCGTCGAAAATTGCAGTGATCCAGCCGGTTCCCCGACTGTCGAGGTAGGCATGTGCTGCGGCGTAGATCATGTCTTCCAGCGGCAGGTCCGCCTGCATTGCCCCACAGTTGTCGTCAGCTATCCACCCCAGGACCACCTCAAGCGCCCGGCAAATAAGCCATTGCCCCCTGTACTCTGCACAGACGGTGTCAGTGCGTTCATCTTCCCAACTGTTGACCGTCTCTCTGTGTGACGACCACGGCGGTGGTGTTCGGCATTGATCCTGACGATGATCGATGCCAGTAACGAT
>NZ_JBGGKT010000028.1:0-20075 GCF_041287115.1 Mycobacterium sp. pV006 | reverse complement strand
TTCAGATCATCCTCGGGAAGGTGCGCCCACTTTCACGCCCCCTCACCGAGGCTCATCCACAGGTTCTGATCATTGCTCCGCAGCGAGCAGAGACAATTGAGGATTTGCGAGTGTCGCTTGGCGTGCGACTTTCTGACGCACTTGCGTCCACGGAGGTCATAGTCATTGCTGAGGGTTGGCTTGATGAGAAGATTCTGCCGCCTCTTCTGGCTCAACGGGACCCTTCGGTTGACGAATGGGTGGTGGACGGCCGGGTCACTTTCGAGTCTGCGGGGTCAGGAAGCAAGATCTATGCGCGCGCACTCGCAGCACGCAGCATTCTTACGCAACCCGTGGTGGTGTTCGATGGGGATGAGGCGGGCATTCAGGATGTTGACCGCCTACAGGTAGACGGGATTGTTGACCCGACCTGCGTTGTACAGATCAAACGAAACGGACTGAAGTACGCCGAAATGGAAGACATGTTCTTGCTTCCGGCATACATCGACGGAGTTGAAAAGGCGATTGGTTTCACTTTGTCGACGCGACAGCGTCGAACGCTGGACCAGAATCGAAGCGGCGCCTGGAGTGAACGGTTGACGTCGATTCTCGACGCTGCTGGTGTTGCCAGTCCAAAACCGATCGTTAAGCGCGCAAAGCACGCCGTCTTTGAATCTATCTTGTCAGCAGTAGCCCGTGGAGATGTGGTTGTGCGAGAGGAATCTGAACCGATACTCGACCGACTCATTGATGTGATTCGACGCCAATTGCACGAGCACTAAGGTGGGCAAGCGCTAATCGAGGGAGTCTCGGGCTAAATCCTTCTGGCGCTGGGACTTCGGGGCCGCACCGCGTGACATGTCAGAATGGCATTGGACTCGCGGCGTTAAGCAGCTCCGCTGTTGCGGCAATCGCCGCCTCCGACTGAACTCCCGTTAGAGCCGCTCCCCGATGTGCGGCGTGGTTTCTCGGTGTCACGACTATTCTGTCGAAGTCCTGCGGAAGAGTCCCGCCAAGTCGGGTATACAAACGATGGAGCCGACCTAGTGTCAATGGGGTTCCGAGAAGCGCTGCCTTTATTTCGGGTTCAATGTTGGCTAGCCGGGTGTCCAGCCACGAAGTGATTGCAACTTCAGCTGCGGTTGCCGCGTCGATGACTGCTCGGCGCCACTGCTCGTCATTGTGAAGCGAGCGAGCGTCACTCAGATGGAGGTGCTCGGGAGGCGGAGTCTGTCCGCGCGCGACTGCATCCAAACAAGCGGCTAAGCCACTAGGCGTAAGGATGCTGATTCCGGTCGGAAAGAACTTTCCGTAGAACATCATTGAAAGTGGCTTCATGGTGCCGTCAGGGGCTCCGGTCCACAGATGGAAGTGCTGGGGCACTTTCGGTTGTCGCTCACCGTGAGTGGCCAGATCTTGTCCAGTCACGATCTCAATCCACGAGCTGAGCGCCTCCCACCACGAGGAGAGCAACTCATCGAGTTTGGGTCCAACACTATCGTCAAACTCGTCACGGTTGATCCCAACGACAATTCGAGCCCGCTTTACGCACACCGTGGCTGGGATCGTTGTGCCATCGGCAGAGTCGTTCCACGCTCTTAGTTCGCCCCACGGGCTAGGCGGGTCGACGTTCACCCAACGGTCGGGGCGTTTGAAAAGCAGTGGAGGCTCGACCACGGACGTTCCGTCAAACGTCGGCATCGTGATCTGGAGCGGCCGAGCGCCGAGGGTGGTCAGAAAAGACCTGCCTAGGCAATCGGCAGTCACAACCACTCCCGGGCCCCAGTCATAGAATCCTTCGATTGGCACGGTGTCGTTCTCATCATTCGCCATAGTTGTCCTGTTCGTAAGCAGCGAGTTTTCTGCGAAGAGCCAGATTCTCACCGTGTGCAGCCGCAAGCGCGGCTTGGAGTGATGCTATTTCCTGGCGGTAGTTGCGCCGTAGCGTCTTCAACTGCGCAGACAATGCGCGGACCGGTGCGGAGCTGCCAGCCTGATCTGCAGCCTGCTCGGAATCACGACAAGTACCGGAAGCGCTTCGAAGCTGTTGAATTTGCTGGCGCAGTTGCGGTTGCCGATAGAGGAAATCTGTCGACACACGGGCCTCCCGAGCTACGCTGGAAAAAGTGATGGCTGCCCCGGCTGCGGAGAGCTTGCCGAGCGCAACGGTCGCACGATGCACCGCCTCTTTGTGACGGCGCTCGGCGGCATCGCGAAGATGCTGGGTCACTGCTCCTCCTAAGCGGAATCGTCGGAGACCCCGGCGCCGCGGACGGCGCGGTCGGTGACATCGGTGAGGGACAGCAGGATGCGATTGAGCGAATCAATCTCGGTGCGGCGCCCCTGCAGCCACACGTTGTCTTCGCCCATCGGCGCCCCGTACTTGGCCGTGAAGGCAACTTGTCTGGATTCGACCAGCTGCGCCGTGGCCTGGAGCTGACGTTGCAGTTCTGGGGTGTGGGTGGCGTCCGTGACGAACTTCGGGCACGTGAGGCAGGCATTTCCTTTGTCGCAGAGCTGCTTCGGAGGAAGAGTGCACCAGCCGTTCGGAAGTACGCGGTCTGCGCGCCGATCGAGCTGGATGAGCTCGTAGAGGTCTGATCCGTCGATCTCGGCGGTGCGGCCATCACGGGAGACCTTCTTGTACTTGAGGAACTCTTCCTCCATGACCTGCGAACGCGTCACGGCGTAGTGGAGTGTCATCTCCGGGCTCATGTGCCCGAAGTACCGCATGACGACGTGGAGTGGCACCCCGGCGTTGATCAGGTTGGTCGCGGCAGTATGCCGGAATCGATGGGTCTTGCTGATCTCGACGGGGCGGCCCGCGGCGTCCGTGAGCGCGAGCCTATCCGCGAGCTGTCGCAGGCGAAGATGCAGTGTCGCCCGCGAGTAGGGTGCGGTGCCGCGTCGGTTCACTCGGCTGCGCATGAACAGGTAACGCGGTGTGACGTCGGGTGATCCCATGTCGATCAGGAAGTCGCGAGCCACTTGCTGTTGTGCCTTGATGATGGCGACGACCTCGGCGTCGACCGGGATCGAATTCGGCAATGCCGACTCGATTTTGGTTTGTTGATAGCGCATGCGAGCCACGAAGTCGCTGGCTCCATCCCCGTCTTCATTGGAGTCGCCGGGAAGTCGCTGCAGCGCGATGAGCGGGTCGAAATCCATCATCAGGATCTCGTTCACGCGCCGGCCGGTGCGGATCAACAGCATCAGGGCGTGAAAGGCTTGGATGTCGCCCAGTCCGCCCTCGCTGCGAGGCCTCGCAAGTAGCTCAGAGCCCTCCGCGATGCGCTGAACGACTTCATCGTCGAGGACCATGTCCTCGGACTTCTTGTTGGTGAATCGCGGCTTGTCCTCGGGGCGGAAGAGCACGCAGTGTTCGGCGCGGAGGTCTTTCCAGCCGCGATGCTTTGCCTCGGCTTCGTCGCGGTGGTCGTACATCCATCGGTAGAACTGTTCGATGCCGACCATGATCTGCCGGCGCGGATTCTTGGCCAGTGGCTGGCCGGCGTTGTTCTTGCCGTCGGGCGTGCGGTGGGCGAGCAGCATCTCGCAGAATCCGCGGATAAAGGGACGTAATGCGTGGGGGTCGGTGGTGAGGCATGGCCCTTCATCGCCCCACTGATCAATATGGTGTTGCAACCACTTCAAATTGTTCAAGCGTGTCTTGAGAGTGCTCCATGTCATCGTCCCGGCGCACAGATTGGCAGACAACCACAGCTTGGCGCCCTCTCGTAGCCAGTCGCTGGTCAGATGGCTGAAGTTGACGACGTTGCGGCCGAGGGGTTCATGCTTACGCTGAGGAATGCGGCGATCGAGCTGCGGATTCCAGACGTTCAGTTCCCACCATTGCCCACGGTGATAGGGGTAGACGAGCACATCCTGCAGTTGGCGTAGACGACCCAGTGCATAGGAGTCGACGCTGGCCCCGACCTTGGTTCCACGCATTCGTGCCGCCTGAACTTCTCGCACCCACTCGTCAGGGGTCAGTTGTAGTAGCGACACGGCCTGGCGTCCTCGTGAGGTGCCGTGATTCGTTGCCATCCGCAGCACGCGGGTTGCGGCATTGAACATGTTTGGATTGATCGGCCGCCCCAGCTCGATTTCGCGGTGCAGTAGCCAGGCGAGTTCGTGGGTCATCGGCTCGGGCAATTCCCGCATGTTGATGTAGCAGGTTGTCCAGGGACCGCCGGCGCTGGTCAGTTTGATAGCACCGCGATACCGTTCCGGAATGTTCTTCTTGTCAATGTGATCGACCTGGCACTCTGGCGGCAGAGAGTCCCAAAGGCTCTGTGCTACAGCGGGATCAAACATCTCTGCTAGGGGCAGCCTCGGATCTCGCCGGTCTGTGCGCCGCGGCGCGCTCGTGTTCGCGGTGTTCGACGCTTCAGTTTCCATCGCGGTTGGCCTCCCAGCCGGCTACGACCTCGCGCCAGTTCGCGAGCGCTTCCAACTCGGCGTCCTCGGTGACGTGTCCATAGGTGTTGATCGTGGTCTGCACGCTCTGATGTCCGAGCCTGCGGCTCACCACATGCAGCGGGGTATTGGCCAGCAGTAACGCCGTCGCGTGGGTGTGGCGAAACCAGTGCGGAGTCATGGCAGCCGGCAGCTGGGGGAGCCTGCGTTTCACGGCTCGTAAATGTGCGTAGACCGATTCTGGCCTAAGGGGCCCGAACAGTGGCTCGCGCTGCGTATTGCAGAAGATGTAGGCGTTGTCCCAGTCGTCGACGAGGGCGTCCGCGCCCTGATCGCACAGCCACCACACGTAATCGGCGTACAGCCTGTCGAGCCTGCTCCCGATGTGAACTCGACGGGCTCCTGACTTTGTTGCCAAGCCGTAGGGGTGCGGCCGCTCAACAATCGACACAGTCGCGGTGGACGATCTGCCGGTGTTCCAGTCGCGGTGCTGCAGCGCCAACGCTTCGCCAAGGCGCATGCCCGTTTCGGCAAGTACGGCCCACAGCAGCCGGTAGCGAAGGTCGCCGGTCCATTCTGCCGTCTCGGAGGAGTAGACGGCTTCCTTATCGAGAAGGTCGGCGACGACCTCGGGGCTGAGAATGGGGATATCTCTGCGCGGTAAGCGAACTCGTACTGCGGGGCGGCGCTGAGCCTTCCTGCCAGCGGTGTGGTGCAGGAACGCTAGATAGGAAGTGGATCGTCCACGGACCTGGTCGTAGAGAAATGGAGCGACGTCGTTGCCGCACCCCGCCTGGTATCGGTAGAAGGCCAGCACGGCGTGGAGTCGCAGACGAACGGTGTTTTCGGCAACCGCAGGCTGGGGCCGCAGCAAGCGAACGTTCGGCTCGAGGTCGTTGTGGCGGACCGCCGCCAAGAAGCTACCGAAGTCGCGGATCTGAACGGCATCCCAGGACTTGGACGTCTTCTCCAGGAACGACCACCACTGAGCAAGGCCCCGGGCGTAAGCCTTGATGGTGTTCGGCGCGAACCCGTTCTGCCGGCCGAACTCAAGATACTGCTCGACCGGTTCGACCACCGACAGTGACTCCGACACGACTGTCCAGGTCGTGACGCCATCCAGCAGTACTCGCTGAGTTGTCGCCATCGCCCACCCCCTATTGAGGTCAAGCTACGCCGGGCCTCCGACAAGAACCGCCGCCGCGTGAACGCTGTTATCGGCACGTTGAAGGACTACAGATATGCCGTCATCGACGGTCGGAATTTGGCTTCGTGAGGCCTACCGGCTACGTCAACGTGACGGATACGAGATTACGTATAACACCTGGTCCCACTGGCCTACGCGTGGGACATGGGTGCGCGCGCCTGGTCCGACGAGACACGGACCCGCTTCGCCAACGATCCGGCCAACCTGCTGGCCGTCGACGGCTCGGCCAATCAGGACAAGGGGGACAAGGAACCGGCGCTGTGGATGCCGCCCAACGAGGCGTTCCACTGCCAGTACGCGATGCAGTACATCGCGGTCCTGCGCGGCTACGGCCTACCGGTCGACGCGCCGTCGGTGCCGGTGCTCACCGACGCGGCGGCGACCTGTCCGGCCCCGTGATCGCCTGTCCCACGATGACGTCGGCCGCGTCCTCCATCGGTTTGACCACCGACGTGAAATCGGAGTCCGCACCGTGGAGGCGTTGGGTCGTCTCCCAGATCCGTGCGATCGACTCGGCGACCTCGACCGGTGTCCCGAGTTCCCGCGCTTCGGCCAGGTACAGCGCGACGTCCTTGGTCATCAGCCCCGTCGCGAAGCCGTAATCGAAGGTGCGCGGCAACACCGCGCGGGGGAACTTGTCGCGGCTGGCGTGCGTGCCGCCGGACCCGGCGTTGAGCACGTCGATCATCACGTGAGCATCCAACCCGGCCTTGACGCCCATCACCATCACCTCGGCGGTCGCGGCCAGCGCGGTGGCCGCCATCAGGTTGTTCACCAGCTTCATGGTCTGCGCCGCACCGGGCTGCTCGGAGACGAAGATCGCCCGGCCCAACGTCGAGTAGACGTCGGCGAGGATGTCGAATCGGTCGCGTGGGCCGGAGACCATGATCGCCAACGTGCCCGCCTCGGCGCCGTGGACGCCGCCACTGACCGGGCTGTCCAGCGCCGCCACGTCATGCGCGCCCAACATGTCGTGATTACGTTGCGCCGCAGAGCGACCCACCGTCGACAGATCGATGAAACACCGGATCCGTTGCGCCGCTGCGACTTCGGTGACCACGTCCATCGAGACCTGCGGGGTGGGCAGACTCGCCAGCACCGTCTCGGCGTTGTCGCCCACCGCGCGCACCGACGTGGCGGCGGTGGCGCCCACACCGACGGCGCGCTCCAGCGCGCCGGCGTCGGTGTCGAACACCGTCACGCGGTGACCGGCCGACACCAGGCGCCGCATCAACGGGAACCCCATGTTGCCCAGGCCGATGAAGCCGAGGTCGCGGATCGTCACTGCGCGTCCAGTTCGGCGAAGACCTCGCGGGCCACCCGGAAGCTGTCCACCGCGGCCGGGATCCCGGCGTACACACCGACCTGCAGGAAGACCTCGCGGATTTCCTCGCGGGTGACCCCGTTGGTGAGCGCGCCCCGGATGTGGGTGCGCAACTCGTGCGGGCGGTTGAGCACCGCGAGCATCGCCAGGTTGAGCATGCTGCGGGTCGGACGGGTCAGGCCGTCGCGGCCCCACACCGCGCCCCAGCAGTATTCGGTGACCAGGTCCTGCAGCGGTGCCGAGAAGTCATCGGCCTGGGCGGCCGCCTTCTCGACGTATGCGTCGCCGAGCACTTCGCGGCGGATGGTGCGACCGGTCTCGTAGGTACGTTCGTCCACCCGGCATCTCCGTTCGATCGGCAGCGGTGCTGGCAGGGCACCGAAACTACCCCGCCGGACGCGGCGATCAGTCGCCGGTGTAGGTGTCCGGGTCGGGCCGGAACCGGGTGCCCTCGTCGAGGCCGTCGAGGGCAGCCATCTGCTCGTCGGTCAGTTCGAAGTCGAAGACCCCGAGGTTGGACTTGATGCGTTCCGGCGAGGTGGAACGGGTGACGACCGAGTTGCCCAGTTGCAGGTTCCAGCGCAGCAACACCTGCGCCGCGGTCTTGCCGTGTGCCTCGGCGATCCCGGTGACCGCCGAATGGTCCAGCAGCCGTCCGACACCGAGCGGGCCGTAGGCCTGGGTGGCGATGCCGTGCTCGGCGTTGACCGCCCGCAACTCCGCCTGGTTGAGCAGCGGATGCAACTCGATCTGGTTCACTGCCGGGGTGAAGAACGAGAGGCTGATGATGTCGTCGAGGTGGTGGGCGTGGAAGTTCGACACCCCGATCGACCGGGTGTCGCCGTCCTCCTTGGCCCTCATCAGGCCGCCCCAGCTGTCGACGTACTTGCCCTGCTCGCCTGCGGGCCAATGGATCAGGTAGAGGTCGACGTAGTCCAGCCCCAGCCGCTCCAGCGACGCGGTCAGCGCATCACGCGACGACTTGAAGCCGAGGTCGCCGGCGGCCAACTTGGTCGTGACGAAGATTTCCTCGCGCGGGACGGCGGAGGCCTTGATCGCGCGCCCGACCGCTGCTTCGTTCCCGTAGGCCGCCGCGGTGTCGATGAGCCGGTAACCGGCCTCGATCCCGGCCGCGACCGCGTCTTCGGCCTCGCCCTCGGACAGCTCGCCGACCCCCAGGCCGAGGACCGGCATCGTATGGTCGTCGTTGAGGGTCACCGTGGGAATCGCGGCCGCCGAGGTCATGTCACCTTCTTCTCTGAAGTGGAATGCTCGCGATGACTATATGACCGCCGCGGATCGCCACCTAATCAACGTGCGGTGACACTCCGCGCCGTAGGCTGACCCGAAATTCGCGTGTGCCCGGCGGGGACCGGGAACAGATGTCGGAGGGAGCTGCCATGACCACCGTCGACGGGACGACCCGCAGCGTGTCGGCGGCGAAGCTGTCGGTCAAGGACATCGCGACCAACAAGGTGGCCGGCTTGACACTGCGCGCCATGCCCCGGATCCCGCGCGGCCTGAAACGCCTGGCGCTGGGTGGACGTGCCGTCGTGATCGACGGCAATACCCTGGACACGACCATGCAGCTGATGCTGGCCGGGCAGCAGATGATGGGCATCGACGGGCTGGTGGCCGACGACGACCCGGGGGTCGCACGTGCGCAGTTGGAGCAGCTCTCGGCGGGGTTCCGGCAGCGGATCCCGGTCGCGAAGGTGCGCGATCTCACCGTCGACGGTGCCGAGGGACCGCGGCCGGCGCGCCATTACGTCGCCGCCTCCGCCGATGCGCCCCTGCTGGTGTTCTTCCACGGAGGCGGGCACGTCATCGGGAGTCTGGACTCGCACGACGATCTGTGCCGCGAAATCTGTCGGGCCGGTGACATCCACGTGCTGTCGGTCGACTACCGGATGGCGCCGGAGCACAAGGCGCCGGCCGGTGCCGAGGATGCCTATGCCGCCTACCTCTGGGCGCGCGCACATGCCGCCGAGCTGGGCGCCGACCCGCGCCGCATCGCCGTCGGCGGTGACAGCGCCGGCGCCAATCTGGCCGCGTTGCTGACGTTGCGGGCCCGGGCGGAGGGGACGCCCCAGCCGGCGCTGCAACTGCTGCTCTACCCGGTGACCGACTACCAGGGCCAGACCCGCTCCCGCACGTTGTTCGCGCACGGGTTCTTCCTGACCCAGGACGACCTGGACTGGTTCACCCACCACTTCCTCGACGGGGCGGACGTGGCCGCCGAGGATCCGCGGGTCTCCCCGCTGCTGGCCGACGACCTCTCCGGGCTGGCGCCGGCACTGTTGGTCACCGCCGGCTTCGACCCGTTGCGTGACGAGGGCCGCAGTTACGCCGACGCGCTACGCCGGGCAGGTACCCCCGTCGACTTCCGCGAGTACGGCTCGCTGGTACACGGGTTCGCCAACTTCTTCCCGCTGGGTGGGGACAGCGCCACCGCGATCGCCGAGATCATCTCCGCGACGCGGGCGCATCTGAGCCACACCGGATAACCACCTCTGAACACGCCGGTACGCTGTCTGGCGTGGCGACCAAACCCAAGAAGAACGCGCGGTACGACCTCAAGGCTGCCGACCGTAAGCGCAATCTGTTGATCCAGATCGGTCTGACGTCCGTGGTGGTCCTGTTCGCCGTCGCGCTGGTCCTCTGGATCGTGATGTCCGCCGACGAGAAGCCCGCCGCCGGTGAGACCAAGTCGGTGCGGGTGGCCTCCAACAGCGTCATCACCAAGGACGGCACCGACGAGCCCAAGGCCGTGGTGTCGGTCTACGAAGACTTCCTGTGCCCGCACTGCGGCGCGTTCGAGGCCCAGTTCGGTCCCACGATCAACAAGCTGATCGACAACGGCGTGATCGCGGCCGACTACTACATGGTCGGGATCCTCGACCGGCCGCAGAACAAGAACTACCCGTCGCGGGCCGGTGGCGCCGCGTACTGCGTCGCCGACGAATCGGTCGAGGCGTTCCGCCGCTTCCACGCGGCGCTGTTCGCGCAGCAGCCCGGCGAGATGGGTGGCGCCTACCCGGACAACAAGCGGCTCATCGAGGTCGCGCGGCAGGCCGGGGCCGGCGGCACGGTGCCCGACTGCATCAACAAGGGCACCTACGAGGAGATGGTCCGCGGCCTGGCGTCGGCCACCGACATCAAGTCCACGCCGTCGGTGCGCATCAACGGTGAGGACTACCAATACAGCACCCCGGATGCCTTCGTCGCGAAGATCAAGGAGATCGTCGGCGACGTGCCGGGTCTGGAGACCGCACCGCCGGCCACGGCGCCGGTCCCCGCGTCATGACCGCCGCCGCGACCGACACCGTCGCCTCCGACGGCCCGGCGGCCGAGGACTCGACACCGGTCGCGGTGCCCCGCAGCAGCGCGGTGTGGGTGCTGCTCGCCGGGATCGCCGGTCTGGCGGCCGCACTGGCGCTGACCGTCGAGAAGATCGAACTGCTCATCGATCCCAACTACATCCCGACGTGCAGCATCAACCCGGTGCTGTCGTGCGGTTCGGTGATGATCACGCCGCAGGCGTCGGTGTTCGGCTTCCCCAACTCGTTGATCGGGATCATCTCGTTCACCATCGTGGTGGTCAGCGGGGTGCTGGCCCTGGCCAACGTCTCGTTGCCGCGGTGGTACTGGGGCGGCTTGGCGGTGGGAACGCTGCTCGGCACGGTGTTCGTGCACTGGCTGATCTTCCAGAGCCTGTACCGCATCGGTGCGCTGTGCCCGTACTGCATGGTGGTGTGGGCGGTGGTGGTGCCGCTGCTGGTGGTCACGACGGTGCTCGCACTGCGTCCGCAGGACTCCGGAAACGCGGTGGTCCGGACCCTGTACACGTGGCGGTGGTCGCTGGTGGTGCTGTGGTTCACCGCGGTGTTGCTGTTGATCCTGGAACGGTTCTGGAGTTACTGGTCGACGCTGATCTGACGTGCCGGGTGGCGGCGTTGGTGCTCTGCAGCGTTTCTCACCGTGGCACGCTGGGTTTCTGTGAGGTTGACCTGCGAGGTTAAGGTGAACCGTGCCCGGTCGGATTTCGAAAGTCCTCGTCGCCAATCGCGGTGAGATCGCCATCCGCGCGTTCCGCGCGGCCTACGAGATGGGCATCGCGACCGTCGCGGTATACCCCTACGAGGACCGCAACTCGCTGCACCGGCTCAAGGCCGACGAGTCCTACCAGATCGGCGAAACCGGGCATCCGGTCCGCGCGTACCTGTCGGTCGACGAGATCATGCGGGTGGCCGTCGCCGCGGGGGCCGACGCGGTGTATCCCGGCTACGGCTTCATGTCGGAGAATCCCGAACTGGCGGCCGCGTGCGCAGCCGCGGGCATCACGTTCGTGGGACCCGGCGCCGACGTCCTGGAGTTGACGGGCAACAAGTCCCGAGCCATCGCCGCGGCTCGTGCGGCCGGATTGCCGGTGCTCGAGTCCTCGGAGCCGTCGTCGTCGGTCGAGGAGTTGGTCGCGGCCGCCGAATCCATGGAGTTCCCGATCTTCGTCAAGGCGGTCTCCGGCGGGGGCGGGCGCGGCATGCGCCGCGTCACCGAGCGGGACGCACTGGCCGAGGCGATCGAGGCCGCCAGCCGGGAGGCCGAGTCGGCGTTCGGCGATCCGACGGTCTACCTCGAGCAGGCTGTCGTGCGGCCCCGCCACATCGAGGTCCAGATCCTCGCCGACACGGCCGGCAACGTCATGCATCTGTTCGAGCGGGACTGCAGCGTGCAACGCCGGCACCAGAAGGTCGTCGAGCTGGCGCCGGCCCCGAACCTGCCCGCGGAGCTGCGGGCCCGGATCTGCGCCGACGCGGTGGCGTTCGCCCGCCAGATCGGCTACACCTGCGCCGGCACGGTCGAGTTCCTGCTCGACGAACGCGGCCACCACGTCTTCATCGAGTGCAACCCCCGCATCCAGGTCGAACACACCGTCACCGAGGAAATCACCGACGTCGACCTGGTCGCCAGCCAGTTGCGAATCGCGGCGGGGCAGACACTGGCCGATCTCGGGCTCAGCCAGGACACGCTGGCCATCCGCGGGGCAGCCCTGCAGTGCCGGATCACCACCGAGGACCCGGCCAACGGGTTCCGCCCCGACACCGGCCGCATCACCGCCTACCGCTCACCCGGCGGCGCGGGGATCCGGCTCGACGGCGGCACCCACCTGGGTGCCGAGATCGGCGCCCACTTCGATTCGATGCTGGTCAAGTTGACCTGCCGCGGAAGGGATTTCGAGACCGCGGTGGCCCGAGCCCATCGTGCGCTGGCCGAGTTCCGGGTGCGCGGTGTGTCGACCAACATCCCGTTCCTGCAGGCCGTCATCGACGACCCCGACTTCCGGGCCGGGCGCGTCGACACGTCGTTCATCGACGATCGCCCCTACCTGCTCACCGCGCGCACCACCGCCGACCGCGGCACCAAGATCCTGAACTACCTGGCCGATGTGACCGTCAATCAGCCGCACGGCCCCCGGCAGTCGGCGGTCTACGCCCAGGACAAGCTGCCGCAGATCGATCTCGACAGCATGCCGCCCCGGGGCAGCAAGCATCTGCTCACCGAGGTCGGCCCGGAGGCGTTCGCCCGCTGGATGCGGGAGTCCCGCTCCGTCGGGGTCACCGACACCACCTTCCGCGACGCCCATCAGTCGCTGCTGGCCACGCGCATCCGGACTTCCGGTCTGCTGATGGTCGCCCCGTACATCGCGCGGATGACACCGCAGCTGCTGTCCATCGAATGCTGGGGCGGCGCAACATACGATGTGGCGCTGCGCTTCCTGAAGGAAGACCCGTGGGAACGGTTGGCAGCCCTGCGTGAGGCGATACCCAACATCTGCCTGCAGATGCTGCTGCGGGGACGCAACACCGTCGGCTACACGCCCTACCCGGAGTCGGTCACCCGGGCCTTCGTCGCCGAAGCCACGGCCACCGGGATCGACATCTACCGGATCTTCGATGCGCTCAACAACGTCGACTCCATGCGGCCGGCCATCGACGCGGTGCGCGAAACCGGCACGGCGGTCGCCGAAGTCGCGATGAGTTACACCGGTGATCTGTCCGACCCGGCCGAGACGCTCTACACGCTGGACTACTACCTGCGGTTGGCCGAGGAGATCGTCGAGGCCGGCGCGCATGTGTTGGCGATCAAGGACATGGCCGGTCTGCTGCGCCCGCCGGCGGCGGCCACGCTGGTCGCTGCGCTGCGCAGCCGCTTCGACCTGCCGGTGCACGTCCACACCCACGACACCCCCGGCGGTCAGCTGGCCACCTACCTGGCGGCCTGGCAGGCCGGGGCCAGTGCCGTCGACGGGGCGTCGGCGCCGCTGGCGGGCACCACCAGCCAGCCGGCGCTGTCCTCGATCGTCGCAGCCGCCGCGCACACCGAGTACGACACCGGCTTGTCGCTGGACGCCGTGTGCGACCTGGAACCGTACTGGGAGGCGTTGCGAAAGGTCTACGCGCCCTTCGACGTTGCCACCGCCGGCCCCCCAGCGCCCACGGGCCGCGTCTACCGGCACGAGATCCCGGGCGGACAGCTGTCGAACCTGCGGCAGCAGGCCACAGCGCTGGGACTCGGAGACCGGTTCGAGGAGATCGAGGCGGCCTACGCCGCATCGGACCGTATCCTCGGGCGACTGGTGAAGGTCACCCCGTCGTCGAAGGTCGTCGGCGACCTGGCGCTGGCGTTGGTGGGCGCCGGGATCACCGCCGACGATTTCGCCGCCGAGCCCGACAAATTCGACATCCCCGACTCCGTGATCGGCTTCCTGCGCGGCGAACTCGGCGACCCGCCCGGCGGCTGGCCCGAACCGCTGCGCAGCAAGGCGCTGGCCGGTCGCGCGCAGGCCAAGCCGCAGGCCGACCTGAGCGCCGAGGACGAGAACCTGTTGTCGCAGCCCGGCGCGAAACGTCAGGCGACACTGAACCGTCTGCTGTTCCCCGGGCCCACGAAGGAATTCGAAGCCCACCGGGAGCTCTACGGCGACACGTCGAGTCTGTCGGCCAACCAGTTCTTCTACGGTCTGCGCCACGGCGAGGAGCACCGCGTCACCCTCGAGCGCGGCGTCGAGTTGCTCATCGGCCTGGAGGCGGTGTCCGACGCCGACGAGCGCGGCATGCGCACGGTGATGTGCATCATCAACGGTCAGCTGCGTCCCGTGGTGGTCCGGGACCGCAACGTCGCCAGCGAGGTGCCTGCCGCTGAGAAGGCTGACCGGAAGAACCCTGACCACGTCGCCGCACCGTTCGCCGGCGTGGTGAGCGTGACTGTCGCAGAGGGGGATTCGGTGAGCGCGGGTCAGACCATCGCGACCATCGAGGCGATGAAGATGGAAGCGGCCATCACCGCCCCCAAGGCCGGCACCGTCGAACGCATCGCGGTCAGCGCCACCGCGCAGGTCGAAGGCGGGGATCTGCTGGTGGTGGTGACCTGAGCCGCATCGTCGCCGGCGAGTTCGGGGGACGGCGGATCTCCGTGCCGCAGCACAAGTCCGGGCGGGGAACGCGGCCCACCACCGACCGGGTGCGTGAAGCGCTGTTCAATCTGCTGGCGGCGCGGACGGACTTCGACGGCATGCGCGTGGTCGACCTGTACGCCGGCAGCGGTGCATTGGGGCTCGAGGCCCTGTCGCGGGGAGCGGCGTCGGCACTGTTCGTCGAGGCCGACGCCAAGGCTGCGGCAGTGATCGAACGCAACATCGCCGCCCTGGGTGCGCTGGGCGCGGTCGTGCGGCGTGCGACGGTGGCCACCGTGCTCGCCGCGGCGCCGGCACGTCCGGCGGATCTGGTTCTCGCCGACCCGCCCTACGAAGTGCCCAACGACGAGGTTGAGGCGGCGCTGACCGCCCTGACCGATCACGGGTGGACCGCCCCGGGGACCGTGGTGGTCGTCGAGCGGCCGGTCGGGGCCGCGGAACTGGCCTGGCCACCACAGTGGTCGGTGGGAAAACCCCGCCGCTACGGCGACACCCGCATCGAACTCGCAGAGCGGGTGTGACCTCGGCGCGCCGCCGCAACGTCCTGCTAGCGTCGGGGCCCATGAGTGGAGCGGTGTGCCCGGGATCCTTCGACCCCGTGACCCTCGGTCACGTCGACGTTTTCGAGCGCGCCGCTGCACAGTTCGACCAGGTGGTCGTCGCGGTGCTGGTCAACCCGAACAAGAAGGGGATGTTCACCCTCGAGGAGCGGCTCGCCCTGATCGAGGAGTCCACTGCGCATCTGCCCAATGTGCGGGCCGAATCCGGTCGCGGCCTGGTCGTCGACTTCGCCCGTGAACGGGGGATGACCGCGATCGTCAAAGGTCTGCGCAGCGGCACCGACTTCGAATACGAGTGGCAGATGGCGCAGATGAACAAGCACGTGGCCGGGGTGGACACCTTCTTCATCACCGCGACGCCGCGCTACTCGTTCGTGTCCTCGTCGCTGGCCAAGGAGGTCGCCTCGCTCGGCGGGGACGTCTCCGACCTGCTGCCCGAGCCGGTCAACGTCCGGTTGCGGGAGAAATTGCGCGGTTGAGTCCGTCACCTGCGGGTACGTCCACCGGTGACGGCGCACAGCCCATTCGCGCCGCCATCTTCGACTCACCCGAAAGGTGCCGACCGTGGCGCAAACATTCGTCCAATCCACCGATGACGTCGTCGCATTCCTGCGAGATCAACACAACCTGATCAAGGACATGTTCGACGACGTGCTGCACGCCTCGGGCTCCGACGCCCGCAAGAAGGCCTTCACCGATCTGCGGCAACTGCTCGCCGTGCACGAAACCGCGGAGGAGATGGTGGTCCATCCCCGGGCCCGCCGCGAGATCGACAACGGAGACGCGGTGGTCGACGCGCGCCTGCAGGAGGAGCATGTGGCCAAACAGAAGCTGGCGGCGCTCGAGGACATGGACATCGCGTCGGACGAGTTCATCGCCGCGCTGACCAAGTTCAGGGACCTGGTGCTCGAGCACGCCTTCAACGAGGAGGCCGAGGAGTTCCCGAAACTCAAGCGCGAACTCGACGCCGACGAGCTCGAGAGCATGGCCGCTGCCGTCCGCGCCGCCGAGGCCATCGCGCCCACCCGGCCGCACCCGGGGGTGGAGTCGGCGAAGCTGAACTTCGCGTTGGGGCCGTTCGCGTCGATACTCGACCGGGCGCGCGACGCCATCGGCGCGGCGCTGCGGTGAGGACGGGGCGACACACCGGGACCAGAAAAACCGAGTCACAGGCGTAACACCAGGCACACTGGTCACTAACAACTACGCCTGGAGGGTGTCACCGTGTACCGAGTTTTCGAAGCGCTCGACGAATTGGGTGCCATCGTCGAAGAAGCCCGCGGCGTGCCGATGACGGCCGGCTGCGTGGTGCCCCGAGGTGATGTCCTCGAGCTCATCGACGACATCAAGGACGCGATCCCCGGCGAACTCGACGATGCCCAGGACGTGCTCGACGCCCGCGACACCATGCTGACCGAGGCCAAGGAGCACGCCGAGTCCACGGTCGCGACCGCCAACGCCGAGGCCGACTCGATGGTCAACCATGCGCGCGCCGAGGCCGACCGGCTGCTGGCCGACGCGAAGGCCCAAGCCGACCGCATGGTGGCCGAGGCGCGTCAGCACAGCGAGCGCATGGTCGTCGAGGCCCGTGAGGAAGCCGCACGGATCGCCGCGACCGCCAAGCGTGAGTACGAAGCCGCCACCGGGCGGGCGAAGTCGGAGGCCGACCGGCTGATCGAGAGCGGCAATCTGGCCTACGAGAAGGCCGTTCAGGAAGGCATCAAGGAGCAACAGCGCCTGGTGTCGCAGACCGAGGTGGTGGCCACCGCCACCGCGGAGGCGACCCGGATGATCGACGCCGCGCACTCCGAAGCCGACCGGTTGCGCGGTGAGTGCGACATCTACGTCGACAGCAAGCTGGCCGAGTTCGAGGAGTTCCTCAACGGGACGCTGCGGTCGGTGGGGCGTGGTCGTCACCAATTGCGCACCGCGGCAGGCACGCACGACTACGTGTCCCGCTGACCGTCGCGACGGCGGCGGCTGAACCTGTTCCCACCTCGCCGTACGATGGCGGACATGGCGACGCACGCTAGCGCGGCGCACCGGGGGTCACGGTCGCCGCTGGTGATCGACGTATCCCGGCTGGGTCGGCGTCCTGGTTCGATGGTGACGATGCAGACCACGGTGCCGAGTCCGTCCCGGATCGGACTCGAGCTCATCGCGGTCGAGGAGGGATCGCCGCTGCAGCTCGACCTCCGGCTGGAATCGGTGTCGGAGGGCGTGCTGGTGTCGGGCACGGTGTCGGCGGTGACCGCCGGCGAGTGTGCACGCTGTCTGGCGCCGCTGCAGGGCGAGATCGAGATCGAGCTCACCGAACTGTTCGCGTACCCGGAGAGCACCACCGACGCGACCACCGAGGAAGACGAGCTGCCGCGGGTGACCCGCAGCGGCGGTGCGGACGCGGTCGAGCTGGAACAACCGATCATCGACGCGATCGGGCTGGTGCTGCCGTTCTCCCCGGTCTGCGGACCCGACTGCCAGGGCCTGTGCCCGCAGTGCGGGGTGCCGCTGGCCACCGCCGAACCCGGACATCACCACGAGCAGATCGACCCGCGTTGGGCGAAGTTGGCCGAGCTCCGCGAGCAGACCAGCACCGAGCTCCGCGAGCAGACCGGCACCGAGCTCCGCGAGCAGAGCTCTGGAGAGGAGTCGTGACGGTCGACCGCGCGCCGCTCCTCGAGGCGCTCGGCGTCGAGCTACCCGACGAGCTGCTCACCATCGCGCTGACCCACCGCAGCTACTCCTACGAGAACGGCGGTCTGCCCACCAACGAGCGGCTGGAGTTCCTGGGCGACTCCGTGCTGGGGTTGACCATCACCGAGGAGCTCTACCACCGCCATCCCGACCGCTCGGAAGGCGATCTGGCCAAACTGCGCGCGAGCATCGTCAACACCCAGGCGCTGGCCGAGGTGGGCCGGGGCCTGTCCGACAAGGGGCTGGGCGCCTATCTGCTGCTGGGCAAGGGCGAGGAGAACTCCGGGGGAGCCGACAAGTCGAGCATCCTGGCCGACGGCGTCGAGTCTCTGCTCGGCGCGGTCTACCTGGAGCACGGCGGGGCGGTGGCCAAAGATGTGATCCTGCGGTTGTTCGGCACGTTGCTCGACACCGCGCCGACACTGGGCGCCGGCCTGGACTGGAAGTCCAGCCTGCAGGAGCTCACCGCCTCACGCGGGCTCGGGGCGCCCACCTACGTCGTCACCTCCACCGGCCCCGACCACGACAAGGAGTTCAGTGCCACCGTCGTGGTCGCCGACATCGAGCGCGGCGCGGGGGTGGGCCGGACGAAGAAGGAAGCCGAGCTCAAAGCAGCCGCAGCGGCGTGGAAGGCGCTGAACGAGTCGTGACGGGTGGGGCGCTGCGTCATGCCTGAACTGCCTGAGGTCGAGGTCGTCCGCCGTGGGCTGCACGAGCACGTCACCGGTCGCACCATCACCGCGGTGCGCGTCCACCATCCGCGGGCGGTGCGGCGGCACGAGGCGGGACCGGCGGACCTGACGGCTCGGCTGCTCGAGCAGCAGATCACCGGAACCGGGCGGCGCGGCAAGTACCTGTGGCTGACGCTGGGGGCAGAAGTCGCGTTGGTCGTCCATCTCGGCATGAGCGGGCAGATGCTGCTGGGGACGCGCACGCAAGGAGCAGAAGCCGGCCCGGTGCCCAACGAGAATCACCTGCGCATCGCGACCCTGCTCGACGACGGGACGACGATGAGCTTCGTCGACCAGCGGACGTTCGGCGGCTGGATGGTCGCCGACATGGTGACCGTCGACGGCACGGCCGTGCCGGAGCCGGTGGCCCACATCGCGCGCGACCCGCTCGATCCGCGGTTCGACCGCGACGCGGTGGTGAAGGTGTTGCGCGGCAAGCACTCCGAGATCAAGCGGCAACTGCTGGATCAGACGGTCGTGTCCGGTATCGGCAACATCTACGCCGACGAGGCGCTGTGGCGCGCCAAGGTCAACGGCGCGCGTCTGGCCTCGGCGTTGTCGCGACCGAAGTTGCGTGAACTGCTCGACGCGGCCGCCGACGTGATGCGCGACGCGCTGGGCCAGGGCGGCACGTCGTTCGACTCGTTGTATGTCAACGTCAACGGCGAGTCCGGTTACTTCGACCGGTCGTTGGACGCCTACGGCCGCGAAGGCGAGCCCTGCCGGCGCTGCGGCGCGGTGATGCGCCGCGACAAGTTCATGAACCGCTCGTCGTTCTACTGCCCGCGCTGCCAGCCTCGCCCGCGCACCTAGCTCCACCCGTACCTGGCTCCACCCGAAACTGGCGCCGAACTTGCATTCCACGCGCGTCAAGTCGCCACTTGACGCGCGTGGAATGCAAGTTCGGCGGGGTTGTAGAAATGAGCCATGACCGATCTGTGGGTGGAACGCACCGGGGTACGCCGATATACGGGCCGCAGTTCACGCGGCGCGGAGGTGCTGGTGGGCTCCGAGGACGTCGAGGGCGTGTTCACCCC
This sequence comes from Mycobacterium sp. pV006, assembly GCF_041287115.1. NCBI lineage: Bacteria > Bacillati > Actinomycetota > Actinomycetes > Mycobacteriales > Mycobacteriaceae > Mycobacterium > Mycobacterium sp. pV006. The sequence goes on along the minus strand of NZ_JBGGKT010000028.1, from coordinate 650 downwards.
CGGTGAGTTGCTCAAGATCGCGCTGGCGGCGTGCAGCGGCATGGCCAGTGACCAGCCGCTGCGGCGTCGGCTCGGTGACGACTACCCGGCCACGGTGCGGGTCTCCGGTCCGGCCGACCGCGACCAGGAGCGCTACCCGCTGCTGGAGGAGACCCTCGAGCTCGATCTGTCGGGGCTCGACCCGAACGAGGTCGACCGGCTGCTGACGGTCGTGCAGCGCGCGATCGACCAGGTGTGCACCGTGGGGCGCACGTTGAAGTCTGGGACGCAAGTGACATTTGAGGTCAAAGATGTTGGCCGACAGTGACGTCCGGCTCGACGCCTGGGTGCACGGCCGGGTGCAGGGCGTCGGTTTCCGCTGGTGGACGCGTTCGCGGGCGCTGGAACTGGGCCTGACCGGCTACGCGGCCAACAAACCCGACGGGCGCGTCCACGTCGTCGCCCAGGGGGCGCGCAGCAGGTGCGAACAACTGCTCGACCAGCTCACCTCGGGAAACACACCGGGTCAGGTGGACAAGGTGATTTCCGACTGGACCGACCCGGTCGACGCGATCGCGGGCTTCACCGAGCGCTAGCTGTTCTTCACGGGTAGGTTGTGAACGCGTAGGCGCTCGATTGGTGTCATTCCGCCGATGCCGGTGTGGGGTCGG
>NZ_JBGGKT010000027.1:0-21378 GCF_041287115.1 Mycobacterium sp. pV006 | reverse complement strand
TCTACGATGCCCCACGGAGCGACCAACCACTGGTCGCAATCCAATAGATCGAGCCTCCAGTAGAACCAGGGCGGTTCACCTTCGGTCGTCAGGCTTCGTGCCGCGCACAGTGAACCCCTCCGACCCCTGACACTGGGTGCAGCGCCCGGCGAGCGGATCGAAGTGTCTCGATAGAACCTGCTGAGACTGCCGGGCGGCGCGCCGGGAGCTCTGTTGATTTGGAGCGGTCGCCGGCTTCGTGGGCCTTTAGCGGCCGTTGGGTGATTGGTGCAGCTGCAGGCTGTCGCTGACTCCCAGGATTTTGATTGTCTTTCTGGCGCGCGACAACGCCACGTACAGATCGTTGATGCTGGCATGCTCATTGACGTTCGCGATGATGACGTGATCGTATTCCAGCCCCTTCACCAAGAGGGTGCGGGAGATGATGCGCCTTCGTTCGCGTCTCCCAGCGTGCCTGAGCACTTCACGGACCTTCGCAAGCTCTTCGAGCAGCACCCCGGGGTCATCTCCATGAGCTATGGCTCCACGGATCGATGCCTGAATGTCGTACCACGCTTCGTGTGAATGCAGTCGTAGCACTGGTGATGTGGGAACGACGCTCATTGCAGCCGCCAGAGTCCCTAGGGTTGGGTTCGATACGATCGAATCGAAGGCGCGGATAGCAGGTTCGGCGCCGGCTCTACCGCCAGCACCGCCCTTGAGCAGATCGCCCGCGGACTTCCCGTTCGCGTAGCGTTTGCGCAGGGTCTGTGTGTCGAGGACGCCGTGGTTGCAGTGGCATGATTTGGTCAGATCGAATAGCCAGAGCGGGTAATCGATTGGGCTCATCGTCGCTAGGTTTTCTAGGCGCTGCGCCATGTACTTCCCGGCCATTTCCTCCATCACGGTAAATATCCCTCGAAGGTCTCCTGCGATCGTTCGCGCAGTGTTGGCACGGGGAGCGATGATGAGCACGGTCTCGTTCGCGGGGCGGGTCGCCAAGGCTGCTTCCGTAACGCCCGTGGGGTCGTCAGAGATGTTCTGAAACGTCACACCCTCCGGTAGAGCAACGTTGGTCCACCTCACAACGTGGCCGGGGACCATGCGTGGACGAATCTCCAACAACCATTTGCCAAGCGCCTCGTTGTGGCCGGACCATCTGTGGGGCTTGATCGTCGTAGGGTGTGATGGGAATTGTGTCTGTACGGTCGGCCAGTCGGCGAGGCGTTCATTGAAGCCGAAGATGGCCTGCAATGGGTCGCCAAGTACTCCGGCTGCTGGGATAGCTGCACGAAGAGCCAATACGAACGCGTGCTGCGTCTCGCTGCAGTCCTGATACTCGTCTACCAGCAGATGAGTGAACGATGCACGCAGCACTGCATGGATGTGTCTGCTCTGTGCGACTTTGATGGCTGCGCTGACGTAATACTGGGCCTGGGCTGGGACCATCAATTTGGGGACCCGCAGGCCACCCAACTGAGGGTAGGCCCGTGCGAGGCGGAACGCGAAGGAGGCGATGGTCGAGACCTGCACTCCCTTGGTGATGCCGAATCTCTTGAGGCGTGCATTGATGGCATGCACGCCTGCGTTGGTGTGGGTTAACACTAAAGCGCGACCGCCACAATCAATGATGTGCTTGGTTGTCGCAGCCAACAGATGGGTCTTCCCAGCGCCTGCCGGCATTTCGACGGAGGCTGGCAGACTCATCGCGAATGATGCTGCATCCGTCGCCAATTCAGTTGATACCTCTTCAGGCATGGGCAGGTCCGGATACGGCACCTGGGTGGGTACCTGGCTGCCTCTCCCGTGTCTCCGACTGTGCATGGTCGTCATCGAGGGGTTGGGTGAGCGCCTGACCGGCGAGCGACTCTGCGTAGATCGCAGCGCGGAGTTGGTCGATTGTTGCCTTGAACTTGCCCGTCTGCAAAGAAGGGGTTTCAAGGATGAAGGTGCCTAGGCGTTGGCCCTTGTCGACGCGCTTGAACCAGCTTTTGGACTTCGACACTAGAGCGATCGCTGACCGGCAGGCGTCCAGGTCGATGCCTGCGGCTGTCCAGGTGTTTATATCCAGAAGCTCGACACCTTGAGGTGTAACGGAATTGACAACGGCGTACGTGCGCAGGTTGTCGCTAAACGACTGCTTCGCGGCATCTGCGTCCTCGGCGACCTCGAGTGCCGCAGCGATGTAGCCGTTGAGGCCCGTCTCATCGAGTTGCGCGCAGACGGCTGATTCGATGCACGCGCCGTCGGGCCACTGCACCACCACTCCGCCGAGTGTTTGCACGTCAGACACTAACGCGTTCGCGTTTGAATCGTCGCTATCGATGAACAGCACGACTTCATATCCGACACTGAGGAACTCCTTCGCCCACTTGCATGAACCGGTTCCGCCGTTGCCCTCCAACGCCACGACCCCTAGGGCGGCCGAGGGGACGGCCTGTTCCAGGCGGTCGTCCCACTTCTGCAGGAGTCGAAGTACGACCCCGTACTCGGTCTTGCCTTCATTGATCACGATCCGCCGTGACAGAAACGCTTCAGGGCTGGTCTTGAGCAACGGCCGCAAACTGGGGGGATCGCCAAGTGATCGAACGTAAGTGGTCCCAGCCGCTGTCGCGCGAACCATCGCCAGGTCGTCCGGTTCGAGATGGCGCAACGCGGTCGGCGAATGGGTGGTGATGAAGACCTGCGAAAACGCGTCTTTGTTTTTTAAATAAGAAAGTAGATGAACCAGGCGGTGTGGTTCTAGGCCGTATTCCACCTCGTCGACCAGCAGAGTGGCGGAGCCTCCGTTGGCGAGTTGTTGGGTCGCAGCACCCGTTAGCCGGCGGGTACCCAGTCCGAAATTGGTGAGTGGTACGTCCCCCTCGAACAGAGCAAGGTTGCCACGCGTATTGGACAGCGATACATCAAGTCCAGGCTTCAAATCATCGAACCTGGCGGTCCCGATGGTGTGCACTGCTTCCTGTACCTCACGTGCAAGAACTTTAAGGTCATCTGTGACGGCAGCCGAGGCTGCGTCCCGCGCAGCCCGGTTTGCAGCAGTCAAGGTCGCCTTGGTGTTGCCGCGCTTAGAAGTGAGCTTCCCCAGCGACGATGACGACGACCAACGAAGGTGCGCGTCGATACGGTCGTCGATGCGGTACGCAGTTATCCGAGCGCGTTGCGCCGAGCGCACCGGATGCGGATCATCCTCTTGGACGTCTGGCCCGCCCAATGGCGGACGGTAGGACTGCCACACTGGCTCAAGATCAGCCTCGACGAGCAGTTCCACGATCACGCACCGTTCGGACTCGCTGGTCGGGTCGTGCGACCACTCACCCGCGTCGTCGATCCCAGAGAGGAAGGTGCCAAAAGTGTCCATCGTGATGAGCTGGTCTGGCAGATCGGCCACCGCCACCCGGATCCGAATGGGCTCATCGACCTTCGCGCCGTAGAAGTCCGTGTCGACGAACGTCATACCCGCCCGGTCGTGAAGTGTTCGCTCGATAGCCGTCAGGAGCGTCGTCTTGGTTGAGTCGCCGGGGCCAATGAGAGCGAGGAAACTACGCTCTTTAGGTAGTCGCCACGACGCAAACTTGATACCGCGGAAATTTTGAATATCGACGCGTCGAATTCTCATGCGCGACCCCTCCACCCCTTGGACCGAGTCCAAACTAATCGCTTCGGCAAACGGGTTGCGCTATATAGAAGCAAGACACGCCGCATGAGACGGGAAACGATACGGCTCGACCGGCGGTTTTGAGACGGGATGGGGCGCCCCGAGAAAGTCTCGCATCTCTAGAAATGAGACAGCGGGCGTTGCGGATGGTAGGTGAATCCACGTCAAACTAGACGAGTGAGTTTTCAAGACGATCCGGTCGAATACGAGCGCCGACTAAAGGCGAAACTGCAGTCAGACATCCATTCGCAGCACCTTGGGCGTTCGCCGGTTTGTACCAAGTCACTCATGCGATGATCCAGCACTCGGTGCTGGACAAAGTTCGAGAGTTCTACTGCCCCGAACTGCGTTCTGGGGTGACGGTCGCGACTCAAGAACAGCAGCGGTACGAGCAGCAAGTGTTGTCGCTGGCGCCAAAGAGGAAGTTTCGAGCGTCACTGCTCTGGCTTGTTCAAAGCGACGCCATCACAAAAATCAGGCCGACCGCCTTGACCACATCTACGCGCACCGACACTCGCTCACCCACGAACTCGTCAAGTACCTGATCGATCCGGACCTCGATCCTGGGGTCGAGTTGTTTGTCGGCGCGATAGCCACGCTGAAGCGCTGCATCGCTTTTGGATCAACATAGAACTCAGCGTGGGGGATCTTCCTCGCGATGGGTCGCACGTCGAAGTCGACGATATCGATGCCGAGGAAGCCATTCCTGCGTCGTTGATGGCGTTGCAGCAGTGCATAGACGCCTACCTCGACGGTCTTCCATCGACCGGCCCAGCCGACTCCACAACGCAAGATCACCACCCCGAATGACGCTCGCGATCCTCGCGCGCATACACCGCTGGTTGAGGCTGCGAGCTTCTGTTTGCAGAGGCGCCGTGACGCTCCTCCTGGCAGATCCCGGCGTGGACCCATCCCCCGCGCGAACCGGCGGCCGGGCTGTCCGTAGCCCGTGTAAGTGATCTGTTGTCGAGCAGCTCCGCGGCTCTCACTTCTTTTCGTCCGTCGAAAAGAGACTTCGAGGGGCCCTGAGTGCAAGAGGTGTGTGGTCTGTGGTGGGGCGACGGAAGGGGGTCATGGGGCAGGGAGCTGGGTGGGCGGTGCTCGGTGGTGAGTGACGCGGGCTGTGGGCGTGGTGAGGTGAGTGGTGGTAGACGGATGCGGTGAAGGCGAAAAAATTGGTGAGAGGCGAATGTGGCTGCGGTGGTGGTCCGCTCGCCGGTGGACCTTCTACTGTCGGCGACTATGACAGCAGCAACGTCCAAGGTGGAAGCCCGGCGCCGGGCACGCGAAGCGACCCGACGCGCCAACGAGGAACGCGCCGCGCGGGATAAGGCGAACATCGATGACGCCGCGGACTTTCTCGTCGCGGTCGGCAAGGTCGCCGAAGTCGAAAGTTGGAAGAGGGAGCGCCTGGCCCAGCTGCGCGCGCAGGTCGACGCAGAAGCGGCCAAGCGGGTGGCTGGCCATCGGGCCAAGGCCGGCGCGGCGGTCGCACGTATGCAGGGCCGTGGTGAGACGCTGACGACCATCGCCGCACGGACCGACGTCGGAATCGGGATCGTCCGCACCATGGCACGGCATGCTCCGAAATGCGAGAAGCGGACTGCCGGGAATGGTTCGCATGCACTAGGTCTGGAGGCATTGTCCGGCCCGACCGCTCAGGGGGTTGACCCCCACGCTGACCAGCCTCCGGCGGATGCAGCCTCGGCGTGACGCACTGCGCAACGGTGCAACGAGGCCGGTGGTGCACGACGATGTGCACGGCCGGGGTGCGTGGGTCGGCGGGTGCGTGGGCCATCATGGAGGTGCGCCGTTACGCCGGTCGGCCCGCTGACGCACACGCCGGTCGCGCCCCTGGTGCTGCGAACCGGCCTGTGCGTCCGACTACACCAGGTCTGCCCAGCGCGGTGGGGAGCGCTCGACGTGGCAGGGGCTGCGCAGCGGTAAAGGGGCACCCGGGAGCAGGGTTACGGCACCGGTGGAACGGGCCGCGGTGGCCGCGCTGAATGTCAGTGCCGGCGGATAGGTTCAACGGCCATGAGAAGCGCGGGACAGCTTGTTGTTGATCAGCGTGTGCACGCTGCCGAGATCACGCGCTTTCACAGCCATGTCGTCTGCGGCCCAACGGCTTCGGATTGCAACATCTGGACCAGCGCGATCGGCGCCGATGGCTACGGTCAGCTCTACCTGACCCGCGAGCGTTCAGGATTGTGCGTTCGCCCGCACCGCTACGCGTTGGCGATCGTGTCCGGTGTAGTGGCCGCTGGGGTGCTCGGGCTCCACGAATGCGACAACCGTGTGCGTCAAGATCTCGGCGGCAACAAAACCCCATCAGCACGTCGGTCCGGCCCGCAGGGTGACAACATTGAGCGGATGGCGCGGATGCGTCGCGGCGGCGGCCGATATGCGTTGCGACGCCTCGACGGTCGCGGTATTCGACGGGAACGGTCGGCGACGCTGCGGGAGGCGGTGCGCCATGGTGGGGACGCGGCGCTGCTCGGTGATCAGGCCACGCTGTGGTGACATACGTCAGGGCCCCCCTGGAGCCGGTGCGCGTGGGAGCGGGTGCGGCGAGCTGGATGGTCTGGCGCGCGGTGTCGCAGTGCCGAGCTGGAAGGGTGTGCGGCGGTGGTGTCGCGCGCGGGCGCTTAGCCGCGCTGCACGAGTACCGCGTCGCGTGACGTCGCACCGTGTTGGCGTCGAACAACACGAGCAGAGCAGAAACTCGGGCGGTGCGGGCCCGGCAGATGCGGTGCCGCCCGATCGTTTCGCCGTGCCGTGGCCGTTGAGATCGACGCGCGGCGTGTTGCTCAAGCGCGCAAGCTTGAAGAACTGACCGACGCGGGGGGCAGAAAGCCTGAGGTAAGCAAGAGTGGCCTTGCCGCGCTGCATGGTGTCGGCGAGGAGGTCGGGGTGCGATCGCATTGTTCTGCGCGCTGGTAGCACCTGCCGCCGTGTCCTCCTCATCGCCCTGTATCGGGTGCCACGCCGTGCTATTCGGGGATGCCGGGCGGTTCGCTTCGAGTGGCGAGGACACAGGTCACCGGATTTCAGGGCCCGTTCCGGCCTCAGTGGATGGACCGGTTGTTTCGCAAGGCCCGGCTGGACAGCGGCTGCCTGGCCTCGTAACCTAACCGTGACCTACGTATCTAGTACGTACTTGCTTACTTTGCCGAAGGTTTTCGCTGTTGTGACTTCATCTGTGCTTGCGGTCCTGCCGCGCGCGTTGGGTAGACGGTTCGTCTGCATTTTGGTGGCTTTCGGCGTTTTTGCTGCGCTTTTGGCAACCGATGTGCGCGCTGATCCGGCGGCTGATGCGCTTGCCGAACTGACTGAATTGTCGCGTCTGGCGGAGCAGACCACCGAGCAGATTCACACGGCGCAGATCGACCTTGACGAGAAGCTCGCAGCGCAGCAGGTTGCGGAGAAGGGGGCGGTTTCGGATCGCATGGCCGCGGATGCAGCGGCGGCCGATCTGGTGAGGTATCAGGCTGCTGTCGACAGGTTGGCCGCGGCTGCCTACATGGGTGGGCGCACGGATACCTTGGCGGCGGCGTTGACGGCGACGTCCCCTCAGGATCTGATCGATCAGCTGGCAGTCCAGAAGACGGTTGCGTCGGAGCTGACTGTGCAGATGGCTGCGTTCCGGTCGGCCAGTGCGCGGGCCGCGGCAACTGCAGAGCGGTCTGCGAAGTCGGCAGCCCAAGCACGGAGTGCGGCCGATGAGGCGGCGGCAGTGCGGACCGACCTGGAGGCCAAACAGCGTCGGATGGCGGAACAGATTGCTGCTGTGCAAGCCCGCTACGACTCTTTGACGCCTGATCAGCGAGCGATTCTGGCTGACCCTGGCCCCGCGCCGCCTCCTTTGCCGTCGACTCCGCCGGTGAGCGATCCGAGCATCGTTGCTATGCCGGGCCCGGCGGGCGGGGCCTCCTCGGGGAACGGTGTTGCGGTGGTCCAGGCGGCGCTGACACGGGTGGGGTCGCCTTATTCGTGGGGAGCCACCGGTCCGGATGCGTTCGACTGCTCTGGGCTGATTAAGTGGGCGTTTCTGCAGAACGGCAAGTCGTTGCCTCGGTCGAGTCAGGCGCTCGCTCAGGGCGGGCAGCCGGTGGCGCTTTCAGACGTTCAGCCCGGCGACATCGTGACCTTCTATGCTGACGTGTCTCACGCGGGGATCTACATCGGCGACGGGTTGATGGTGCACGCGTCGACCTACGGAACGCCAGTGAAAGTCGCGCCGATCTCGTCGGCACCGATTCACAACGTGCGGCGGTACTAGGCCGCCGCCGCGGCGCTGCGTCAATCGTTGAAGAAACGGCTGGTGATTTCCGTCCACTCGCGGATCTCGTCGATGGTGTGAGCGACGTGCAGCGTCGAGTCGGGGATCAGCTCAGCGAGGCGCTCCGCGGTGGAGATGGGATGCAAGGGGTCGGTGTCCCAGGCCAGCACCAAGGTGGGCTGGCGGATGGAGGTCAGCCGATTGGGGTCGGGTAGATCGGAGGAGCCGACTCCGCGCAGCGCGGCGGAGACCACATCGTCGTCGACGCCGGGTTCGAATTTGCCGTGCCGGTAGTTGGCGAAGATCGGCAGTGGGGGAGCTTCGGCCCATTGTTGTCGCCAAGCGGTTGTTCCAATGGAGTCGATGAGGTCGGCGGTGTCGAAGTACCACTGGCGCAGTTGATCGGGCCCTGTTTCCCAGGCTACGGGAGGGATCACCAGTGCCAGCCGCCTGAATCGGCGAGGAGCATTGAGGGCGGCGTGCAGTGCTGCAGCGGCTCCGAGCGAGGATCCGGCGAAATCGATGGGTTCATCGAGGCCGGCCGCGTCCAGGACGCGCAGAAGATCGTTGGCTGCCTGCTCGAAGCGATAGTCCTCGGGTTCTGGGCGGCCCCGTGATGCGCCGTGTCCGCGTTGGTCGTAGGTGATTAGACGGCGGCCCTCGGCGATAGTGTCGATGTCGAAGATGCCCAGGCCGCGCACGATCTGCCGGCTCATGAGCACGCCGTGCCCATAGCCGACTGGCACCGTATTGGGTGGGCCGCTGAGCTGGTAGGCGATGGTGGCGCCATCGGTGATGAGAAGGTGGTCATCCGGCATTGCGGCTCCTCAGATGCGTTGGTGCGGTATTGCGTGGGGTTTCGGGTGCCAGCCGTCTATTCCACAGCGGTGAGGACGTTCACCGTGGCACCGTTGTCGGTTGAGGTGTAGATGGCGGTATCAGTGGCGATGTAGACCTGACCGTTGCCCGCGGCGAGCAGGGCCTGGGGTTTGTTGTTGAGCGAGTGGCCCGGCTGCCAGGTCTGCCCGTCGTCGGCGCTGGTGTACAGCCGTCCTTCGAGGTCGGCGCCGAGCAGGGGACCGCGGTCGGGCCAGCTGATGAACAGCAGTGCCGGCGCACCGGTGACTGCGCTGAACGTCCTCGCCCCGTCGGTGCTTCGGAGCAGCCCTTGGCGTGCTGTCGCGAGGATCTCATCCGGGGCATCCGGTGATATTGCGAGGTCGACGGCGGGGACTTCTGCGCGCTGTTGCCAGGACCGCTGATCAAAACTAACCATCACGGTGCCGGATTGACTGTCGTGACCGTAGACCCGTCCGTGGCGGTATTTGAGCGCGTGGAAGTCGGCGCTACCGTGCAATGACAGAGGTTCCCAGGACTGGCCGGCGTCGCTGCTTTTGATCAGGCCGAGGTGGGGCGGTTGTTGGCGATCGGCGGGGTCGGGGTGGCCGCTAGCCAGGAATTCGTCGGGGCCGGCGACGGTGAAGCCCATGAAGTCCTGCGAGAGCTCACCGACTCGTTGTGGCGCCTGATCTTGCTCAACGGTGTAGAGGCCGTAATGAGTTGCGACGTAGAGCTTGTCGTCAGATGGGTTGATGCCGAGGCCGTGGATGTGCACCATGCCCGGCACGACGGCGGGTGGCGGGCTTTCAGGGGCGTTCGACGAACAGGCCGCGGCCAGAGCCCCGGTCAGGGCGATGGCGAAAAGGTTGCGGATCAGCACACGGACACCTTCCGGTCACGAGATCTACGTAGTTCAATAGTAGGTGGGCGGTGCGTGAGGTGGCTGCGCCTCGGGTGGCGCGACCGCGAGTGACAGACCGGGGGAGTCGTCTTCATCAAATCTTCATCGGATCACGAACCGACCCATACTCGGATTGCTGAGGCTGGGGTGCGGCGGCGCAAGGGCTTGCCGTGTGGACGCATGGTGTCACGAAGATGTTCGAGGAAGGATGTGCGATGCAGCACAAGCGTTTTGGATTCGGGCTTGCGGCGCTTGCGGCGTCGGCCCTGTTTGTCAGCGGCTGTTCGAATGCAACGAACGAGTCTCAGTCATCGTCGTCGAGCACCACCTCGGCAGCAGCGTCGGCGTCGGCTTCGCCCAGTGCTGCGAGCAGTGACGCTGCCCATAACGATGCTGATGTGACGTTCGCTCAGGGCATGATCCCTCATCATCAGCAGGCGATCGAGATGAGCGACATGCTGCTCGGCAAGCAGGGAGTTGATCCTGAAGTAGTGTCACTCGCCAACGAGATCAAGAACGCTCAGGGTCCTGAGATTGAACAGATGCAGGGCTGGCTGCAGGACTGGGGAGTGTCCTCGTCGACGACGGCCCCCAGCACCGCCGCAATGCCCGGTCATGACATGCCTGGCCATCAAATGCCCAGCGAAGACATGGGTGATATGCCGGGTATGAGCGGCGGCGGTATGGGCATGATGTCGGAAGCCGATATGGCTGCACTGCAGAACGCGCAGGGCGCCGAGGCTAGCCGACTCTTCTTGACCCAGATGATCGAGCATCACAAGGGCGCGATCATGATGGCGCAGCAGGAAGTTGACAACGGCCAGTTCCCGGCGGCAGTCGAGATGGCGCGCAATATCGTGTCTTCGCAGCAAGCAGAGATCGACACGATGCAGGGAATGTTGGACAAGTAGCGCGGAGAGGGCACTAGTCAGCGACGCGCTGAGTCAGCCGTCGCAGGGTGGTGTTCGCTGCGTATCGGGGTGATGGGCAGGGCGATGGTGAATGTTGCGCCGGCGCCGGGTCCAGCACTGGCTACCGAGATCGATCCGCCGTGCGCTTCGATGAGCGCTTTGGCTATGGCGAGCCCGATACCGGCGCCGCCATGCTCGCGGTCGCGGGCGGTGTCTGCCCGGTAGAACCGTTCGAACACTCGGGTGACGTGCTCGGCGGTGATCCCTTCTCCGGTGTCAGCGACAGCGATTTTTACCTGGTCGCCGTCACGAAGACAGTGAAGGTGTACCGACCCGCCGGGCGGTGTGTGCCGTAGCGCATTCTCCAGCAGGTTCCCCAACACTTGAGACAGTCGTTGTTCGTCGGCCCAAAGCGGCGGTAGCGGTTGCGGGAGGTGTACGTGCAGTCCGACCCCCTTGGCGTTATAGCGTTCTTGTGCTGCTGCGACGCACTGGCGGGTTAGGCGGTCCACGTCGAGGGAGGCGTAGGACATAGACACCGCACTTTCCTCGGCCTTCGCCAGCGCGGCGACGTCATCGGAGAATCGCACCAGCCGACGGGTTTGGTCGCGCAGCATGGCTGCTGTCTGGGGTGTCAGGGAGCGCACGCCGTCTTCGAGTGCCTCGATGTAGGCCTCGAGTACTGCCACGGGTGTGCGGATCTCGTGCGCGAGGTCTCCGAACAGTTGCTGTCGTGTCGAATCGACGGCTTGAAGCCGGGAGGCCATTTGGTTGAATGCGGTTGCGAGGGCGTCGAAGTCATCGCCGAGGCGCGGCGGTGACACGCGGATGTCGTAGTTCCCTTCAGCGACATCGGTGGCCGCGGCGGCGACTTCGGTGATGGACCGTTGGAGGCGTCGACTGACGTAGAAGCTGACCGCGAGGGCGGCCAGTGCTGACACCGCTAAAGCGCCTCCGATGGAGATCACCGTTGCGTAGCCGTAGGCCTCTTCGGCGTGGACTTCTTCCAGGGAGTCCATCGGGACACCGGCACGGTGGAGGTGTTCGCGGAACAGCGGTGGGCCGACCACGGCAGCGACCACCGCGGTCGTCGCCGCTCCGGCCGCCAGCACGATGGCTTGGGCCGCCAGGAGTCGCAGGCCGATACCGGGACGGCCCGGCCGTCGACGCCGGCGAGGGGTCGACGTAGGTGGGGGAGTCACTGTCCGGTTCCCATCCGGTATCCGACACCTCGAACCGTGGCGATGTAGCGGGGGCGTGCGGCGTCGTCGCCGAGTTTGCGTCGTAAGTGTCCGATGTGGACGTCGACGAGGTGTTCGTTGCCGACCCAGGGTTCGTCGCGGATTATTTCGAGAAGTTGTCGGCGGCTCAGCACGATTCCTGGCCGCGCGGACAGGGCTTCGAGAATGTCGAATTCGGTGCGGGTCAACAGGATTAGTTCGTCGTCGATATGTACCTCGCGGGCGGCGACGTTGATGCTCAGTGCGCCGAAGCGGCGCGGCGGGGCTGTCTCTCGTTCGGCGGGTGCGGCGGCTGTTTGCAGGATGCGGGGTCGCCGCAGCATGGCGCGGATGCGCGCGACCAGCTCGCGGGGACTGAAGGGTTTAGTGATGTAGTCGTCGGCGCCGACGGTGAGGCCGAGCACGGTATCCAGTTCGGTGTCACGGGCGGTGAGCATGACGACGTAGGCGTCGGAGAAGGTCCGCAATTGCCGGCAGACCTCGAGTCCGTCGATGCCGGGTAGGCCGAGGTCAAGGATGACGACATCGGGATCCAGGTCGCGTGCGACGGCGATTGCGTCGACACCGTTGCCGGCGACGACGGCTTCGAACTGCTCGCGTTCGAGATAGCTGGCCACCACTTCGGCCAGGGGGAGTTCGTCGTCGACGACCAGCGCGCGGTATCCCTTCGCGCTCTCAGGCGCGCCCAGGTGGTGGTGCTGCATGTCCATATGGTGCCTGCTGGTGCGCCCGTAACCAGGTATGGCTGACCGGGCGGCTCGATCTTCAGCAGATCTTCACACGACTCATACCGTTTTCCTCCTGCGGTGGGGTGAGGCTCACTGTGAGGAGGGCCTGACATGCGTTGGCTGATGGACGTGTGCCCGAACAGTCTCGGGTGGCAAGCGTGGCTGATCCTGTGTGCCGTGGTCGTGGTGCTGTGGGCGGCTGCGATCGCCGGCGCGACGGCGCTATTTAACGCCTCTCGCTGGCCGCGTCGTTCGGGGCGGCCTGACGTGCCCGAGGAGGCCGATTCGCAGGGGCCGCACCGCGGCGCACTGACCGGTCCACCTGCGCGGCATCGCGGCGACGTCAATATTCGATCAAGCGGGTGACGGAGGGCGTCATGCCGGAGGTGCGCACGGGCGAGATCTTGACGACCGACCCGGTGTAGGGGGCTTCGATCATCATGCCGTCGCCCAGATACATCGCTTCGTGCTGGCTGGCGTTGGGGCCGTAAAAGATGAGGTCACCGCGTCGCATCTGTGACGAGGGGATCTTGCGGCCTGCGTTGTATTGCGACCCGGAGTAGTGGTCGAGTTTGATGCCGACGCCGGCGAAGGCATACAGCATCAGGCCCGAACAGTCGAAACCCACGGTGTTGGCGCCCTGGTCGATGCCTCGTGACGGGCCGTTGGCGTTGCCGCCGCCCCAGGAGTAAGGCACGCCCAGTTGTGACATGGCGCGGCGAATCACGAACTCTGAGGCCTGGCGGCCGTAGAGGCGGGGGATGCGTCCGTTGGTGATGCCGGGATCTGCGGCGGCGGTGACTGGAGACAGAATGCCGAGTTTGGTGAGGAACTTGCGGCCCATGTCGGCCGTCAGCTGCGCCGAGGTCGCCATGATCTTGAGGACGGCATTGATGATGGCCACCGGGTCGCCGGCCACGTTAGCGCTGGGCACCATCGGCAGCGTGGTGTCCCACAGGCCCCCCTCGGTGGCGCCCCCCGGCGACGTGGTGCCGCGGTCCCAGGGAGCGCCGGATACCGGCACAGTGCCGGGTTGCGCCGCACTGGGCGCGGCGGCTGTCGCCGCCACCGGTCGGGCAGCTTCCAGTCGAGCTTGAGCGGAGTCGCGTTCGGTAGCGAGCCGTTCGACCTCGCGTCGCTGTGCGGTAAACGTCTGCTGGGCGTCCCGGAGTGCGGCTACCGCGTCGTCTTGCCGGCGTTGGGCGTCTGCGGCGGCGCTCTCGGCGCGCGCCCGCGCTGCCGTCGCAGCAGAAAGCTTGTTGGCCTGATCGGTCTGCCGACGCAAGAGGTCGTCGTGGACCCGCTGGAAGCTGATGGTGAGGGTCTGCTGGGTCGAGGCCCCGGCCAGGATCTCCTCGGGACTTTGTGCCAGCGGCAACGCACCCGACGGCCCGTTCATATAGGTCGACGCGGCGAAGCGGTCAAAACGGTGTTGTGCGGCCTCGATCGCGTGTTGGCTGGCGGTAAGGGCTTGGTCGCTGGCAACAACGTCGCGTCGGGCCTGCGCGAGGGTGTCGCGAGTGGCCGCGATTTCGACCAGGGCACGGTTGACGCCCTCTTGCTTGATCTGGATGTCGCTACCGACGTCGGCCATCCGCTGGTTCGCTTCGGCGACCGCCGCAACCAATGAGGGAACGTCGTCGCGGTCGGGGCTGCCGTCATGCCCGGCAACAGCGGTACCCGGGGCGCTGAGCACCAGTGCCGGCATTAATGCGAAGAGACTCAGAAAAGAAGTGAGGCGCCGCATCGAATCTCCTCAGCTGGGGTGAGCGTTGTCGAGCCGCGCATCGAAGCCGAACGGCACCCGCGGCGCTCCTACTACCGAGCTAAGTACGTAGCACGATAGTACGTAGACGGAACGTACATCACTTTGGTATCAGGAGGAACGTCTGTCACAGTCTCAGGTCGGTTACGACTGTGCGCCACGGGCGCTAGTTTCACGCGCCGCGGCCGGTAGTGCAGATGCTGGCCCTATGCGGTCGAGGTGAGGCGTATCGCGGCTTTTCCCAGCTCGGCGGCTACATTGGGGGCTGAAGAGCTCGGGGCGCGAGGAGGCCAGCTCGTCGCGGAGAGCGGGAGAGGCGCAAATGGAACAGCGAGGATTCGGCGACCTCGAAGCGGTGGTCATGGATTGCGTGTGGGATTACGCCGAGCCTGTCACGGTGCGTGAGGTTTTCGACGAGATCTCTCAACGGCGGCAGATCGCGTACACCACCGTGATGTCGACGATGGACAACCTGTACCGCAAGCGCTGGTTGCAACGTCAGCGCGATGGGAAAGCGTACGTGTATCAGGCGTCCATGAGCCGCGAGGAGCGTTCCGCGCGTTTGATGAAGGCCGCGTTCGACGCCGGCGGGGATACAGATGCGGTGCTGGCGTTCTTTGTTGAGCAGATGAACGCCGAGCAGTCCGCTCAATTGAAGGCGGCTCTGCGCAAGGGGCGTCGGTGATGACCGCCGCGCTGTGGCTGCTCCTCTACGGCAGCGCGCTGGCCTGGTGGGCGCCACCGGTCCTGAGGCGGATGACCCGTCACGGCATCAGCCCCCATATGGGAGTGGCCGCCTGGCTGGCCACCGTCGCCGCGACGCTGACGGCGTGGCTCGTCGCGCTGATCATGGTCATCGGCGCAACGACGGACAGTATTCGTACGGGCGCGGTCGTGACGCTGTGCCTGGAGCTGTTTGGCTTCTCCGAGCACACCCCCATGGCCGGACGAATCGGTTCCGTTGTTCTCATCGCGGTAGGAACCCTGACGTCAGGGTTCGTCGTAATGCGGATCGGTCGCTGCTTGTCGCGGCTGCGGGCGCGAAGTCACGAGCACGCGCGTGCCGCGCGGATCGTCGGCCGACCCACCGACCATCCCAATGTGGTGGTCGTGGAGGCCGACCGGCCTGCTGCCTACTGCGTGGTCGGACGCCCGAACGCCATCATCGTCACCTCCGCGGCGATGAAGTCGTTGAACCGATCACAGCTCAAAGCGGTTCTGGCGCATGAAAACGCGCACATCTCAGGGCGCCACCACCACATCCTCATGGCGCTCCGCGCTTTGGGGGGCACACTGCCGCGGCTTCCGCTTTTCGCGACGGCCCCTCATCGTGTGGGTGAACTGCTGGAGATGTGCGCTGACGACACCGCCGTGCGCCGCGTCGGCACGCATCCGCTGTTGGCTGGATTATCTGCTCTGGCCGGAGAACACCCGCCTGCACGGGAAGGCCTCGCCGCGGCGGGAACAGCGGTCATCGCGCGAGCGCAGCGCCTGCTCACCCCCACACGCCGGCACGTGCGATGGCGCCACCGCATCTGCCTGGCAGCCGCGATCACCGCCATGCTCGCCACACCCGCCCTCATCCAGGTGCTCTGCCACCACTAGCGCCTCAACGCCCGCCGCACGTTCCGCAGGTGGAGCCAATGCGCGTAGGCCGCCAGCAAAGGAAACACCGCTTGGCGCGCGGGCCGATAGAGCGCAAATTATCTACGTAGTAAAACCGTAGATGATCTGCGGTACAAGCAGCGCAACGATCTGTTGTATCTCCTTCGCGGAACCTCCAAAAGGGCGTTTTCGCAAGGGCATCGGGCGAAGTCGATCGTGCGACGGAACGGCCGGATGGCTCGGCGCAACGGCGGTCGCGCTCTGATCACAACCCGGCATCGGCTAGGGGGCCGAGCCTGAATTCGCCGATCCGCTGCTACAGTCGGCAACATCGTGAAGTACTTCGACGCGAACTCTGGGCAACGCCGCCGCGCCATCGTCGCGGCGTTGATCGCGTTCTGGACCGTCATCGTCGGAGCCGAGTGGGCACTGCCCGGCGTGAATGCGGCACCTACGCACGGACCGCACACCCTGGCCGCCAGTGCGGTCGGCGCGCCGATGTCTGTCGAGCTCGACCACCCCCACCTCTCCCAACCCGACGCCGAGTGCACGCCCGACACCCTGGCCGAAGCGATCCTGCCGCGGGGAACGGTCTCCCTGATCGCGCTCGCGTTGGGCCTCGTCGTGGCTGTACTTCCGCTGCTGTGGTGCCAGGCGGCGAAGGCGCCTATCCGCGGTCCACCACGGAACGCCCGCGCCCTGCGCACCGGCCGCGACGTGCTCGCCCACCTGTGTATCGCGCGCCGCTGATCGGCTAGCGTCAGGCCCCGTCGTCTTCGACGGTGGCCGGTGACCGCTACCTGCCGTCAGTCGCCGTGCTTCGTCGCGGCCTCACAGAAGCGACATTCATCGATGAATCCTGCCCTGCCAATCCGCCATGCACGCACTTCCCACACCCGATCGGCACAGCCACAACGCGGCCGCAACGAGCGGCCGGCCACCATGGTCGGCCAGACCCCTGTCTTGAGAATCGGCGCACCGTTCACGTCAGAAGAGCGGGGCTTTTGGGCCAAACTCGAAGGCTTCAACCCGGGAGGAATGAAAGACCGACCCGCGCTACACATGGTCGAACGCGCCCGCTCCCGCGGGGCACTTACCCCCGGCGCCCGCATCGTTGAATCCACCAGCGGGACGCTGGGATTGGGTCTCGCACTAGCCGGAACGGTCTACGGGCACCCCGTCACCTTGGTCACCGACCCCGGGATGGAGCCGATCATTCAGAATATGCTCGCCGCATTCGGCGCCGACATCGAATTGGTCACTGAACCGCACCCACAGGGAGGCTGGCAGCAGGCTCGCCGTGACCGCGTGCAGAAGATCTTGGCCACCGACCCGCGCGCGTGGCATCCCGATCAATACAGCAACCCCGATAACGTCGAGGCCTACCGCGGGCTCGCGTTGGAACTGAACGAACAACTCGGCGCCGTTGATGTCCTGGTGTGCTCGGTGGGCACCGGAGGCCACTCGGCCGGCGTCGCACGCGTCCTCCGAGAATTTAACCCGCAGCTGCGGCTGATCGGCGTCGACACGGTGGGCTCGACGATCTTCGGCCAGCCCGCGGCTTCTCGGCTCATGCGAGGCCTGGGATCGAGCATCTATCCCGGCAACGTCGACTACCAAGCGTTCAACGAAGTGCATTGGGTTGCCCCCGCGGAGTCGGTGTGGGCATGCCGCACCCTGGCGGCCACCCACTACGCCAGTGGCGGCTGGAGCGTCGGTGCGGTCGCCCTAGTTGCAGGCTGGGTCGCACGCAATAGCCCTGCCGGAGCCACTGTCGCAGCGATCTTCCCGGACGGCCCGCAACGCTACTTCGACACCATCTACAACGACGACTACTGCCGCGCCCACGGCCTGCTCGACGCAGCGCCCCCGAGGCATCCCGCCACCATTGAGGACCCGATGACCCAGACAGTCACGGCGTGGACGCGATGCACCACCGTTGTCGACCCCACCGAGGTGCAGTCACGATGACCCTGCTGTCAGCCTTCCGCAGCTTTGGTTGGCCGAGTCGGATGCTGATGATCAACCAATTCGGCATCAACCTGGGCTTTTACATGCTCATGCCTTACCTGGCCGGCTACCTCGCCGGCCCGTTGGGGCTGGCCGCGTGGGCCATCGGCCTGGTGCTGGGTGTGCGTAACTTCTCCCAGCAAGGCATGTTTCTCATCGGCGGCACTCTGGCAGACCGGCTGGGCTACAAACCGCTCATCGTCTGCGGATGTGTCCTCCGGACAGCAGGATTCGGCCTGCTCGTCTTCGCTGAATCGCTGCCGGCGGTTTTGATCGCCTCGGCAGCAACCGGCTTCGCCGGCGCCCTGTTCAATCCTGCGGTGCGCGCCTATCTGGCGGCCGATGCGGGCCCACGGCGCGTGGAAGCCTTCGCGGTGTTCAACGTGTTCTATCAGGCGGGCATTCTGGCCGGACCCCTTGTCGGGCTGGCCTTGATGTTCGTCGATTTCCGAATGACAGCTGCCGCCGCAGCGGTCGTGTTCGCAGCGCTAACCGTGGCCCAACTCTTAGCATTGCCCCACCGCGCCGCGGGGACACCTGATGAGAAGACATCGGTGCTGCAGGACTGGCGAACAGTAGCGGCCAACCGCTCCTTTCTGCTCTTCGCGGCGGCCATGATCGGGTCGTATGTTTTGTCATTCCAGGTCTATCTGGCATTGCCGCTTCAGGCGCGAGACCTGTTTCCGCGCAACGATTCCGTTGTCACCGCCATGATCTTCGTGGTCTCGGGTCTGGTTGCTGTCCTCGGCCAGATGCGGATCACACGATGGTTCGCCCACCGCTGGGGCGCCGGCCGCTCTCTGGTGATCGGCATGCTGATCCTCGCGGCGTCGTTTTTGCCGCTGATCGTGCTGCCCGATGACACCAGGGCAGGCAGAGTCGCCGCCGCGACCGCGCTACTCGTCGCCACGGCGGTGCTGGCGGTCGGGTCGGCGGCCGTCTTCCCGTTCGAGATGGACACCGTCGTCTCATTGGCCAACAACCGTCTCATCGGAACGCACTACGGCTTCTACAACACCATCGTCGGAGTCGGCATTCTTGTTGGCAATCTGGCCACCGGCTCGCTGATGCAGGCCGCCCGAGATCTCGGGCAACCCTGGCTGCTGTGGGTTCTGCTGTCGGCAATCGGGCTGGCCTCCGCAGCGGCCTTGTTCCGGCTGGACCGACGGGGCCGACTTCAACCCGAACAGCTGACATCCTCTGGCGCGCAAACCCCCCGCTGAACACCCGAAGACGCGAACATGCCCGACACCCCATATCGCCATCTACGTAGTAGCTACGTAGATGGCGATATGCTGGTTCCAGCATCCGCGCGGACACCTTCACGCCGTGAATGGCCCACGCTGGCAAGGAGACTGCCACGACCATCGAGCCGCACCCCGCTTCGGGCAGCGTTGCCTCTCCGGCGATAGCTGCTGGGCGCATTCGCGTTCTGCTGGTTGAACCTCGGCGCATCTACGCCGACATGTTGGCCGGCACCCTGCGCGCCGAAGAGTTCGCCGTCGACGTCGCACGCTCAGATGCTGCAGCGCTCACCGCGGTGCGCGACGATGACCCCGACGTGGTGGTGGTGTGCCTGGGATCATCCGCGCACGGCGCCGTCGTCCTTGACCGTGTTCGCCAGGCCGCCCATTGCGGCGTCGTCGCGCTCGCCGACACAGAGATGGCGCCACTGATATCGCGCGTCGGAGTGGTTCCCATCGGCTCCCGCGACATACTCAACACGCGAATACGGCAGACACTCAGGCATTCTCACCAACGCAGCGAGGACGGCGGCGCCCAGCGACGCCACGTCGACGATCTGGTGATCGACGTGGGGGTCCGGCGGGTCTATCAGCGCGGCAACGTCATATCGCTGACTCGAACGGAGTTCGCGATCCTTCGGGTTTTGTCCGATGATCCAGGGGAGCCCGTGACGTGCCGACGACTTCAGGAAGTCCTTTGGGGGGCGACGCAGCCCGGCGGGCGGTCGGCACTGGGCGTGCACATCGGCAATCTACGTCGCAAGCTCGGTGACGCCCCGTCTTGTCCGCGCTATGTCCGGACGGTCCGCGGCATCGGCTACTGTCTGGCCGGCTGAACCGTTACCCGGTGCGGACAAGGCTTTTGGCGGGAGGAAGCTGTTGGCGGAAGCGTTCGGGGTCAGGTCTCGATAATCCGTATGACGTAGGGTGTCATCCCGGCGGTACGCACCGGTGAAATCTTGATGGGAACGCCGGTTTGTTGCGCCTCGATCATTTTTCCGCCGCCGAGGTAGATCGCTTCGTGTTGGCTTCCGCCGGGCCCCCAGAACAGGAGGTCACCGCGTTTAGCTTGCGCGGGAGGTACCTTGCGGCCAGCGTTGTACTGGTCGCCGGACCATCGCGGCAACAGTACTCCGACGCCGGCGAAGGCGAATCGTGTCAGTCCTGAGCAGTCGAAACCGACGGTGCCTGCGCCTTGGTCGACACCGCGACTAGGGCCGGTGAGGCTGCCCCCTCCCCAGGAGTAGGGAACGCCGATCTGCGTTCCTGCCCTGCGGATAACGTATTCGATCGCCTGGGCACCGTAGAGACGGTTGCCGCGGACGCTCGTTTGGGGGCTTGCCGCGGGACTGACGAGTCCGAGACTGCCCAGGAAGCTACGCCCCAAATCCATCGCAGTCTGGGTGGCAACGGCCGTCGCCTGCAAGGACGCGTTGGCGATGGCAACCGGATCGCCGGGCGCTCCCGCACTGGGGATCTTGGGCAGGAGTGGATCCCACGGACCGCCTGTCGGCTCGGCGGAGGCTGCTGGGGTGCACGCCAAAAGTACCGTCGCGACGACGGCAACGATCACCCCAGTCAGGCGAAAGCCGGACGCAGATACGCGGCCTTCCTCCGGGCGGGCGCATCGGGCCATCGGTTCCATATGGCGTTCTTTCTTTCGGCTGTCGGAGCGCCGGTGATTGGTTTCGCCAAAAAAGGCGAAGCAGAGCGTTCCGTACTGTGCAGCAACGATGTACGTAGCGAATACGTAGATCAGCCTAACTCACATATGCCTCATCAGTAACACCCGCAACATAATTACAGTGCTGGAATTTCGGCGGCTGGAATTGCTAATGGCTTTTGCGAATGGGTGTGCTGCGTGGGCCCCACGGCGCGCGATGCTCGGGTGACGCTCGGCAGTTCGCAACCCGGTTCGGTGGATGCGAGACGTCCTGCTGACACGCGTAACTGGTGCCACGAGGTGACTGGGAGGCGGCGGTTGTGAGTCTCCGCTTCTGCTCTGTGTTTCAGAGGTTGGCGTTGCCGGCTTTCCACTGATCCCAAGGGATGTTCCAGTCACCTAAACCGTCTGTCCCCGACAGCGTGGGGCCGGTGGTGTTGATGACCTCAACGATGTCGCCGCGTCGGGTGTTGGTTGCGTCCACCAAGGTGGTGTACGAGTCGGACCTGATCAGCGGTACCGGCGTGTCGCAGCCGAGTGATTGAAGGTCA
>NZ_JBGGKT010000026.1:0-22128 GCF_041287115.1 Mycobacterium sp. pV006 | reverse complement strand
GAACCCGGAAGCTAAGCCTGCCAGCGCCGATGATACTGACCACACGGTCGGAAAAGTAGGACACCGCCGAACACAAATTAGAAATCGCCCCCCACGAATACGTGGGGGGCGATTTCCATTTCCCGGCAGCGCCATTGTGTCGTGCCCGAATGCATTGATTGTGAGGCTTCGAAGAAAGCCCGTATCCTTTCTGCGTGGCTCAAGACGATCAACGCGGACAAGGCGACCGGCAGCCGCGTCGCGGACCGGATGCCGGCCGGCAACGGCCGCGCGGCGACCGTCGATCGGCACCCCGCTTCTCCGGGCCACGCCGCGCACGCCCGGCGCAGCCCAAGACCGACACCGAGACCGCACCGGATCGGGGACCCCGAATTCCCGACGAGATCGAGGCCAAGCAACTCGCTCCTGAAATCCGCGGTGAGCTCACCACTTTGGATCGCCACACCGCCGACCTGGTGGCCCGCCATTTGGTCGCGGCCGGTGAGCTGCTCGACGAGGACCCTGAGGCCGCCTTGGCGCACGCGCAGGCGGCGCGGTCGCGGTCCGGGCGGATCGCCGCGGTCCGAGAGGCCGTCGGGATCGCGGCCTACCACTGTGGCGATTGGGCGCAGGCGCTGGCAGAGTTCCGTGCCGCGCGCCGAATGGGCAGTCGTTCACCGCTGTTGGCGCTCATCGCCGATTGCGAGCGCGGTATCGGACGACCCGAACGCGCGATCGAACTCGGCCGCAGCCCCGAGGCAGCCGCCCTGACCGGAGACGACGCCGACGAGTTGAAGATCGTCGTCGCCGGCGCGCGGTCGGACCTCGGTCAGCACCAGGCCGCGCTGGCGGTGCTGGGCACCCCCGAACTCGACCCGGCGCGGACCGGCCAGACTGCCGCCCGGTTGTTCTACGCCTACGCCGATACTCTGCTGGCTCTGGACCGCGCTGACGAGGCACTGCAGTGGTTCCTGCGGGCCGCGGCCGCCGACGTCGAGGGTGTCACCGATGCCGAGGACCGCGTCACGGAGTTGTCCTGACGTGACTTCTCTTGTGCAGCAGCATGATTGCCTGCTGCTCGACCTCGACGGCACCGTGTTCCGCGGACACGCACCGACACCGGGGGCAGTGGATACGCTCGCAGAAGTGCCCGGACGGGTCCTCTATGTCACCAACAACGCCTCCCGCGATGCAACGCAGGTGGCCGGCCATCTCCGGGAGCTCGGCTTCACCGCGGCACCCCACGACGTCGTCACCAGCGCACAGAGCGCGGCGCGACTACTCGCCCAACAGCTCAGCGCCGGAGCCAAGGTACTCGTCGTGGGCACCGAAGCGCTCGCCGAGGAGGTGCGGCGAGTCGGACTGACCCCGGTGCGGGAATGGTCCGACGAACCCGTCGCGGTGGTGCAGGGGCACTCGCCGGAGACCGCCTGGCCCCACCTCGCCGAGGCGGCTCTGGCGATCCGCAACGGCGCCTTGTGGATCGCCGCCAACGTCGACAAGACGCTGCCGTCGGAGCGGGGGCTGTTGCCCGGCAACGGGTCCATGGTCGCCGCCTTGCGCACCGCGACCGAGTGCGAACCCCAGGTTGCGGGAAAACCCGCACCCGCGTTGATGAATGACGCGCTGTCCCGCGGGGACTTCCGGACGCCGCTGGTGGTCGGTGACCGTCTGGACACCGACATCGCCGGGGCCCGCGCCGCGGACCTCCCCAGCCTCATGGTGCTGTGCGGCGTCCACACCGCCGCCGATGCCGTGTGGGCCGAACCCGGGCAGCGCCCCGACTTCCTGGCCGAGGATCTGCGCGCCCTGACCACCGACGCCGACGTCCTGCGGGTCGGCCGGCAGCAGGGTTGGCGGGTCGACCTCGACGAGCGGGCCGTCACGGTCCGGGCCACCGCCGACGGCCCCGTCGGCGACCCGTTGTCGGTGGTGCGTGCCGTCGCGGCTGCGGTCTGGGGGGCCGAGGCGCAGCCCAGACCGATAGCCGCCGGTGATGACACGGCGCGCGAGGCCCTGGCCCGGTGGTCCCTGCTGTAGGTGGGGCATCGGCTAGCGTGAGCACCGATATGAGTAACGATCCCGACCAGATCCGTGCCCGGGTCGCCGAGCTCCTCGGCGACCAGACCGAGCCGTCGGTGACCGAACTCGACGAGGTGGCGGCGCGCCTGGAGCAGGCCCACGACGTGTTGGTGCAGGCGCTGGAATCCGTCGAGAAGGGCTGACCGCGTGTCTCGGCGCGCACGGGTGGACGCCGAGCTGGTGCGGAGGGGGCTGGCCCGCTCCCGCCAGCAGGCCGCAGAACTGATCACGGCGGGACGGGTGACCATCGACGGCATGCCCGCAGCCAAACCGGCCACCGCGATCTCCGTCGATGCGCGGCTGGCCGTCGCCGCCGGTGAAAGCACCTGGGTGTCGCGGGGCGCGCACAAACTCATCGGCGCGCTCGACGCGTTCGCTGTCACCGTGGACGGCCGGCGCTGCCTGGACGCCGGAGCCTCCACCGGCGGTTTCACCGAGGTACTCCTGAACCGCGACGCCCGCGAAGTCGTCGCCGTCGACGTGGGCTACGGCCAACTGGCGTGGTCGCTGCGCACCGACGACCGGGTGACGGTCATGGAGCGGACCAACGTCCGCGAGCTGACCCCCGAAACCATCGGCGGCCACGTCGACGTCGTCGTCGCCGACTTGTCCTTCATCTCGCTGTCGACGGTGCTACCGGCGCTGACTTCGTGCGCGTCACCGACCGCCGATATCGTTCCCATGGTGAAGCCGCAGTTCGAGGTGGGCCGAGAACGCGTCGGGGCCGGCGGAGTCGTCAGCGACCCGCTGTTGCGCGCCGAGGCCGTGCGCACCGTGGCCCACCGGGCTGAAGCGCTCGGGTGGCACACCGTCGCGGTGACGGCCAGTCCGCTTCCCGGTCCCGCAGGCAACGTCGAGTACTTCCTGCACCTGCGCGCCGACACCGACGCGGCGCTGACCGGACTCGCTCTGGATGCCGCCGTCGGCACAGCCGTCGAGGAGGGCCCGCAATGAGTGACGAACGCACGATCCTGCTGGTGGTCCACACCGGGCGCGAGGAAGCCACCGAAGTGGCCCGCCGCGTGAAGAAGGTCCTGAGTGACAACGGGATCACGCTGCGGGTGCTCTCGGCCGAAGCCGTCGACCGCGGACCGGTTCCGCTGGCGCCGGACGACACCCGGGTCCTCGGGCCGGGGATCGAAGTCGTCGACGCCGATCACGACGCGGCCGCAGGTTGCGAACTGGTGCTGGTGCTCGGCGGGGACGGTACGTTCCTGCGCGCCGCCGAGCTGGCGCGCAACGTCGAGATCCCGGTGTTGGGAATCAATCTCGGCCGCATCGGTTTTCTGGCCGAGGCCGAAGCCGACTCCATCGACACGGTGCTCGAGCACGTCATCGAGCGCGACTACCGCATCGAGCAACGGATGACGCTCGACGTCGCCGTGCGTGCACACGGTCGCCTCCTGGACCGGGGCTGGGCCCTCAACGAGGCCAGCCTCGAGAAGGCGCCGCGGCTGGGCGTGATGGGCGTGGTGCTGGAGGTCGACGGTCGACCGGTCTCGGAGTTCGGCTGTGACGGCGTGCTGGTGTCCAGCCCCACCGGGTCCACCGCCTATGCGTTCTCTGCCGGCGGGCCCGTGCTGTGGCCGGACCTGGAGGCCATCATCGTGGTGCCCAACAACGCCCACGCACTGTTCGCGCGGCCGATGGTCACCAGTCCCGACGCGGTCATCGCCATCGAGGTCGAAGCGGGCGGCCACGATGCCGTGGTGTTCTGCGACGGACGCCGCGAGATGATCGTGCCGGCCGGCGGGCGCCTGGAGGTCACCCGTTGCGCGACGCCGCTGAAGTGGGTGCGGCTGGACAGCGCGCCGTTCGCCGACCGTCTGGTGCGCAAGTTCCGGCTGCCGGTCACCGGGTGGCGCGGTCAGTAGTGTTATCCGAGATCCGTATCGAGTCGCTGGGCGCCATCAGCGCCGCGACCGCCGAATTCGACCGTGGGTTCACGGTACTGACCGGGGAGACCGGCGCCGGGAAGACCATGGTGGTGACCGGACTGCACCTGCTCGGCGGGGCCCGCGCCGACGCCACCAAGGTGCGGTCGGGTGCCCAACGGGCCGTCGTCGAGGGCCGCTTCGACACCTCTGATCTCGGGGACGCCGCCACCGGCCGCGTCGACGAGATCCTGGAATCCTCGGGCGCCGAACGCGACGACGACGGCACCGTCATCGCCGCCCGCTCGGTCAGCCGCGACGGACCGTCGCGGGCCTATCTCGGCGGCCGCAGCATCCCGGCCAAGTCGTTGAGCGAGTTCACCGGCGAGCTGCTGACGCTGCACGGGCAGAACGATCAGCTGCGGTTGATGCGCCCGGATCACCAGCGTGCCGCCCTGGACCACTACGCCGCGGTGGACGCCCCGCTGAAGCGGTACCGGACCGCGCGCGACGCGTGGCTGCAGGCCAAGCGCGACCTCGAGGACCGGCGCCGCCGCACCCGTGAGCTCGCCCAGGAGGCCGACCGGTTGCAGTTCGCGCTCAACGAGATCGACGTGCTCGACCCCAAGCCGGGCGAGGACGTCGACCTGGTCGACGACATTCGCCGGCTCTCCGAACTCGACGCGCTGCGCGACGCCGTGCAGACCGCGCGGTCGGCGCTGTCCGGCGACGCAGACAGCGTCGACTCCCACTCGGCGGCCGACGCGGTCGGACAGGCGCGCACCGCGTTGGAAGGTACCGACGACACCTTCTTGAAGACGCTGGCCGAACAACTGGACTCCGCGCTGACGGTGCTGGTCGACGTGTCCGGCGAGCTCGGTCGTTTCATCTCCGAACTCCCCAGTGACGCAAGCGAACTGGAGACCAAGCTGAGCCGCCAGGGCGAGCTGCGCACCCTGACCCGAAAATACGCGGCCGACATCGACGGTGTCCTGCAGTGGGCCGGTGAGGCCCGGGACCGGCTCGGCCAGCTCGACGTCTCCGAGGAGACTCTCGGCGCCCTGGAGCGGCAGGTCGAGGAGCTGCAGGGCAAGGTCGTCGGCGCCGCGCAGGAGGTCACCAAGGCGCGGGTGAAGGCGGCGCGGGGCCTGTCGAAGGCCGTCACCGCCGAGCTGGCCGGCCTGGCGATGTCCGGCGCCGAGTTCACCATCTCGGTCAGCCCGTTGCTCGCGCGGGCCGAGGATTCCGCTCCGCTGACCCTGCCGTCGGGGGAGACGGTGCACGCGGGCCGTGACGGCGCCGACGTCGTCGAGTTCGGATTCGCCGCGCACCGCGGCTCGGACATCCTGCCGCTGCACAAGAGCGCCTCCGGCGGTGAGCTGTCGCGGGTGATGCTGGCGCTGGAGGTCGTGCTGGCCGCCTCGACGGAGGGCACCACGATGGTGTTCGACGAGGTCGACGCCGGGGTGGGTGGACGCGCGGCGGTGCAGATCGGGCGCCGGTTGTCGCGGTTGGCCCGCACCCATCAGGTCATCGTCGTCACCCACCTTCCGCAGGTCGCCGCCTACGCCGACGTACACCTGGTGGTCGAGAGCGGCCCCAAGTCCAGTCGGGTCGTGCGCCTGGAGGAGAGCGAACGGGTCGCCGAACTCGCGCGGATGCTGGCCGGGCTCGGGGAGTCCGACAGCGGTCGCGCGCATGCGCGCGAACTGCTCGACGCCGCCCGCTCCGACCGGGAGAGCACCGCCTGAATCTGTGTGACTGGTGTGAAAAGAATGAACTAATGAGGCTGGTGTTACGGCGCGCCTCCGGCTGATTGCGTCTCGATCTGGTCAGAATCCTGGACATGAAGATGTCTGCGCTGCTATCCCGTAACGCCAGTACACGGCCGGGTATCACCGGCACCGCTCGAGTGGACCGCGACATCGACCGCCTGCTGCGGCGTCTGACCCCGGGCGACATCGTCGTCATCGACGCCCTGGACCTCGACCGCATCACCGCCGACGCCCTGGTGGAGGCCAACGTCGCCGCGGTGGTCAACGCCTCGTCGTCGATCTCCGGGCGCTATCCCAACCTCGGTCCCGAGGTGCTGGTCGCCAACGGCATCATGCTGATCGACGAGACCGGTCCGGAGGTCTTCAAGAAGGTCAAGGACGGCGCCCGGATCCGGCTCAACGAGGGCGGCGTCTACTCCGGGGACCGCCGCCTGGTACTGGGCACCGAACGCACCGACGCCGACATCCACGAGTTGATGCAGGAGGCCAAGAGCGGTCTGGTCGCGCATCTGGAAGCGTTCGCGGGCAACACCATCGAGTTCATCCGCAGCGAGAGTCCGCTGCTGATCGACGGGATCGGCATCCCGGACATCGACGTCGACCTCAACCGGCGCCACGTCGTGATCGTCGCCGAAGAGGACAGCGCCACAGCCGATCTCAAGGCCCTCAAGCCGTTCATCAAGGAGTACCAGCCGGTGCTGGTCGGGGTGGGCACCGGCGCCGACGTGCTGCGCAAGGCCGGGTACCGACCCGCTCTGATCGTCGGTGACCCCGACAAGATCAGCACCGAGGTGCTGCGCTCCGGCGCTCAGGTGGTGCTGCCCGCCGACGCCGACGGTCACGCCGCCGGCCTGGAGCGCATCCAGGATCTCGGTGTCGGGGCGATGACGTTCCCGGCCGCGGGATCGGCGGCCGATCTGGCACTGCTGCTCTGCGACCACCACGGCGCCTCGCTGATCGTCACCGTGGGACACCGCGCCAGCATCGAGGAGTTCTTCGATCGCAGCCGCCAGCAGAGCAACCCGTCGACCTTCCTGACCCGCCTGAAGGTGGGGGAGAAGCTCGTCGACGCCAAGGCCGTGGCCACGCTGTACCGCAGCCGCGTCTCCGGCGGCGCGATCGCGCTGCTGGTGTTGGCGATGCTGATCGCGGTCATCGCGGCGCTGTGGGTGTCGCGCGCCGACGCCGCGGTGCTGGAATGGATCAGCGGGTACTGGAACCAGTTCCTGCTGTGGGTGCAGGGCCTGGTTTCGTAGGGGACCTCCGGTGATCTCGCTGCGCACACACGCCATCTCCCTGGCCGCGGTCTTCCTGGCACTGGCCATCGGCGTCGCCCTGGGTTCCGGGTTGCTGTCCAACACCGTGCTCTCGGGCCTGCAGGACGACAAGCACGAACTGCAGGAGCAGATCGACACCCTGACCGGCGAACGCAACGCCCTCAACGAGAAGCTGGCAGCGGCAGCCGATTTCGACGCCCAGATGGCGCCGCGCATCCTGGCCGGGAATCTGCGCGACAAATCGGTCATCCTGTTCCGCACCCCGGAGGCCAACGACGACGACGTCGAGGCGATGGTCCGGCTGGTCGGCCAGGCCGGCGGTGCGGTCAGCGGAACCATCGGTCTGACAACGCAATTCGTCGAGGCACACGCGGCCGAGAAACTGCTGTCGGTGGTCAACTCGCCGATCGTGCCGGCGGGTGCTCAGCTGAACACCCGCACCGTGGACCAGGGTTCCCAAGCCGGCGACCTGCTCGGCATCAGCCTGCTGATCAACAAAGACCCCCAGGCGCGCCCCGTCGACGACGCCGCCCGGGAGACCGTCCTGACCACGCTGCGCGACGCCGGGTTCGTCACCTTCGGCGCCGACCGTATCGGAGCCGCCGACACCGCGCTCGTCGTCACCGGCGGCGCCCTGGGCACCGACGCCGGCAACCAGGGCGCCACCGTGGCCCGGTTCACCGCCGGCCTGGCCCAACACGGGTCCGGGACGGTGCTGGTGGGTCGCGACGGATCGGCCTCCGGCACCGCCGCGATCGCCGTCGCACGCGCGGACTCGGCACTGAGCAGCGCCTACAGCACCGTCGACGACATCAACCAGGAATCCGGCCGCATCACCGCGGTGCTCGCACTCGGCGATCTGATCGCGGGCGGCAAGCCGGGGCAGTACGGCATCGGCCAGGGTGCGGCGGCGGTGACCGTCCCGCAGTAGCCGCCCGCGTGTCAGCGACGGGTTGTCGGAGTCGGTGTTAGGGTGGGGTTCCGTGGGTCGGCAGGCCCCGACAAGGGATTCGGACACGTGCCGGATTCAGCAATTAGAAGCCCTGCCCGTCGTCACGGAGGTTGCTCTTGCCCGCGCTACGCAAGCACCCGCAGACCGCCACGAAGCATCTCTTCGTCACCGGTGGCGTGGTGTCATCGCTCGGCAAGGGACTCACCGCTTCGAGCCTCGGTCAGCTGCTGACCGCCCGTGGTCTGCAGGTCACCATGCAGAAGCTCGACCCGTATCTGAACGTCGATCCCGGCACCATGAATCCGTTCCAGCACGGTGAGGTGTTCGTCACCGAGGACGGCGCCGAGACCGACCTCGACGTCGGCCACTACGAACGGTTCCTCGACCGCGACCTGTCCGGGTCGGCCAACGTCACCACCGGGCAGGTGTACTCGACGGTGATCGCCAAGGAGCGTCGCGGCGAGTATCTCGGTGACACCGTGCAGGTGATCCCGCACATCACCGACGAGATCAAGCGCCGCATCCTCGAGATGGCCGAACCGGACAGCACCGGCAACCGCCCCGACGTCATCATCACCGAGGTCGGCGGCACGGTCGGCGACATCGAGTCGCTGCCTTTCCTCGAAGCGGCCCGACAGGTGCGCCACGAGGTGGGTCGCGAGAACTGCTTCTTCCTGCACTGCTCGCTGGTGCCCTACATGGCGCCGTCGGGGGAGCTCAAGACCAAACCGACACAGCACTCGGTGGCCGCGCTGCGCAGCATCGGCATCCAGCCCGACGCGCTGATCCTGCGTTGCGACCGCGACGTGCCCGAGCCGCTGAAGAACAAGATCGCGCTGATGTGCGACGTGGACATCGATGGCGTCATCTCCACCCCGGACGCCCCGTCGATCTATGACATCCCGAAGGTGCTGCACCGCGAGGAACTCGACGCCTACGTGGTGCGCCGGCTGAACCTGCCGTTCCGCGACGTCGACTGGACGCAGTGGAACGACCTGCTGCACCGGGTGCACGAACCGCGCGAGACCGTGCGGATCGCGTTGGTGGGCAAGTACATCGACCTCTCCGACGCCTACCTGTCGGTGGCCGAGGCGCTGCGTGCCGGCGGTTTCGCCCACCACGCCCGCGTCGAGATGCGCTGGGTGGCCTCCGATGACTGCGAGACCGATGCCGGGGCGGCGTCGGCGCTGGCCGACATCGACGGCGTGCTGATCCCCGGCGGGTTCGGCATCCGCGGTATCGAGGGCAAGATCGGCGCCATCCGCTACGCGCGCCGGCGGGGGCTGCCGCTGCTGGGGCTGTGCCTCGGACTGCAGTGCATCGTGATCGAGGCCGCCCGGTCGGTGGGCATCGACGAGGCGAACTCCGCGGAGTTCGACCCCGCCACGCCCGATCCGGTGATCTCGACGATGGCCGACCAGCGCGACGCGGTCGCCGGTGAGGCCGACCTGGGCGGCACCATGCGGCTCGGCGCGTATCCCGCGGTCCTGGAAGAGGATTCGATCGTCGCCAAGGCGTACGGAGCCACCGAGGTGTCGGAGCGGCACCGGCACCGCTACGAGGTCAACAACGCCTACCGCGACCGCATCGCCGAGAGCGGGCTGCGGTTCTCCGGCACCTCCCCGGACGGCCACCTCGTCGAGTTCGTCGAGTACCCGGCCGAGGTGCACCCGTTCATCGTCGGAACGCAGGCACACCCGGAGCTCAAGAGCCGGCCCACGCGTCCGCACCCGCTGTTCG
The DNA here is from genome assembly GCF_041287115.1 of Mycobacterium sp. pV006. NCBI lineage: Bacteria > Bacillati > Actinomycetota > Actinomycetes > Mycobacteriales > Mycobacteriaceae > Mycobacterium > Mycobacterium sp. pV006. The sequence goes on along the minus strand of NZ_JBGGKT010000026.1, from coordinate 12,449 downwards.
TGTCGTTCGTCGGCGCGTCGTTGGACTACAAGAACGCCGAGCGTCTCCCGGTGGAGATCCCCGAGCACGCCGACCTTTCCGCCAACGGCGCCGAGCACGCTCTCGAAGAGCTGCCGGCCCGTGGGTGACACCGGACCCGGCACTCACGACTTCTCCGTCGCCGCATCCGAGACCCTGCACGTCGGCAACATCCTCGCGCTGAGGGTCGACGAGGTCCGCATGCCCGGTGGTGGCACGGCGCGCCGCGAGATCGTCGAGCACTTCGGCGCCGTGGCCGTCGTCGCCATCGACGACGACGCCAACGTGGTGCTGGTGCACCAGTACCGGCACGCGTTCGGGCGGCGGCTGTGGGAACTGCCGGCCGGGCTGCTCGACCTGGGCGGCGAGCCGCCACACGTCACCGCCGCACGCGAGCTGACCGAGGAAGCCGGCCTGGAGGCGGCGTCCTGGCAGACACTGATCGACCTGGACACCGCGCCGGGATTCAGCGACGAGAGTGTCCGGGTGTTCCTGGCGACGGACCTCCGCGACGTCGATCGACCCGCCGCCGACCACGAGGAAGCCGATCTCGTGGTGCGCCGCGTGCCGCTGGTCGAGGCGGTGAAGATGATCTACGCGGGAAAGATCGTCAACTCGATCGCCGTGGCCGGGATCCTGGCCGCCTACGCGATGCCGGATCCGGAGACGCTGCGGACCGTCGATGCACCCTGGACCGACCGCCCCACGGCGTTCGCGCGCCGAAAGGGACATCGATGACGTCGACCTCGGTGCCTGTCGCGCTCGACACGCAGTTGCAGGGCTACCTGGACCACCTCGCGATCGAACGCGGCGTGGCCGCGAACACCTTGAGCTCCTACCGGCGCGATCTGCGTCGCTACGCCGAGCATCTGAGATCGCGGGGCATCGACGACCTGGCCGTGGTGGTCGAGGACGACGTCAGCTCCTTCCTGGTGGCGCTTCGCGAGGGCGACCCCGACCACGGCGTCGTCCCGCTGTCCGCGGTGTCGGCGGCGCGCGCGCTGATCGCGGTGCGCGGACTGCACCGGTTCGCCGCCGCCGAGGGCATCGCCACCCTCGACGTGGCGCGTGACGTCAAACCGCCGACCCCGAGTCGACGACTGCCCAAGAGCCTGAGCCTCGACGAGGTGCTGGCCCTGCTCGAGGCCGCCGGCGGCGACAGCGAATCCGACGGGCCGTTGACGCTGCGCAACCGCGCGCTGCTGGAACTCCTGTACTCCACCGGCGCCCGCATCTCCGAGGCCGTGGGTCTCGACGTCGACGATGTCGACACGCACGCCCGGTCGGTGCTGCTGCGCGGCAAGGGCGGCAAGCAACGGCTCATCCCGATCGGCCGTCCCGCCGTGGCTGCGCTCGACGCCTATTTGGTGCGGGGACGCCCCGATCTGGCGCGCCGCGGCAGCGGCACGCCCGCGATCTTCCTCAACGCCCGCGGCGGTCGACTGTCGCGGCAGAGCGCCTGGCAGGTGCTCCAGGACGCCGCCGAACGCGCCGGGATCACCGCGACGGTGTCTCCGCACGTGCTGCGCCACTCGTTCGCCACGCACCTGCTCGACGGCGGCGCCGACGTGCGCGTCGTGCAGGAACTGCTCGGGCACGCGTCGGTGACCACCACGCAGATCTACACGATGGTCACCGTCAGCGCGCTGCGCGAGGTGTGGGCCGGCGCGCATCCCCGCGCCCGCTAGGACCCCAGGTACTCCGACTCCAGCACCAGGTCCGGCAGCAACGACTGGTACTCGACATGGGTCTTGTGTTCGACGGTGTCGAACAGCACACCCTGCTGCTCGCGCATGAACGCGCGGTAGGCCGGCGCGCCCGGCACGCGGACGTTGTCGGCGACCACGATCGAACCGCGACGCAGCCAGCCGCGGTCCAGGATGGCCCGCAGATCGGGGAGGTAGGCGTTCTTGATGTGGTCGATGAACAGCAGCTCCACCACGCCGGGGGCCAGGCCGTGGTCGCGGGCGAGCGCGTCGAGGGTGGTGCCGCCGTCACCGATCGTGCCGACCACACAGGTGACGCGGTCCGCGACGCCGGCGTGCGTCCAGATGCGACGGGCCACCTGCGCGTTGGCGGCGGACAACTCGACCGACACCACGCGCGCCGACGGTGCGCTGCGGGCGATCCGCAGCGCGCTGTAGCCGCAGTAGGTGCCCAGCTCCAGCGCCAGCTTCGGCTGCGCGCGACGGACGGCAGCGTCGAGCAGCTGACCCTTCTCGTCGCCGATGTTGACCAGCATCGCCTCCCGGCGGGCGAACCGGTCGACGGTGGCCAGCACGTCGTCGACGTCGCCGCGGGTGGCATGGGTCTCGACGTAGGCGGCGCACGCGTCCTCGCGGCCGTCACCCATCTGGCCGGTCCGCACGAAGGACGGCATGCGCACCGCCAGGCGCACCCAACGGGACAGCGGCAGCTTCATGCGGTCAGCCTAGGCAGGTTGGCGCCTGTCTGCGGGTCTTCCTGACCAGCGCGGTATCGGCCATTAGACTGGCCCGGATGTCCGTGACGCCCGAGGGGATGCCTGACCAGCAAGGGTCGCGCACGACCGACGGCAACAGCGGTGCCGAGGCACCGACACCGGGCCACACCGGGCGGCTGCCCCGGGACATTCCCGAACCTCCGGTGCGCACCTCCCACGGCCCCGCGAAGGTCATCGCGATGTGCAATCAGAAGGGCGGCGTCGGCAAGACCACCTCGACGATCAACCTCGGGGCGAGCCTGGCCGATTACGGCCGGCGGGTGCTGCTGGTCGACCTGGATCCGCAGGGCGCCCTGTCCGCGGGACTCGGGGTGCCGCACTACGAGCTCGACAACACCGTCTACAACCTGCTGGTCGAACCCCGGGTGTCGATCGACCAGGTATTGCTGACCACCCGTGTGCCCGGGTTGGATCTGGTGCCCAGCAATATCGACCTGTCGGCCGCGGAGATCCAGTTGGTCAACGAGGTGGGCCGCGAGCAGTCGCTGGCCCGCGCGCTATACCCGGTGCTGGACCGCTACGACTACGTGCTCATCGACTGCCAGCCGTCGCTCGGGCTGCTCACCGTCAACGGTCTGGCCTGCAGCGACGGGGTGATCATCCCGACCGAGTGCGAGTACTTCTCGCTGCGTGGCCTGGCGCTGCTGACCGACACCGTCGACAAAGTGCACGACCGGCTGAACCCGAAACTCGAGATCAGCGGCATCCTGATCACCCGCTACGACCCGCGGACGGTGAACTCCCGCGAGGTGATGGCCCGCGTGGTCGAACGCTTCGGGGACCTGGTCTTCGACACCGTCGTCACCCGCACGGTGCGCTTCCCCGAGACCAGCGTCGCCGGCGAACCGATCACCACGTGGGCCCCGAAATCCGCTGGCGCGCAGGCATATCGAGCGTTGGCGCGCGAGGTCATCCACCGGTTCGGCGCGTGAGCGAGACCGGCTTCCAGGTCCGGCTGAGCAACTTCGAGGGTCCCTTCGATCTGCTGCTGCAGTTGATCTTCGCCCACCGGATGGACGTCACCGAGGTCGCGTTGCATCAGGTGACCGACGAGTTCATCGCCTACACCAAACAGATCGGCGCGCAGCTCGGACTGGAGGAGACCACGTCGTTCCTCGTGGTCGCGGCCACCCTGCTCGATCTGAAGGCCGCGCGGCTGCTGCCGGCGGGCGAGGTGCACGACGAAGACGACCTGGCCCTGCTAGAGGTCCGCGACCTGTTGTTCGCCCGACTGCTGCAGTACCGCGCGTTCAAGCACGTCGCGGTGATGTTCGGCGAGCTCGAAGCCGCGGCATTGCGCAGCTATCCGCGGGCGGTGTCGCTGGAGGAACGCTATTCCGAGCTGCTGCCCGAGGTGATGCTCGGTGTCGACGCCGAGCGATTCGCCCAGATCGCCGCCGCGGCGTTCACCCCCCGACCGGTGCCGACGGTGGGCACCGACCACCTGCACCAGGTCGCCGTGTCGGTTCCGGAACAGGCCGAGAAGCTGATCGGGCTGCTCGAACACCGCGGCGTCGGGCAGTGGGCGTCGTTCTCCGAACTGGTCGCCGATTGTGAGATGCCGATGGAGATCGTCGGCCGCTTCCTGGCGCTGCTCGAACTGTTCCGCGCTCGGGCGGTAGCATTCGAGCAACCAGAACCGCTTGGAGTTCTCCAGATTTCGTGGACCGGAGAACGGCCCACCAGCCAACAGTTGGCGACCGCGGACGCGGAATAGAAAGACCATGACCGACGAATTCTCAGAACCGGCCGACGATGTCGTGCCGGACACCGACACCGATGTCGACACCGAACTCACTGACGCCGAGCTGGACAGCGTGCTCGAAGCCCTGCTGCTGGTCGTCGACACGCCCGCCTCGGTCGAGGTGCTGGCCGGCGCGACCGGTCAACCCGCCGAGCGCGTGGCCGAGCGGGTCCACGCGATGGCCAACGCGCTGACCGACCGCGACAGCGGCATCGAACTACGCGAGGCCGGGGGAGGGTGGCGCATGTACACCCGGTCCCGGTATGCCCCCTACGTCGAGAAGCTGCTGCTCGACGGTGCCCGGTCGAAGTTGACGCGCGCGGCGCTGGAGACGCTGGCGGTGGTCGCGTACCGACAGCCGGTGACCCGGGCCCGGGTCAGCGCGGTGCGCGGCGTGAACGTCGATGCGGTGATGCGCACTCTGGTCGCGCGCGGTCTGATCACCGAGGCGGGCACCGACCCCGACTCCGGCGCGGTCACATTCGCCACCACCGAGCTGTTCCTCGAGCGGCTCGGGTTGTCGTCGCTGACCGATCTGCCCGACATCGCCCCGCTGCTGCCGGACGTGGACGTCATCGACGATCTGAGCGAAACCCTGGACGAGGAGCCACGTTTCATGAAGCTCAACGGTGCGGCCGCGGCCGAGACGCCGGCCTCGATCGATGTGGACCAGGACTGACATGACCGAAGAAGACGGTGTACGCCTACAGAAAGTGTTGTCGCAGGCGGGAATTGCGTCGCGGCGGGTGGCCGAGAAGATGATCCTCGACGGCCGGGTGGAGGTCGACGGCGAACTGGTCACCGAGCTCGGCACCCGGGTGAACCCGCAGAAGTCGGTCATCCGGGTCGACGGCGCCCGCATCGCGTTCGACGACTCGCTGGTGTACCTGGCGATCAACAAGCCGCGCGGCATGCACTCGACGATGTCCGACGATCGCGGCCGGCCGTGTGTGGGCGACCTCGTGGAGCACCGGGTTCGCGGTAACAAGAACCTCTTTCACGTCGGACGGCTCGACGCCGACACCGAGGGCCTGCTGCTGCTGACCAACGACGGCGAACTGGCGCATCGGTTGATGCACCCGTCGTTCGAGGTGCCCAAGACCTACGTCGCCACCGTGCTGGGCAGCGTGCCCCGCGGCCTCGGCCGCAAGCTGCGCGACGGCGTCGAACTCGATGACGGGCCGGTCCGGCTCGACGACTTCGCGGTCGTCGACACCGTGCCCGGGCGCACGCTGGTCAAAGTCACACTGCACGAGGGTCGCAAGCACATCGTGCGCCGGCTGCTGGCCCACGTCGGATACCCGGTGCAGGAGCTGGTCCGCACCGACATCGGCGCGGTGACCCTCGGCGAGCAGCGTCCGGGCAGCATCCGCGCGTTGACCCAGAAGGAAGTCGGCGAACTGTACAAGGCGGTGGGGCTGTGACCGGCGGGCTCAAAGTCGCGATCGACGGACCCGCCGGAACCGGAAAGTCCACGGTGGCAAGAGGATTGGCCACCGCCCTGGGCGCGAGCTATCTGGACACCGGCGCGATGTACCGGCTGGTGACACTCGGTGTACTGCGCCGCGGGGCCGACCTCGCCGACCCGCAGGCCATCGCCGGGGCGGCCCGCGACGTCGAGATCGCCGTCGGGCACGACCCCGGGCAGGACCGTTGCTTTCTCGCCGGCGAGGACGTCTCGGCCGAGATCCGCGGTGACGCCGTCACCGCCGCGGTGTCGGCGGTCTCCGCAGTCCCGGACGTGCGGACCCGGCTGGTGCAGTTGCAGCGGGAGTCCGCGGCGGCCGCGGGCAGCGTGGTCGTCGAAGGGCGTGACATCGGCACGGTGGTGCTGCCCGACGCCGACGTGAAGATCTTCCTGACGGCGTCGGCCGAGGTGCGCGCCCAGCGACGCAACGCACAGAATGTCGCCGCCGGGCTGCCCGACGACTACGAGGCGGTGCTGGCCGACGTGCGCCGGCGCGACCACCTGGACTCCACCCGTGCGGTGTCGCCGCTGCGGGCAGCCGACGACGCCGTCGTCGTGGACACCAGCGACATGACCCAGACCGAGGTGATCGCGCACCTGGCCGAACTGGTGAGACAGAGAGCAGGTGCTAGGCGATGACCATCGACGACTCGGACGGGACGTGGGTCGACGAAAGCGACTGGGACCTGGGTCCCGACGACATCTCCGACGACGTCGAGGAGGCGTCGGCACCGCCACCGGTGGTCGCGGTCGTCGGCCGGCCCAACGTCGGCAAGTCCACGTTGGTCAACCGGATCCTGGGGCGCCGTGAGGCCGTGGTGCAGGACGTGCCCGGCGTCACCCGCGACCGGGTGTCCTACGACGCATCCTGGTCGGGACGACGGTTCGTGCTGCAGGACACCGGCGGTTGGGAACCCGACGCCAAAGGCCTGCAACGTCTCGTCGCCGATCAGGCGTCGGTGGCGATGCGCACGGCCGACGCGATCATCTTCGTCGTCGACAACGTCGTCGGCGCGACCACCGCCGACGAAGCCGCCGCCAAGATCCTGCAGCGTTCGGGCAAGCCGGTGTTCCTGGCGGCCAACAAGGTCGACAACGACCGGGGAGAAGCCGACGCCGCGGCGCTGTGGTCGCTCGGGCTGGGGGAGCCGCACACGATCAGCGCGATGCACGGGCGCGGCGTGGCCGATTTGCTCGACGTCGTCATCGAGGCGTTGCCCACGACCTCGGAAGTCGCCGCCGGCGCAGGCGGCCCGCGCCGCGTGGCACTGGTCGGTAAGCCGAACGTCGGGAAGTCGTCTCTGCTCAACCGGCTGTCGGGCGACGAACGCTCGGTGGTCCACGACGTCGCCGGCACCACGGTGGACCCGGTGGACTCGCTGATCGAGATGGACGGCAAGCTGTGGCGCTTTGTCGACACCGCCGGGCTGCGCCGCAAGGTCGGTCAGGCCAGCGGGCACGAGTTCTATGCATCGGTACGCACCCACGGTGCGATCGACTCGGCCGAAGTCGCGATCGTGCTGATCGACGCCTCGCAGCCGCTGACCGAGCAGGACCAGCGGGTGATCGGGATGGTCATCGAGGCCGGTCGCGCGCTGGTGCTGGCGTTCAACAAGTGGGACCTGGTCGACGAGGACCGACGCTATCTGCTCGACCGGGAAATCGACTTGCAGCTGGCGCAGGTGCAGTGGGCGCCGCGGGTCAACATCTCGGCGATGACCGGCCGCGCCGTGCAGAAGCTGGTGCCGGCGCTCGAGACGAGCCTGACGTCGTGGGACACCCGGATCTCGACGGGCCGGCTCAACACGTTCTTCAAGGAGGTCGTGGCCGCTCACCCGCCGCCGGTGCGCGGCGGCAAACAGCCGCGGATCCTGTTCGCCACCCAGGCGACATCGCGACCGCCGACCTTCGTGCTGTTCACCTCCGGCTTCCTCGAAGCCGGCTACCGCCGCTTCCTGGAACGTCGCCTGAGGGAGACGTTCGGGTTCGAAGGCAGCCCCATCAGGATCAACGTTCGGGTGCGGGAGAAGCGCAAGCGGACGCGGTGACGCGCACTGCTCCCAGGCCGCCGCTTCGCTAGGGTGAGCCGAGTGCCCGTCGTCGAAATGCTGCTGATCGCGCTGGCCGGTGTCGGTGCAGGCGCGATCAACTCGCTGGTCGGCTCCGGCACCCTGATCACCTTCCCCACCTTGGTGACGCTCGGCTTCCCGCCGGTCACCGCGACGATGTCGAATGCGGTCGGTCTGGTCGCCGGCGGCGTGTCGGGGACCTGGGGTTACCGTCGCGAACTGCGCGGGCAGTGGAGCCGGCTGCGCTGGCAGCTGCCGGCCTCGCTGATCGGCGCCGGCGGCGGAGCCTGGCTGCTGCTGCACCTGCCTGAGACGGTGTTCCTCCGGGTCGTCCCGACGCTGCTGGTGCTCGCGCTCGTCCTGGTGGTCGTCGGTCCGCGCATCCAGGCCTGGGCACGTCAACGCGCCGCAGCGGCGGGACGCTCGGCCGACCACGTCTCCGCAGCGCGGATGACCGCGCTGGTGGCCGCCACGTTCGCCGTCGGCGTCTACGGCGGCTACTTCACCGCCGCGCAGGGGATCCTGCTGATCGCCGTCATGGGCGCGCTGCTGCCCGAGGACATGCAGCGCATGAACGCCGCCAAGAACCTGCTGTCCCTGGTGGTCAACGTGGTGGCCGCGGTGTCCTACACGCTGGTGGCCTTCGACCGCATCAGCTGGACCGCAGCGGGGCTGATCGCCGCGGGTTCGCTCGTCGGCGGCTACCTCGGTGCGCACTACGGCCGACGCCTGTCACCGAACGCACTGCGCGGCGTGATCGTCGTCGTGGGCCTGATTGGGCTTTACCGGTTGGTGACCGTGTAGTCTGACCGGGGTTTACGAACGCGAGTAGTAGGGACTGTCGATGGTGGATCGTGTGCTGCTGGCACCGGCGCCGTCCGAGGTGTCCGCACTCGAGCCGTTCTGGCCGTCCCGCCGCCTCATGGCTTTCGACGAATGGTGTTGTCCGCGTCCCTGACGCGTGCCCATCCGTCCAATGCGGTCCCCCTTCGGGTGACCCCGCCCCTCGAAAGCAGCCATGCGTGCGCTTCTGATCTTCACGCTCGTCGGTGCCGGCGCTCAGCTCGTCGACGGCGCCCTGGGTATGGCGTTCGGCGTCACCGCGACGACGCTGCTGGTGCTCTCCGGTGTCGGTGCAGCGCAGGCCAGCGCCGCCGTTCACCTCGCAGAGGTCGGCACCACCTTCGCCTCGGGGTTGTCGCACTGGAAGTTCCAGAACATCGACTGGCGGCTGGTGCTCAAGCTCGGCGGGCCGGGCGCCGTGGGCGCCTTCCTGGGTGCGACGGTGCTGTCGTCGCTGTCGACCGAGCACGCCGCACCGCTGATGGCCGGCATCCTGGTCGCGATCGGCACCTACGTGTTGCTGCGGTTCTCGCTGCGCACCCCGCTGACGTTCGGTACGCGGGGCGCCAGTCACAGCGCGAAGTTCCTGGCTCCCTTGGGGCTGTTCGGTGGTTTCATCGACGCATCCGGCGGTGGTGGCTGGGGGCCGGTGACGACGAGCACCCTGCTGTCGCAGGGCAAGACGGCGCCGCGCACGGTCATCGGCTCGGTCAGTGCCTCGGAGTTCCTGGTCGCGGTGTCAGCGTCGCTGGGCTTCGCGATCGGGCTGCGCGAGGAGTTCCTGGAGAACTGGCCGGTGGTGGTCGGCCTCATGGTCGGTGGCGTCATCGCCGCGCCGTTCGCGGCGTGGTTGGTCAGTCGGGTCAGTCCGGCGCTGCTGGGAACCGCGGTCGGCGGCGTCATCGTGTTGACCAACAGCCAGAAGCTGGTGCACTTCTTCGATATTCACTGGCCGTGGTCGACAGCGATCTACACGCTGATCGTGGTGGCGTGGGTGTCGCTGGTGGTCTACGCGTGGCGGGTGTCGCGGGCGCCGAAGTCGGTCCCGGTAGATGACGAAGTCGTCGCCGCGCCTGCTGAGCCCGAGTCAGAACCGGTCACGCGCTGACTCCTGCTCCAGTAGTGCGTCGAGGTCGCTGAGCCGGTCCATCGACGATACCGCCCGGCGGGTGCGATTGTTACGCGCCAGCAGGTCTCGGTGGCGGTGCGTGAAGGCCCAGTAACCGGCGGTGAACGGACACGCGTCGTCGCCGATGCGCTTCTTCGGATCGAACGCGCAGTCGCCGCAGTGGTCGCTCATCTTGTTGATGTAGGCGCCGCCGGAGGTGTACGGCTTGGTGGCCAGCAGCCCGCCGTCGGCGTGCTGGCTCATGCCCACCACGTTCGTCGGCATCACCCAACGGAACCCGTCGACGTAGGCGGTCGCGAACCACTCGGTGAGTTCGTCGGGCCGGTACCCGCGCTGTAGGGCGTGGCTGCCCAGGATCATCAGCCGCTGGATGTGGTGGGTCCAACCGCGGTCGTGGACGCCTCTGAGCGCGTGGTGCAGGCACTGCGCGGTGACCGCGTCGGCGTCCAGGTCGGTCCACCACTTCGGCAGCGGTGTGCGGGCGTCAAGTTCGTTGTTGTCGGTGTAGTCGGGGCCGAAATGCCAATACAGGTGCCACATGTATTCGCGCCAGCCGAGGATCTGGCGGATGAAGCCCTCCACGGCTTGTAGGGGTGCCTTGTTGTTTCGGTAGGCGCGCTCCGCTTTGTCCACCGCGTCGAGGGGATGCAGCACGCCGAGGTTGAGCGGCACCGACAGCAGCGAGTGCGCCATCGCCCAGTCCTGGCTCATCATGGCGTCCTCGTAGCGGCCGAAGGCCGGGAGCCGGTGGTCGATGAACCGGGTGAGGGCGCGTTGGGCTTCGGTGGGGGTGACGGCGAACAGGCGCGGTCCGTCCGCCCCGACGGTGTCGAGGTTCATGGCGTCGAGGTCGTGGCGCACCTGTGCGTCGATGTCGTCTTCACGTGGGCGGTACGGGGGAGAAATATGGAGCGCTTGTTGTTTTCGGGGTGGAGGCTCGCGGTTGTCCTCGTCGAAGTTCCACCGGTTGCCGACGGGCTCGTCGCCGTTCATCAGCACGCCGAAGCGGCGGCGCTGGTCGCGGTAGAAGTCCTCCATCCGGAACCGCGAGCGGTTGTCGGCCCACGCATGGAAGTCTTCTCGGGACAGGGCGAAAGTCGGGGTGGGAAGGACGTCGGCGACCAGTCCTTGTTGCTCGAGGCGGTGTACGAATCGTTCAGCGGTGTGGGACGTGGGTTGGTGGACCAGTACCGGAGTCTTGAACTGTTGGAGCCCGTCTCGGTAGCTGTCGGCCCGGATCAGCGTGGCGCGGTCGCCCAGATCGTGCGCCGCGTGCCGCAGTGCCGAGAGCACGAGATGCAGTTTCTGGCGGTGGTAGCGGCGTTTGGTCAGCGCCGCGGTGGATTCGATGAGCAGCACCTCGCGGTGGCGGTGCTCGCCGCCGTGCACCGCCGGACCGAGTTGGTCGGCGAACAGCCAGAGCGGGGTGTCGTCGGGCGCCACCTCGTCGGGGTGCCCCGCCGTCGGGCCGAGCATGCGGTTGGGATTCCGCAGTCACGCTGATGTAAGCTTTCGACCGCCTACCGGCGATCCCGGAGGCACCACGGGCTGTGGCGCAGCTTGGTAGCGCACTTGACTGGGGGTCAAGTGGTCGCAGGTTCAAATCCTGTCAGCCCGACCAAGTTCTTTATGGGTCAAAGGCGGTGTCGGAGTAGTCCGGGACCGCCTTCTTCGTGTCGATCGGCGGTCTAGCCCATTCTTGTCCCAGCAGGCTGCGCGTATAGCGGGCTAGACCCGCGCGCAGGCTTGGAGGCTCGTCGGTGCGCGGAGGGGAGCGGACGGTGCCGGTGCGTGCGCACACTCTGACGCCTATCTCCCGCCATTGTTTGTGGGTGCGACTTCCGCTGCAGCCTCTACTAAATCACTAATTCCAGCTAGCTTCATCGCCGTGAAACGAACCCCTCACACCGATTAATGCCAGTTCAGCGGCGGTGCGTCGTCTCCGTTTTCTGCTGTTGTGCGAAACGGGCGGCGGCTTGCTGCGATTCGTAGGCGATCTGCTGCAGGCCGTGGACAGGCGTACCAATTCCCGCGAACGGGCGGGGTACTCCAAACTGAACTGGTTGCCCAGCGCGGTCATGAATCCATGCCGGGGGGGGTTGTCACCTGCTTCGGCATGGTCCAGGTACTCTGCGAAACCGTCGATCAGGCGCTGCCTAGCCTGGGACCGGGCGAGGCCAGGCCGGATTACATGCAGGATTGCGTCGCGCGCGAGGGTCGAAGTTGGCAGTCCGCGGCCCGCTGCGACACGTTCGAGATCTTCGAGTTCTTCGGGATTGAGTCGGATCTGCAGGGTCTTGCTGCGGCCATTGCCGCGGGTGACCTTCGAGTTGGCGATCGGTGCGTCACGGTCGACGTCGATCGCTTCGGCTTCTTCGTTGAGCAGGCTGGCGATGCTCTTGGTTGGTTTCTTCGCCGTCATGACTCCTCCTCGTAGATTCGTTGGTCGCGGGGGTTCGAGGGCCAAGCGTTAACCCCGTGGATGGTGCCGTCGTCCTCCAGAGCGATCACGGTCAGCACCGACCGGGCGGTAGCTGAGTAGCCGATGATCCGTACGGATCGCCCAGACTTCGACGCGGGGTCGGGATCGATGACGACTCGGTATGGGTCGGCTAGGTGTAACTCCCAGACAGGTTGTGAACGGCGTGGTGAGCGGAAGTAGGTGAGGACCTCCGGTATCGGTGTGGTTACCAAAC
>NZ_JBGGKT010000025.1:0-43810 GCF_041287115.1 Mycobacterium sp. pV006 | reverse complement strand
GGACACACCCGCCCAACGCATGACCCAACTTCTTAGCCAAGCCGCCTAATCGTTGTCATAGCCACTTGACATCAAGGCGCATTTGACGCGCGTGGAATGCAATTTCGGCGGGGCCAGGGGCGGGGTCAGGGGCGGGCGGGGTCAGGTCGGGCAGCGTCAGAGGGTGAGGCCCGGGTAGAGCGGGTTGGCGTCGAGCAGCTCGGCCGACGCGGCGCGCACGCGCTCGGCGGTCCCGTCGGCCAGCGTGTACTTGGCCTTCGACGGACCGTTGGGCCCGGCCGCGGGCTGGGTGTTCTTCAGCACCTCGACGACCAGTTCGGAGACCCGGTCGAAGTCGTCGGCGCCGAACCCACGGGTGGTCAACGCGGGCGTGCCGAGACGGATGCCGCTGGTGTACCAGGCGCCGTTGGGGTCGGCGGGGATCGCGTTGCGGTTGGTGACGATGCCGGCGTCCAGCAGCGCGGACTCGGCCTGCCGGCCGGTCAGCCCGAACGACGTCACGTCCAGCAGCACCAGGTGGTTGTCCGTGCCGCCGGTGACCAGCGACGCGTCACGCTTGACGAAACCGTCGGCCAGCGCCTGCGCGTTGTCGGCGACGGACTGCGCGTACTCCCGGAACGCCGGCTGCCGCGCCTCGGCGAGTGCGACGGCCTTGGCGGCCATCACATGCGACAGCGGCCCGCCGAGCACCATCGGGCAGCCCTTGTCGACGGCGGGTGCGTACTCCTCGGTGGCCAGCACCAGGCCACCGCGCGGGCCGCGCAGCGACTTGTGCGTGGTCGTGGTGGTGACGTGCGCGTGCGGCACGGGGTCCTCGTCACCGGTGAACACCTTGCCCGCCACCAGGCCGGCGAAGTGCGCCATGTCGACCATCAGGGTGGCGCCGACCTCGTCGGCGATCTCGCGCATCTTGGCGAAGTTGACCCGCCGCGGGTAGGCCGAATAGCCGGCGACGAGCACCAGCGGCTTGAACTCGCGGGCGGCCGCGGCGACGGCGTCGTAGTCGATGAACCCGGTGGCCGGGTCGGTGCCGTACTGGCGCTGGTGGAACATCTTGCCGGAGATGTTGGGCCGGAAGCCGTGGGTGAGGTGGCCGCCGGTGTCCAGCGACATCCCCAGCAGCCGCTGGTTGCCCAGCTTGGCCCGCAGCTTCTCCCAGTCGGCCTCGGAGAGGTCGTTGACGTGCTTGGCGCCCAGTTCGGCCAGGCCCGGCGCCTCCACCCGGGTGGCCAGGATGGCCCAGTAGGCCACCAGGTTGGCGTCGATGCCCGAGTGCGGCTGGACGTAGGCGTACGGCGCGCCGAACAGCTCGCGCGCGTGTTCGGCGGCCAGCGCCTCGACGGTGTCGACGTTCTGGCAGGCCGCGTAGAAGCGGTGCCCGACGGTGCCCTCGGCGTACTTGTCGGAGAACCAGGTCCCCATCGTCAGCAGCACGGCCGGGGAGGCGTAGTTCTCGCTGGCGATCAGCTTCAGCGACGACCGCTGGTCGTCGAGCTCCTTGCGGGTGGCCTCGGCGACGCGCGGTTCCACGCTTTCGATCACCTGCAGCGCGGCGCGATAGGCCTCGCTGGCCGTACCGGCGTATTCGGCACCCAGACCTGACAGCGACGAAGAAGTCATGGCAGGGAGCCTAACGAACCTATGCGGCGCGCAGCGACGACGGGATCAGCGGCTCATCGAGCAGGGTGGTGAACCGCTCGGTCAGCGAGACGTCGTCGGGTCGGGCGTCGAGCCACCCGCGCAGCAGCCGGTAGCCCTCGACGTAGGTGCTGGTGTAGGCGCGCCACAGCGGCGAGGACAAAAACCGCAGCATCTGGCGGGCCCGTTCGTCGTTGACCAGCAGCCAGCGCTTCAGGAACGCCACGACCTCGTCGACGTCGCGGTGCTCGTCGTGCAGCATCAGCGCCGCGTCCTGGCGGACGTCGGCCAACGCGGCGGTGGCCTCCGACACCGTCTCGGCGCGCTCGCCGTCGAAGCGCAACCCGAGGTCGGCGTAGATCTCGGCGGCCCAGCTCCCCCACTGCGGCCCGACGGCGGCGTAGAGCGCCAGATCGGCCAGCCCCTCGGCCATCAGACACTGCGGGGTGTTGACCAGGAAGATCGTCTGCTCGGCCTGGCCCTTGGCCTCCACGAGACCGGCCTCCTTGCGGCAGTGCTCGGTGTGGTGTCCGGGATAGGACTCGTGGGCGACCAGCCGCGGCAGGTTGGACATCTGCTGTTTGAGGTCGGCGTTGACCGCGACGGTGGACCGGTAGTCACCGAGGTAGTAGTTGAACCCCGACCACGGCTTGTCGGTCACCACCTCGTAGGTGATCGTCTCGCGTTCGGGCAGCGGGAACGTCGCCCGGACGCGGTCGCGCAGCGCCGACGAGAACGCGTGGATGGCCTCCTCGAGGCGGGCGGGCGGGATCTCCTCGCCGGCCCGGTAGGCCTGGACCCGGTCGGCGAGCGGCCCGGGACCGGGGAGCGCCTCGTCGAGCTGGGCATGGGCCCGCTCGTAGCGCTCAGGGTCGCCCTTGGCGATGCGGACGTCGAAGTACGCCTCGACCTCGTCGACGAAGCCGACGTCCTCGCCGGCGAACTTGCGTCCCGCGCAGGCCAGGGCGCGCAGGTGCGCGCCGACGAATGCGGCCCGCAGCTCGTCCAACCCGGCGGGCAGTTCGGCGGCCAGCCGTTCGGCCTGACGGGCCAGGTCGGCGGGGTCGGGCGCCGGTTCGTTCGCCACCTCCTGGCGCAGCGCGGGGTCCCCGGTGAACGCGTCGACGTAACCGTCTTCGATGCGGTCGAAGCGCAGCCCGAGCTTGAGGTAGTCGCGGATCAGGGTCGCTGAATCAGTACCGGCGTCCATGGCAACCAAGCTAACTGCAAGACTGGGCGCATGGCTCGGCTGAGCGAACCCAGCCCCTACGTGGAGTTCGATCGAAGTCAATGGCGGGGGCTCCGGTCGTCGACGCCGCTGAAGTTGACCGAGGACGAACTGGTCAAGCTGCGGGGGCTCGGCGAGAAGATCGACCTGTTGGAGGTCGAGGAGGTCTATCTGCCGCTGGCGCGGTTGATCCACCTGCAGGTCGCGGCGCGCCAGCGGTTGTTCGCCACCACCGCGGAATTCCTCGGCGATTCGGCCGGTGACCCGGACCGGCCGGTGCCGTTCATCATCGGCGTGGCCGGCAGTGTGGCCGTCGGGAAGTCGACGACCGCGCGCGTACTGCAAGCCCTGCTGGCCCGTTGGGAACATCATCCGCGCGTGGACCTGGTGACCACCGACGGTTTCCTGTATCCCAACAAGGAGCTGGCCCGCCGGAACCTGATGCACCGCAAAGGCTTCCCGGAGAGCTACGACCGGCGCGGGTTGATGCGGTTCGTCACCGCGGTGAAGTCGGGCGCCGACGCCGCCTGCGCCCCGGTCTACTCGCATCTGCTCTACGACATCGTGCCCGGTGAGAAGCAGTTGATCCGCCGTCCGGACATTCTCATCCTGGAAGGGCTCAACGTCCTGCAGACCGGTCCGGCGCTGATGGTCTCGGATCTGTTCGACTTCTCGGTCTACGTCGACGCGCGTATCGAGGACATCGAGAACTGGTACATCTCGCGGTTTCTGTCGATGCGGGCCGGCGCGTTCGCCAACCCCGCGTCGCACTTCCACCACTATTCGACGTTGACCGACGAGCAGGCGGTGTTCGCCGCGCGCGACATCTGGCATTCGATCAACCGGCCCAACCTGATCGAGAACATCCTGCCGACCCGTCCCCGCGCGACCCTGGTGCTGCGCAAGGACTCCGATCACTCCATCAACCGGCTTCGGCTCCGTAAGTTGTAGCGTCGCTGAAGTCGAGCGGCCCGCAGCGCACGTCGCAGCGTTCCCGCACGGTGCCCAGGGTCCGGCGCAGATGGGCACGTTCGCGTCGATGGGTGAGCATGAACCGCACCGCCCCCGCGGTGCGGCGAGGCCACGGATACCACAGATCGAAGTCCAGGCCGCATTCCCGGAACACCTTGGCGGGCATGGCGTCGGCCATCAGTCCGAGGTTGTACTGCACGAGTGTGAACATCGCGTAGGGCAGCACGGCTCTGTGCCTGCGGATCATGTCCTGCAGGTCCATCTCGTAGAGCGGGACGTCGGCGAGTTTGCCCTGGTACATCAGGTGCGTCATGAAGTAGCCCATGTAGGACATCAAATGCATTGTGGCCGAACGCGTTTGGACCGACAACATGGTTCCGTCGGCGGATGCGTAGGGTTCGTACGGGTGGTCACCGGTTGCCAGGTAGCCGGTGCAGTTGACGATCCAGCTGTCCTCGGCCACGGGCAGGCTCTCACCGCTGCGCAGCAGCATCCGCGGCGCGCCGTCGCGGTCGACGACATCGACCAGATGGTCCATGACCACCGCGGCGAGGCCGTCGGCGATCGCGCTGTTCTCCTCCTGCGAGAGCACTCCGAGCAGGAAATTACCGGTGTGCGGTGTCAGGCAGATGCCGTAGGTCGCGCCGAACCAGTCGGCGACCTCCCGCTCGTTGGTGCCGTCGAAGCGGCGGCACATGTCGACGGCCATGCTGCTGAGCAGGGTGCTGCCGATCCAGCGCCGGCGACCGGTGGGGAAGAACTTGTCGCGTCTGGCGAACAGCGTTCCCGACCCGGCGATCAGGTGGATCTCCCGTCCGGGATGGGTGGTGACGAGCGCGTGCGCGGTGTCCATCGCGGTCTTGCCGCCGCCGATGATGTACACCGGCGCGCTGTCCTCGGCGAGTTCGCCGGTGCGGACGTCGCAGGTGTCCGGTGACACCGACCGCACCCGCATACTCGACAGGGGCAGTGGAGGGTTCGGATTCACCCGCGTGCCGTAGGCCTTGATCAGTCGGCGGGCCTCGATGACCCGGCTGTCGCCGTGCGGGGTCCGGCAGGTCACGCGGGCGCCGCCGGGAACCGGTTCGTCGGATTCGAAGGTCCAGCCATAGCGTTCCTCGACGGTCACCAGCTTGGAGATCTCGGCGAGGCAGTGGTCGAAATGGCTCAATACCTCGTCCTTGGTGGGCAGATACGACGGGTCTTGGCCGAGCGTCCAGGAGATGTTGACCGCGGTGAACATCGGATGCGGCTGGTGCAGCCGCACATACGGGTAGGTGTCGACCCACATGCCGCCGATCCGCGCGCGACGGTCGACGAGGATCACCTTCTGCTCGCGATCCAGGTAACGACTGGCCGCGAACAGCGCGTTGAGTCCCGCAAGTCCGGCGCCGACGACGAGGAGATCGCACGTGTCCGTCGGAATGCTGTGATGGGTTTTGACGGACACGGGCGACCTCCTCCAACCCCCCTGGGCGAATCTCAGTGTGAGCGCCCGCACCGGGGTTGTATTCCGTAGTCGACTACCTAATTTTTTCGGTCAGGCGGCGATGCGGCGGACTGCGATGAACTGCCACTCGGCCATCACCGCGGTGTAGAGACCGATGGCCACCACGAGGGCCACGCCGATCGCGGTCAGCGGCAGGCTCACCGCGGCGACCACCGCGATCACCGTGCACAGCACGTTGGCGATCACAGTGCCGATCCCGGCGGGGCGGACCCGCTCCACACCGGCCAGTCCGAGCACCACCAGGCCGTAGACGACCGAGAACACGGCGAAGCCGTACTCGATGGGGCGCGACAGGCCGGTCAGGTCGGACAGCCATCCGGCGGCTGCGAGCACGGCGACGCCGGCGACGAAGACCAGCACGGCGTCGACCCGCATGGCCAGCCGCAGCAGGGCATCGGAGGACGTACCGACGCGCAGGGCTCCGGAGTCGGTGGTGGCGGTCATGATTTCTCCTTCGGGTGATGGTGACGGGGACATTTCGGAGGCCGGATTTCAGGACAAGCGGCCCAAGCCGCGGAACTGCAGCCACGACAGGCCGGCCGTGGCCAGGACGAAGCCGACGAGCAACTCGGCCCCCAGCGTGGTGAGGGGCAGCCGGTGGGAGACCACCGCGACGACGCCGGCGACGGCGAAGCACACGTTGCCGATCAGCACCCCGACGCCCACGGCGCGGATGTCGGACAACGCCGCCAGGACGTAGAGCAGCACGCCGTAGCCGGCCAGCGCTGCACCGGCCAGGTAGCCGACGGTGGCCGTCACGCCGGCGACGTCGGCGAGGAGCTCGGCACCCATGGCGACGAACAGGCCCACCCCGGCGCACAGTGTGGCGTCGGCGCGCAGCGCGAACCGCAGCAGCGAGTCGTTCGTGTCGGAGAAAGGTCGGTGGTGGACGGTGGCGGTCATGGCGGCTCCTCGGCGATGAGGCGGGTGGGACACCCCTGACCCTGCGCATCAGCCACTGCCAGATCGACGCCGTCCACTGCCAGGCACTGCCAAGCCGAGGTCAGAGCCTTGAGTCAGAGCCGTCAGCGGACGGCGGAGACGGTGGCGCGCAGATCGGTGGCGATGACGCGGGCGGCCGCGTTCTGCCAGTTGTGCAGCGAGCGCTGCGGCACCTCGCGGACCAACCAGTGCCAGGCCTGCCGGGCCACCGGGTCCAGTCCGGCCGCGGTGGCGTTCTGGGCGTAGGCGCGCACGCCGACGACGTACGGGAAGTACAACGAGTTGTAGTGGCGCCACTGCTCGGTGGTGCCGAAGTCGCCGCCGTCGCGCGGCTTCAACCCGGCGATGCGTTCGGCGAGCAGCGCCCGCAGTTCGTTGGCCCGCTCCAGGGGTTGGTCCGGCGCGTTCCGGGCGGCCAGCCGTTCGTCGATGACGGGCAGCGCGGTCAGCGGGTTGGCCACCAGTTTGGACAGATCGCCGTAATGGCTCAGGGCGCGACGGGTGACGCGGACGAACGTCTCGTCGTCCATGTCGTCGAGGGGGTTGTCGGCCCGGCGCGGCAGCGCGGCTTCGGTGCCGCGCAGGGCGGCCCGGTCGGCGCGCAGCTCCGGTGACCGCGAGAACGCCAGCCGGTCCAGGACTCCGGCCAGCGGATCGGCCAGCACGTTGACCGCGATGGCGATGGCCAGGCTGGTGAACAGGAGCACCGTCAGCGTCGCGCTCGGGCCGGTCACCGCCGAGGCGATCAGCACCTGACCGCCGAACAGCGCCGCCACCACCGCGGTCGCGATGGCAGAGCGCAGCATGTCGCCGCGCAGGGCATGGCCTTCGTCGAACGCGTCGCCGATCGCGACCGCCACTCCGAGCAGCGCGACGTCGAAGCCGGTCAGGGCCAACGCGACCCAGCTGGGCACCAGTCCCAGCGGGATCACGAGGATGGCGTTGCCCAACGCGAAGAACAACGTGGCGATGACGACGAAACCGACCACCGGACCCGGCTGGGCGCGGCGCGCCACCGCGTAAATCATCGCGGCCAGCGACGGAACCGACACCGCCGCGAACATGATCCAGTGGCCGAGCCGCAGCGGCCCGTCGACGTCGCCGGCCAGTGCGGCGCCGCCCAACGCCAGCACCGCTACCGCGGCGACCAGCCCGGCGTCACGGGTGCGGTTGCGCCAGCTGTCCTGCGGCCGCGACAACTCCAGCAGGACCGCGAACCACGCCACGCCCGGAACGACCATCAGATAGACCTCGACGGTGCCCAGCAGGTCCGACGACGTCACCACCCGCACCGCGTCCAGTGCGACCACCACTGCGAAACCGGTCAGTCCGATCGACGCCAGCACCAGGACGGTCTTGCGCGGTTCACGCGCCAGCAGGTACAGACCCAGCCACCAGCTGAGCGTGAACACCACCGCGGACCACGCGACCACGGTTACCGCCCGAAGCGGCGGTGCCGGGCGCTGTAGTCACGCACCGCCCGCAGGAAGTCGACGCGGCGGAACTCCGGCCAGTAGGCGTCGGTGAACCACATCTCCGAGTAAGCGCTCTGCCACAACAGGAAACCCGACAGCCGCTGCTCACCGGAGGTCCGGATGACCAGGTCCGGGTCGGGCTGTCCCGAGGTGTAGAGGTTCTCCGAGATCGCTTCGGCGGTAACGGCTTCCACGAGTTGTTCGGCGGTGGCCCCGTTGGCGATCTCTTTGCTCAGCAGCGCGCGCACCGCGTCGACGATCTCCTGTCGCCCGCCGTAGCCCACCGCGACGTTGACGTGGAACGAGGCGGTGCGGGCGTCGGCGGTGGACGACACCGCGTCGCGCAGCCGCCGCGCCGGTTCCTCGCCGATGAGCTCCAGGTCGCCGACCGTGCGCACGCTCCACCTGTTCACCGGCGCGCAGATCTCCTCGACGACCTCGGTGATGATCTCGATCAGCGACGACAGCTCTTCGGGTTGACGCTGCAGATTCTCGGTGGAGAGCAGGTACACGGTGGCCATCTCGATGCCGATCTCGTCACACCAACGCAGCATCTCGGCGATCTTGCGGGCACCCGCCCGGTAGCCGAAACTGACGTCGTCGTGTCCGACTTCGCGTGCCCACCTGCGGTTTCCGTCGCACAGCACCGCGATGTGACGCGGCAACTCCGAACGCGCCGGCGACAACTCGAGCCGCAGCCGCGTCTCGTAGAGCCGATACATCGGCTCCTTGAGTCGCCGCGGAATGAGGTCCACGATCGTCCAGACTACTGTGACCCCCGTAGCCCCAAAGCCACCCAGCGGAGGTGAGATGCCGACATCCCTCGAACCGTGGTACACCGCTGACTCGCCGCGGGAACCGTGGAGACCTGAAGATTTCCCGGAGGCCGTCGCCGGGGGCGTCGCGCAGTTCCTGGGCAAGCCGCGGTTGCGGGGCTGGATCCACGTCTACTCCGCGGTGATCGCGACGATCGCCGGGGCAGCGCTGGTCGCGGTGTCGTGGTCGCTGGAGTCCACCCGCGCCGGGATCGCCACGCTGATCTACACGTTCACGATCGTGGCGATGTTCGCCGTCAGCGGCATCTATCACCGGGTGAACTGGACCTCGACGACGGCGCGCACCTGGATGAAGCGCGCCGACCACTCGATGATCTTCGTGTTCATCGCCGGCAGCTACACCCCGTTCGCGCTGCTCGCGCTGCCCGAGAACAACGGCATGACGTTGTTCTGGATCGTGTGGGGCGGCGCGCTGGCCGGTGTGGCGCTGAAGATGCTGTGGCCGTCCTCGCCCCGCTGGCTGGGCGTGCCGCTGTACATCCTGCTGGGTTGGGTGGCCGTGTGGTTCATCGGCCCGATCGCCGAGGGTGCCGGCCTGGCCGCGGTGGTGCTGCTGATCGTCGGCGGTGCGCTCTACAGCATCGGCGGTGTGCTCTACGCGCTGAAGTGGCCCAATCCGTGGCCGCAGACCTTCGGGCACCACGAGTTCTTCCACGCGTGCACCGCGGTCGCGGCGATCTGCCACTACATCGCGATGTGGTTCGCCGTGTTCTAGAGCTGGGTGACGTTCTGCGGGCCCCAGTAGGCCTTCATCGCCGTGATCTGTCCGTCCGCGTTGAAGGTCATGGTCTCGATCGGCTCGATGCGCATGGCGCCGCCGACGGTGAGTGCGAACAGGAACGCGGCCTCGTGGCCCCCGGCGCGGAAGTGCAGGAGTTCGGCCTTGATCTCGGCGCCCTCGATGGTCTTGTAGAAGCCCGCGATGGCCTGGCGCCCGATGTGCACCTCTCCCCCGCCCACCGGGTCTTCCAGCGTGGCGTCCTCGGCGTAGAGCGCGGCGACGTCGTCGGCCGTACCGGTCGCGACGGTGTCGAGGTAGCGCTGGACGAGGTTCTGGAGGGCGTCGGGCTCGAAGCTCATGTGCGGCAGGTTACACAACCGCCGCGCGGATCACTCCGGGTCTTTCTTCACCCCGTCGGCGGGCGAGCCGGTGGACAAGTCGGGGTCCGCCCCGACGGCGCCGGTGTCCCCGGTCGCCTGGTCACCGGTGGTGGCCTCGGCGTCGTCGCCACCGAAGGATTTCGGGAGCTTGCGCAGGTGCCGGTTCATCGACCACACCAGGAAGAACACCGAGATCAGCAGCAACAGGATGATCGTGAGCCCGACGGGGCTGGCCTTGCCGAAGTCCGGCCCGGTCTGGCGCGGCCCGTCCTGGGCCAGGACCGTGGTGACGAAGTCCAGGGTGGTCATCAGTGCGTCGTTCATTCGCGTCCCTCGATTCCGGCGAACAGATCGGTCTCGGGCAGATGCACCGGAACCCGCGAGCGGGCCAACTCGAATTCCTCGGTCGGCCAGAGTCGTTGCTGCCACTCCATCGGAGTGCTGAAGAAGAAGCTCTTCGGATCGATCTGGGTGGCGTGCGCCAGCAGCGCCTCGTCTCGGATCCCGAAGTACTTGGCGCACTCCACGCGGGTGGTCACCCGCTTGCCGAGCAGGTCCTCCTCCGGATCCCACTTCTCGAGCCACTTGCCGAACGGACCTTCCTGGCCGTGCTTGGTGAACTCGTCCTGCAGGATCTGCATGCGCTGCCGCAGGAAACCGTGGTTGTAGTACAGCTTCGACACACTCCAGGGCGCACCGGCGTCGGGATAGAGACGGTGATCGGCGGCCGCCTCGTACGCGGCCACCGACACCTGGTGGCACTTGATGTGGTCGGGGTGCGGATAGCCGCCGTTCTCGTCATAGGTGGTCATGACGTGAGGCCGGAAGTCCCGGACGACGCGCACCAGCGCCTCGGTGGGCACCTCGAGCGGTTCCAACGCGAAACAGCCCTCGGGCAGAGGCGGGACGGGGTCGCCTTCGGGCAGTCCGGAGTCGACGAAGCCGAGCCAGTGGTGCTCCACACCCAGGATGCGCGCGGCCTCAGCCATCTCCTCGCGCCGGATCTCCGACATCCGTCCGTGCACCTCGGGCCGGTCCATCGCAGGATTGAGGATGTCGCCGCGCTCGCCGCCTGTGAGCGTCACCACCATGACGCGCACGCCCTCGTCGACGTAACGCGCCATCGTGGCCGCGCCCTTGCTGGACTCGTCGTCCGGGTGCGCGTGTACGGCCATCAACCGCAGTTCGCTCAACCTGTTCCCTCTTAGCTGCTCACCCGCGTGGACACTCACGCAACGGTTCAACCGCCACACTGGGTCTTATAGTTCCAGTCCTAGTAGACCTATCCGACCGACGGGCATGCAAAACGAATGATCGAACGACCCGCCGACCGCTACGGGCGGCCGCCGCCGAGTCCTCGGCGCCGCCGTCTGATCACCGTGGCACTGACGGCTCTGGTGCTGGTCGCCGGTGTGGCGATCGCCGCCGTAGGGTTCGATCGCCTGGGCGCCCAGGACGTCGACGGCGAGATCAACGGCTTCCGGGTGCTCGACGACACCACCGTGGAGGTCACCATGAACGTGACCCGCAAGGATCCGTCGCGTCCCGCGGTGTGCATCGTCCGGGCCCGCTCCTACGACGGTGACGAGGTCGGACGCCGGGAGATCCTGGTGACGCCGACCGACCAGGCGACCGTCCAGGTCACAGCCCAGGTCAAAGCCAGCAAACCACCTGCGGTCGGTGACGTGTACGGCTGCGGCACCGACGTCCCGGCCTATCTGGATCAGACCGGGTAGACGACAGCCCCCCGGCGAAATCGCAGATTCCCCGTGGCGCGGCGGTGCTACGATGGCCCGATACACGGTTCCGGCTGGGGCCGTGTATTGCTGCATTAGGGCGCCGAGACCAGCGCGCCCCGCGACGTGGCAATACCCTGTACAGCCCCAGCTGAGAGCCTCGGGGACCTTCTCAACGCACGACGAGCGCGGAAGCAACAACGGACAGGAGCGCGACGACATGACCGACACTCAGGTCACCTGGCTCACCGAAGAGGCGTATGACCGGCTGAAGGCCGAACTGGACCAGCTGATCGCCAACCGGCCCGTCATCGCCGCCGAGATCAACGACCGCCGCGAGGAGGGCGACCTGCGCGAGAACGGCGGCTACCACGCCGCCCGTGAGGAGCAGGGCCAGCAGGAAGCGCGCATCCGCCAGTTGCAGGAGCTGCTCAACAACGCCAAGGTCGGCGAGGCACCCACCCAGTCCGGTGTGGCGCTGCCCGGCTCGGTGGTCACCGTCTACTACGACGACGACAAGAACGACACCGAGACGTTCCTGATCGCCACCCGCCAGGAAGGCGTCAGCGACGGCAAGCTCGAGGTCTACTCGCCGAACTCGCCGCTGGGCGGCGCGCTGCTGGAGGCCAAGGTCGGGGAGACCCGCGAGTACACAGTGCCCAGCGGCAGCACCGTCAAGGTGACCCTGGTCAGCGCTGAGCCCTACCACGGTTGATCGCCGAGGAGCTGTTCCTCCTTCTGCTCGACAACGCCTCGGCGACGCCGGCGCTGGAGCGGCCCCGGCTCGAGCGCGTGCTGGCTGCTGCCGCGCTGCTCGACCTGGCCCACTCGTGCCACGTGCGGCCGGCCACCGCCGGTGACCCGGCGCCCGAGGGCGTGCTGCTGACGCTGGACGCGCCCGCACCGGTGCATCCGGCCGCGGTGCCGGCGTTGCAGTTGCTGCGCAGGAGGCCGCTGAAGGCCGGCGCTGCGATCAAGAAGATCGGCCGCCCGACCGAGGACAGGCTGATCAGCCACCTGGAATCCGTTCAGCTGATCCGGCGAACACCGCTGTCGGACAGGAGGTTTCGCAACGGCTTCGCCTACCCGTTGACCGATCGGCGTCGACCCGACGCAGCTCGGCTGGCGTTGACCGGTGCGCTGTTCGAGCGTCGCCCGCCGTCACCGACCATCGCTGCCGTCATCACCGTGCTGCACGCGGTCGACGGCCTCGGCGCGCTGCTCAGTCTCAACGACCGCGGCTGGCGTTGGGTGCACGCGCGCGCTGTGGAGATCTCGGCCGGCAGCTGGGTCGACGAGGCCCCGTCGGGCTTGGCGGAGGTGAATCTCGCGGTCACCGCCGCGACCGTGCGCCAAGCGCTGGCGACGCTGGGTTAAGCCAGGGAGCTCAGCGCCTGCTCGACATCGCCGAGCAGGTCGGCGACGTCCTCGATGCCCACCGACAGCCGAACCAGGTCGTCGGGGACCTCCAGCTGCGATCCGGCCGTCGACGCGTGGGTCATGGCGCCCGGGTACTCGATCAACGACTCCACCCCACCCAGCGACTCCGCCAGGATGAACAACTCGGTGCGCGAGCAGAAGTCCAGCGCCGCCTGCGGACCGCCGCTCAGGCGGACTGAGATCATGCCGCCGAAGCCACTCATCTGCGCCGCGGCGACATCGTGATTGGGGTGACCGGGCAGACCGGGATAGAGCACCGTCGACACCGCCGGATGCCCGTCGAGGAACTCGGCGATCGCCGCGGCGTTCTCGCTGTGACGCTGCATGCGCAGCGACAGGGTCTTCAGGCCGCGGATGGTCAGGTAGGCGTCGAACGGGCCGGGCACCGCGCCGGCGCCGTTCTGCAGGAACGCGAACGCCTCGTCGAGGGATTCGTCGTTGGTCAGCAGCGCACCACCGACCACATCGGAATGTCCGCCGATGTACTTCGTCGTCGAATGCAACACGATGTCGGCGCCCAGCGTCAGGGGCTGTTGCAACGCAGGCGAGGCAAACGTGTTGTCCACCAACACCTTCACCTTCGATTCCGCGGCCAGCGAGGCGATTCCGCTGATGTCGGCGATCGACAGCAGCGGGTTGGTCGGCGTCTCCACCCAGATCAGCTTGGTGCGGTCAGTGATCGCCGCGCGCACCGCGTCGAGATCCGACAGCGACGCCGCGGTGTAGGTCAGGCCCCAATGGGTGAACACCTTGTCGATGAGCCGGAAGGTGCCGCCGTAGGCGTCGTCGGGGATCACCAGGTGATCGCCGGGGCGAAGCACGGCCCGCAGCGCGCAGTCGGTGGCACCCATGCCCGAACTGAACGCGCGCCCGTAGGCGGCCTGCTCGACCGCGGCCAGCGCGGCCTCCAGCGCCGCGCGGGTCGGGTTGCCGGTGCGGGCGTACTCGAAGCCGCCCCGCAGGCCGCCCACACCGTCCTGGGCGAACGTCGAGCTGGCGTAGATCGGGGGGTTCACCACGCCGGTGGCCGGATCGGGCCGGTAACCGGCGTGGATGGCCTTGGTCGCGAATCCGTAGGTCCGGTAGTGATCTGCTGCGCTGCGCTGCTCGCCCATGATCGCCCAGGGTAGCCGTGTAGAACAGTGGTCATGTCCGGTGCCGGGATCTCTCCGATCGAAAGCCTGCTCGACCTCGACTCCCTGCTGAGCGCCGAGGATCGCGACCTGCGCGCGATGGTGCGGCAATTCGGCGAGCAGCGGTTGCGCCCGCACATCGCCGAGTGGTTCGAGACGGGGCAGGTCCCGGTGCGGGAGATCGCCACGGAGGTCGGCCGGCTCGGCCTGCTGGGCATGCACCTGACGGGGTACGGCTGCGGCGGTTCGACGGCCACGGCCTACGGGTTGGTCTGCCAGGAATTGGAAGCCGTCGACAGCGGGTTGCGCAGCCTGGTCTCGGTGCAGGGATCCCTGGCGATGTTCGCGATCCACCGCTGGGGCAGCGAGGAACAGCGGCAGCAATGGCTACCCGGGATGGCCGCCGGGGAGCTGATCGGATGCTTCGGCCTGACCGAACCCGACTTCGGCTCCAATCCGGGCGGCATGCGCACCACCGCGCGCCGGGACGGATCCGACTGGATCCTCAACGGGTCGAAGATGTGGATCACCAATGCCTCGGTCGCCGACGTGGCAATCGTCTGGGCGCGGGAACCAGACGGGCACGTCCTGGGTTTCGCGGTCCCGACGTCGACGCCCGGCTTCTCCGCGCGGGAGATGACGCGCAAGCTGTCACTGCGCGCATCGGTCACCTCCGAGTTCAGCCTGGACGACGTCCGCGTGCCCAAGGACGCCCGCCTACCCGGCGCCGAAGGGCTGAAGGGCCCGCTGAGCTGTCTGTCGGAGGCGCGGTTCGGCATCATCTTCGGCGCGGTGGGCGCGGCCCGCGACTGCCTGGAGGCGACGATCGACTACGTGCGCAGCCGAGAGGTGTTCGACAAGCCGCTGGCCGGTTACCAGCTGACGCAGGCCAAGATCGCCGACATGGCCGTGGAATTGGGTAAGGCGCAACTGCTCGCCCTGCACCTGGGCCGGCTCAAGGACGACGGCCGGATCCGCCCCGAGCAGGTCAGCGTCGGCAAACTCAACAACGTCCGCGAAGCCCTCGACATCGCCCGACAGTGCCGAACGCTGTTGGGAGCCAACGGGATCACCCTGGAATATCCGGTGCTGCGCCACGCCAACAACCTGGAGTCGGTGCTGACCTACGAAGGCACCTCGGAGGTGCACCAGTTGGTCATCGGTGAGGCCCTCACCGGGGAGAGCGCGTTCCGCTGACCTCCGCGGCCGAGACCACGGTTGTCGACGCCGTTCACGAAAGTTTTCCGTCGACAACCGGGGTCTCCGCCAGGGCGCCGGGTGTCCCGTTACGGCGTGGCCGGTGCCACTGCCCCACCGGAGAGGTGCCGGAAGGCGTAGAGCACGACCAGTCCGGCCACCGGGACCGCGACCAGCAGGCCGACGCCGCAGAGCAGCGCACCGACGAGCCCGAGCGCCGCGACGGACAACCAGGTCAGCGCCACCTTGCCGAAATGGGCCTTGCTGATGTTGAAGCTGGTCTTGATGGCGTCCAGCGGCGCGAGGTTGCGGTCCAGCAGGGCCACGGTGGTGAACATCAGCATGATGCTGGCGATGAGGCCCGGCACGATGCACAGGAACAGGCCGACACTGGTGATCGCGCCGACGATGACAGCCGCGATGACGACGTTGGCGACGTTGCGCGGCCGCAGGAACGAGCCGAGTGTGACCGGTTGCCCGTTGCCGATGTCGATGAGTCCGCCGATGTAGGCCGACTGCACCG
Source organism: Mycobacterium sp. pV006 (assembly GCF_041287115.1). NCBI lineage: Bacteria > Bacillati > Actinomycetota > Actinomycetes > Mycobacteriales > Mycobacteriaceae > Mycobacterium > Mycobacterium sp. pV006. The sequence goes on along the minus strand of NZ_JBGGKT010000025.1, from coordinate 28,079 downwards.
CACCGGTGACCAACAGCGACACGAACCAACCGATGATGCTGACGACCAGTCCGGCACCGCCGGTGACGTTGTAGGCGACGAAGAATCCATTCTCGTCGGCCGAGTAGCTGCTCGAGTCCGGGCTGACCGCAGTGGTCGCAAAGCTGATCAGTGACTGCAGCGCCAGGATCGCCACCCCGTAGATCAGCGTCGCGAGGATCAGGGGAACCGCGTTCTTGCTGAACTTGTTGAACGCCCACCCGAACGCGTCCCCGATGGAGTAGCCGGGCCCGGCGGGGTAGCCGGGCGGGTACGCCGCCGGGGGCGGGTAGGCCCCGGACGGGGGGTAATTGCCTTGCGGCGGCGGCGGATAGCCACCGGGCGGCGGAGGGGGTGCGTATCCGCCCTGCGGCGTCGGGAAGGAACCGGCGGGGGGCGGCGGATAGCTGCCGGGTGGCGGCGGATAGCCGCCCGGCGGCGGCGGCGGGGCGTAGCCGCCCGGCGGAGGCGGCGGTGCGTAGCCGCCCTGCGGCGTCGGGGCGTAGCCGCCCTGCGGCGTCGGCTGAGACCCAGGAGGCGGCGGCGGGTAGTTGCCGGGCGGCGGGAAGCCACCCTCGGCCGGGTTCTCGCCCGGCGCTGACGGGTTGTCTGTCATGGTCGCTCCTGATCTCGTCGGTGTTTCACAGCGGTACGCAGACCGTGGTCATTATCTTGTCGGCGATCGTCTGGCGCTTGGGATCCCACAGCGGGAACAGATAGCCGACGTAGCAGACCGCCGCGTCGATCACGTGGGCCAGCTGTCGCAACAATGACAGCTTGAAACCTATTGGTTCCCAAGTGATTTCACTGACCACTCGAATGCGGACGATCGACTTGCCCAGACTGGAACCGGTGATGCCCTGACGGTGCCCGAAGTTCCACACCCCGTAGGCCAGCGTGGCGAGCACGACCAGCAGCACCGTCGCGGTGGCCAGCGCGGCATCCGCGCCGGACTGCACACCCCAGGTGATGCCGATCGCGACGCCGACGGGAACCATGTCGATCGCCCGAGCCAGCACCCGGGAGGCCCACGAGGCATACGACGTCCTGGGGAGCACCGCCACCGCAGCCGACGAGCGGTCACCCGTTGGTGGCAGTCGGTCGGTCATGGACGCCTTCTGTGAGATCTCAGCCCGAGACAAGCGTGCTTACACTACCTGAGCGCATGCCTCTTGCAGCGCTTTCACACGGGTTGTTGATCTTGGTTTTACCGAAGCGGCGATCAGTTGTCCGCGATGTCCGACGACAGGTAACTCAGTAGGTCGTGCCGGGTGAGGACGCCGACGGGCTTGCCCTCCTCGACGACCATCACGGCGTCACACTCGCGCAGGGTCTTGGCCGCACTGCTGACCAGTTCGCCCGCACCCACCAGCGGCAGCGGCGGACTCATGTGGTCGGCGACCGCGTCGGCCAGTTTCGCCCGGCCCTCGAACACCGCGGAGAGCAGTTCGCGTTCGGACACGCTGCCGGCCACTTCGCCGGCCATCACCGGCGGTTCGGCCCCCACGACGGGCATCTGGGAGACGCCGTACTCGTTGAGGATCGTGATCGCGTCACGCACGGTTTCCGACGGATGGGTGTGGACCAGGTCGGGCAGGGCGCCGGACTTGCCGCGGAGCAGATCGCCGACGGTGGACTCCTTGGCCTTCGCGTCGAGTGGGCTGCGCAGGAAGCCGTAGGACGACATCCATTCGTCGTTGAAGATCTTGCCCAGGTAACCGCGGCCACCGTCGGGCAACAGCACCACGACCACGGCGTCGGGTCCTTCCCGTTCGGCGACCTGGATCGCCGCCACCGCCGCCATGCCACACGATCCGCCGACCAGCAGCGCTTCTTCGCGCGCCAGCCGTCGGGTCATCTCGAAGGAGTCGGCGTCGGATACAGCGATGATCTCGTCAGGCACCGAGGGGTCATAGGCCGTGGGCCAGAAGTCCTCCCCAACGCCTTCGACCAGGTACGGGCGTCCGGTGCCGCCCGAGTACACCGACCCTTCCGGGTCGACGCCGACGACCTTGACGCGGCCGTCGGAGACTTCTTTGAGGTAGCGACCCGCGCCGGTGATGGTGCCGCCGGTGCCCACCCCAGCCACGAAATGCGTGATCTTGCCGTCGGTGTCGGCCCAGATCTCCGGTCCGGTGCTCTCGTAATGGCTGGCCGGGCCCATCTGGTTGGAGTACTGGTCCGGCTTCCACGCCCCGTCGATCTCACGGGTGAGCCGGTCGGACACGCTGTAGTAACTGTCCGGGTGGTCCGGCGGGACGGCCGTCGGGCACACCACGACCTCGGCTCCGTAGGCGCGCAAGACGTTGCGCTTGTCCTCGCCGACCTTGTCCGGGCAGACGAAGATGCACTTGTAGCCACGCTGCTGGGCAACCAGTGCCAACCCGACGCCCGTGTTCCCGGAGGTGGGTTCGACGATGGTGCCGCCGGGCCGCAGTTCCCCGCTGGCTTCGGCGGCGTCGATCATCTTGATCGCGATGCGGTCCTTCGAACTGCCGCCCGGGTTCATGTACTCGACCTTGGCCGCGACCAGACCCGCACCCGGTGGGACCACCGAGTTCAGCTGTACCAACGGGGTGTTGCCGATGAGCTCACTGATGTGCCGGGCGATGCGCATGAGTCCATCGTCCCAGGCGCGGCGTGGGACTACCAGGTGGCCTCTCGGATGTACTCGCCGATCTGCCTCAACGAGCGGCTGGCCTCGGACACCATCGGCGCACCGAGCTGGAACACGTGCATCTGGCCCGGCCAGACGCGGACCTCGACGGGGACGCCGGCGGCGGCGAGCAACCGCGCCGCCTTGCGGGCGTCGCTGAGCAGGACCTCGGACCCGGAGACGTGGATCAGGGTGCGCGGCAGGCCCGGCTCGATGTGGTCGAGGGGTTCGTAGATCTCTTCGGGCTTGCCGTTGACGGTCCGTTTCGCCGCTGCGGCCTCGATGAGCTCCACGAGCGCGTGGAATGCCTTGGGCGGGAACATCGCGTCGGTGCGCGCGTTGGGGTGCTCGGCGCGGCTCTCGTTGTCGATCTCGAAGAGCGGCGACATCGTCACCACCGCGGCGGGCGTCTCCGGCTGGTAGCCGTCGATGCCTTCGGCCTGCAGACGCTCGGCCAGCGAAAGGGCCAGGTAGCCGCCGGCGGAGTCACCGGCCAGCACGATCTGGTCGGGTTCGTACCCGAGCTCGCGCAGCCACTTGTAGCCGTCGTAGCAGTCGTCGAGCGCCGTCCCCACGGAGTGCTTGGGGATCATCCGGTAGTTCACCACCAGCACGGGTGCGTCGGCGCATCCGGACAGGGCGGTGACCAGGCGTCCGTGCGTGTTGACGCCGCACGTCAGGAACGCCCCGCCGTGCAGGTACAGGATGACGCTGCGGTTGCCGTCGGCCGGCAGGACACCTGAGGCACGCACCAGTTGGGCGTTGCAGTGCGGCAGCGAGATCGTGGCGCGCACCGTGCCGGGGGCCGGCTTGAGGACCCGCGCCGCGAAGTCGACGACGCCCCAGGGCCAGGGCAGCTTCGGCGCATAGCTGCCGACCGTCAGGAACGGTTTGATGGTTAGCGATGCGGCCAGTCCGAGCATGCGGCCGGCGATGCTGGGACCGTCTTCGACAACTTCGACGGGCGCGCCGTCACTGACCGGAAGGCGGCGCGGTTTCAGATTCCGACCTGCACGAACGCCGATATGAGCTGTGCTGGGGACCTTGCTCGGTGCCGTCATCGCCACCACTTCCTACGCCGTTGTAGTGCCAGATAAGCCGATTTACTCAGCTTGTCTTCTAACTTAGCTTGACAGATGTAACCCTAATCACAATGGGTTAAACGCAAACCACTCGGACTTGATACCGCACCGTGACCGGCCCACCGTGCAGGACGCGCGAGGATCGGCGTCGAACCTCTCTAGACTGGCCGCGTGGGCAGCTCAGGTCGTGCTCCTGGCGGTCGCTTACCGCGCCGCTCGACGTTCTTCTGGGCGGTCGCGGCCACCCTCGCCTCGACCGGATCGGCCTATGTCGGGGCGCGCAACCTGCTGACCGGCCAGGCCGACAAGGCGCGGCAGGTGATCCCCAAGGCCTGGGACATCCCGCCGCGCGCCGACGGGGTGTACTCCCCCGGCGGCGGACCTGTCGAGCGCTGGCAGCGCGGCGTGCCGTTCGACCTGCACCTGATGATCTTCGGCGATTCGACGGCCACCGGCTACGGCTGCGGCGACGCCGAAGAGGTCCCCGGCGTGCTCCTGGCGCGCGGCCTGGCCGAGGAATCCGGGAAGCGCATCCGGCTGAGCACCAAGGCGATCGTCGGCGCGACCTCCAAGGGACTCTCCGGGCAGATCGACGCGATGTTCGTGGCCGGCCGACCCCCGGACGCGGCGGTCATCATGATCGGCGCCAACGACATCACCCGGCCCAACGGGATCGGCCCGTCGGCACGGCGTCTCGGTCAGGCCGTGCGCCGGTTGCGCGCTAGCGACGCGGTCGTCGTCGTCGGTACCTGCCCGGACTTCGGTGTCATCAAGGCGATCCCGCAACCACTGCGGTCGTGGGTGCGCGCCCGCGGCCTGCGGCTGGCGCGGGCCCAGGCCGCTGCGGTGCGCGCCGCCGGCGGTGTCCCCGTGCCGTTCGCCGACCTGCTCGCGCCGCACTTCTACCAGACCCCCGAACTGCTGTTCTCCGACGACATGTTCCACCCGTCGGCCGCCGGCTACTCGCTGGCCGCCAAGCAGCTGCTGCCGGCGTTGTGCGCCGCCCTGGACGAGTGCAACTCCGACACTCCGCCCGAGGCGGCACTGCGCTCCCGTTCGGCAGGACAAGGGCCGCTGCTGCGCCGGTTGAGCGGCGTGAGTCGGCTGTGGCGCCGGTCGACCGGCGTGCCCGCCCCGGTGCTGGGTGGGGTGGGGACGGTACCCGCGCACGCGTAGGGGTGCCCGGCAGCTAGGTTCGTCCTAGTCCGCATCGCCGCACCGGAGGAGCCGTCATGCCCGAAGCCGTCATCGTCGCCACCGCCCGCTCGCCGATCGGGCGCGCCAACAAGGGATCGCTGGTGTCCATGCGTCCCGACGATCTCGCCGCGCAGATGGTCAAGGCAGTGCTCGACAAGGTGCCTGCTCTGGATCCCCGTGACATCGACGACCTGATCATGGGCTGCGGCCAGCCCGCCGGGGAGGCGGGCAACAACATCGCCCGGGTGGTCGCCGTGCAACTGGGCTACGACTTCATGCCCGGCACCACCGTCAACCGGTACTGCTCGTCGTCGTTGCAGAGCACGCGGATGGCGTTCCACGCGATCAAGGCCGGCGAGGGCCACGCGTTCATCTCGGCCGGGGTGGAGACGGTGTCGCGGTTCGGTCAGGGCACCGCCGATGGCTGGCCGGACACCAAGAACCCACTGTTCGCCGACGCACAGGCGCGGACGGCGAAGGCCGCCGAGGGCGCGTCCGAATGGCACGATCCGCGTGAAGACGGCCTGCTGCCCGACATCTACATCGCGATGGGCCAGACCGCCGAGAACGTCGCGGCGTTCACCGGTATCAGCCGCGAGGATCAGGACCGCTGGGGCGTGCGTTCGCAGAACCGCGCCGAGGAGGCCATCAACAACGGCTTCTTCGAGCGTGAGATCGTGCCGGTGACCCTGCCAGACGGCACCGTGGTGTCGAAGGACGACGGCCCGCGCGCGGGAACCACCTACGAGAAGATCAGCCAGCTCAAGCCGGTGTTCCGCCCCAACGGCACGATCACCGCGGGCAACGCGTGCCCGCTCAACGACGGTGCTGCCGCCGTGGTGATCATGAGCGACGTACGCGCCAAGGAGTTGGGTCTGACCCCGCTGGCGCGGATCGTCTCGACGGGCGTCTCGGGCCTCTCGCCGGAGATCATGGGCCTGGGCCCGATCGAGGCGGTCAAGAAGGCGCTGGCCAACGCGAAGATGAGCATCTCCGACATCGACCTGTACGAGATCAACGAGGCGTTCGCCGTCCAGGTGCTGGGATCGGCGCGCGAGCTGGGCATGGACGAAGACAAGCTCAACGTGTCCGGCGGCGCGATCGCTTTGGGCCACCCGTTCGGGATGACCGGCGCGCGGATCACCGCCACGCTGCTGAACAACCTTGCCACGCACGACAAGACGTTCGGAATCGAGACGATGTGCGTCGGCGGCGGCCAGGGTATGGCGATGGTGGTGGAGCGGCTCTCGTAGTCGCCTGCCATAGCCCGATCGCCCGCGTGCGTGCGCACAAGGCGGACGGTCGCGTCGAGCGTGCGCCCACGGCGGCCAAACGGCCGATTCTTCGCCCTCACCGCACAGTCGGCGCGAGCAAGCCGCCGACACACTGCCCATAGCCCGCGCCCCCGATCACCGAGCGTGCGCACGCGGCGAACGGTCGCACCGAGTGTGCGTCCACGGCGGCCAAACGGCCGATTCGCCGCCCTCACCGCACAGTCGGCGCGAGCAAGCCGCGATCGCCTGCCCATAGCCCGCGCCCCCGATCACCGAGCGTGCGCTCAGGGCGAACGGTCGCGCCGAGCGTGCGCACAGGGCGGCCAAACCGCCGATTCTTCGCCCTCACCGCACACTCGGCGCAAACCAGCCGCCGACCCACTACCCATAGCCCGCGCCCCGGATCACCGAGCGTGCGCACAGGGCGGACGGCTGCGCCGAGCGTGCGCCCACGGCGGCAAAACGACCGATCTACCGCCCTCAGCGCACAGTCGGCGCGAGCAAGCCGCCGGCGCACGCATTCTGTCCGCGACCAACCCTTCCGAGCGAGCGCGCGAGCAAGCCGCCAGCCTAGGCACGAAAAAGGGCGCCCACCGCAGTGGGCGCCCTTTTCGCGTAGAGGCTAATCCTGGTTGAAGTAGCTGAGCAGTCGCAGGATCTCGACGTACAGCCAGACCAGGGTGACGGTCAGACCGAGAGCGACGCCCCAGGCCGCCTTCTCCGGCGCACCGGCGCGGATCATCTGGTCGGCAGCGTCGAAGTCGATCAGGAAGCTGAACGCCGCCAGGCCGATGCACAGCAGCGAGAAGCCGATGGCCAGCATGCCGCCGCTGCGCAGACCCAGGCCGTCGCCGCCGCCGATGATCGCGGCGAGGAAGTTGACCAGCATCAGGGCCAGCACACCGAACATGCCGGCGACGATCATCCGGGTGAACTTCGGGGTGACGCGGATGGCACCGGTCTTGTAGACGACGAGCATGCCGAAGAACACGCCGAGGGTGCCGACGATCGCCTGCGTGATCATCGAGTAGCCGCCGTTGGAGACGACGTTGGCGAACAGATACGAGATCGCGCCCAGGAACAGGCCTTCCAGGCCGGCGTAGCTGAGGACGATCGCCGGGTTGTCCTGCTTGCGACCGAACGTCGCGACCAGAACCAGGACCAGGCCGCCGATGGCGCCGACCATTGCCAGCATCATGGCCAGGCCCGGATTCACCGTGGCGATGAAGTAGGACACGACTGCGACGGCGGTCAGCACCGCGAGCGTGACGCCGGTTTTCGTCACGACGTCGTCGATCGTCATCGGACGCGAGACGCCGGTCTGCTGCTGATCGGGATACTGGGTCACATAGGGATCGGCGTGTACCGCTTGCGCACCGTAGCCGGCGGCTCCGGTACCGAATTGCGCGTATCCGCCTTGCTGCCCCTTGGGGAGCGAGCGAAATACCGGGTTGCTGCTTTCGCGCACCGTCGGTTCCTTTCCTTCTGTTATGTCCTGTGGCGTGTGGTCGCCGGAGACGAACACCCTCTCAACGAGCGGGGTTCCCGGACGGTTCCCGATGTCGGGGATCGATTCCCAGGAGCTTCACAGGAAACCTTACCCGGGCCTGCCTGCGCGCGGCGGACGATCTACATTGCAATTGTGGTCGAAAACGAGGATGTCCTAGTAACGGTCGAGAACGGCATCGGGCGCATCACGCTCAACCGTCCCAAGGCGATCAATTCGCTGACCCATCCGATGGTCACCGCGATCGCGGACGCGCTGAAGCAATGGGAGAACGACGACTCCGTGCGCGCGGTGATGATCTCCGGTGCCGGTGAGCGCGGGCTGTGCGCCGGCGGCGACGTCGTCGCGATCTATCACGACGCCAAGGCCGGCGGCGCCGAGTCGCGCCGCTTCTGGCACGACGAGTACCTGCTCAACGCCTACATCGGCCGTTACCCGAAGCCCTACGTGGCGATCATGGACGGCATCACGATGGGCGGCGGTGTCGGCATCAGTGCCCACGGCAGTGTCCGCGTCGTCACCGACACCACCAAGATGGCGATGCCCGAGGTCGGCATCGGCTTCATCCCCGACGTCGGCGGCACCTACATCCTGGCGCGCTCCCCCGGCCACCTCGGTCTGCACGCCGCGCTGACGGGCGCGCCGTTCTCCGGCGCCGACGCGATCGCGATGGGCTTCGCCGACCACTTCGTTCCGCACGCCGACCTCGATGCGTTCACCCGGGCGATCATCGACGACGGGGTCGACGCCGCGCTGGCCGCTCATGCGCAGGAGCCGCCGGCCAGTCCCCTGATGGCCGAACGGTCCTGGATCGACGAGTGCTACGGCAAGGAGACCGTCGCCGACATCGTCGCGGCGCTGCGCGCGCAGGGCGGACCCGCCCCCGAAGCGGCCGACCTGATCTCGACCCGCTCCCCCGTCGCGCTGTCGGTGACCCTGCGGGCGGTCCGCCAGGCCGCCGAAGCGGCGACCCTCGAAGAGGTACTGGTGCAGGAATTCCGGACCTCCTGCGCGTCACTGCAGTCGCATGATCTCGTCGAGGGCATCCGTGCTCAGCTCGTCGACAAGGACCGCAACCCGAAGTGGTCGCCGGCGACGCTGGATGCCGTCACCACAGCCGACGTCGACGCGTACTTCGCGCCGGCACAGCCCGATCTGACGTTCGAACAGGAGTGACCATGACCGACAGCTACGAGACCATCCTGCTCACCCGCGAAGACCGCGTCGCGCTCATCACGTTGAACCGGCCCAAGGCGCTCAACGCGCTCAACAGTCAGGTGATGCACGAAGTCACCAGCGCGGCAGCCGAACTCGACGCCGACCCGGGGGTCGGCGCGATCATCATCACCGGTAACGAGAAAGCCTTCGCCGCCGGGGCGGACATCAAGGAGATGGCCAACCTGTCGTTCGCCGACGTCTTTTCCTCCGACTTCTTCGCCCTCTGGGGCAAGTTCGCCGCCACCCGCACCCCCACCATCGCGGCGGTGGCGGGGTACGCCCTGGGCGGTGGCTGCGAACTGGCGATGATGTGCGACATCCTCATCGCCGCCGACAGCGCGAAGTTCGGCCAGCCCGAGATCAAGCTCGGCGTGCTGCCGGGCATGGGCGGTTCGCAGCGGCTGACCCGCGCGATCGGCAAGGCCAAGGCCATGGACCTGATCCTGACCGGCCGCAACATGGACGCTCAGGAAGCCGAACGGGCCGGCCTCGTCTCGCGGGTGGTGCCCGCCGATGCACTGCTCGACGAAGCCAAGGCGGTCGCCCGGACCATCGCGGGGATGTCGCTGTCGGCGTCGCGGATGGCCAAGGAGGCGGTCAACCGGTCGTTCGAGTCGACGCTGGCCGAAGGGCTGCTCTATGAGCGGCGCCTGTTCCACTCGGCGTTCGCCACCGACGACCAGACCGAGGGCATGAACGCTTTCGCCGAGAAGCGGGAAGCGAACTTCTCCCACCGCTAAAGTTCGGGCGTGACCGACACCGTCGAGGCTCCGACGACCGAGAAGAGCGCTGCGCCCCGCAGTGCCTGGTGGATTCGTCATTACACGTTCACCGGCACCGCGATGGGTCTGGTGTTCCTGTACTTCTCGCTCACCCCGTCACTGCTCCCACGCGGCCCGCTGTTCCAGGGTCTCGTCAGCGGCGGCGCAGGCGCAATCGGTTACGGCATCGGCGTGTTCGCGGTGTGGCTGGTGCGCTACCTGCGTTCCAAGGACTCCAGCCCGCCCGCGCCGCGGTGGGCCTGGCTGGTCCTCGTCGTGGTCGGCGCCATCGGGATGGTGCTGGCCATCTTCTGGTTCCACCGGTGGCAGGACGACGTCCGCGACCTGATGGGCGTGCCGCGGTTGGGGTTCTGGGACTACCCGCTGGCCGGTGCCATCGCACTGGTGACGTTGTTCGTACTCGTCGAGATCGGGCAGGCGCTGCGACTGCTGGTGCGCTTCCTGGTCCGTCAGCTCAATCGCGTTGCGCCGCCGCGGGTCTCGACAGTGGTCGCGGTGGCCCTGGTGGTCGCGTTGTCGGTGGCGCTGCTCAACGGCGTGGTGGTGCGCTTTGCGATGGACACCATCAACAAGACCTTCGCCGCGGTCAATGACGAGACCGACCCGGATTTCGCTGCGCCACAGTCGGTTCTGCGTTCGGGTGGTCCCGAGTCACTGGCGTCGTGGGAGTCGCTGGGACACCAGGGGCGGATCTTCGTCTCGGGCGGCCCCACCGTCGCAGAACTGACGGAGTTCAACGGCGAACCGGCGATCGAGCCGATCCGGGCCTACGCGGGTCTGCACTCCGCCGACGACATCAAGGCCACCGCAGAGCTGGCCGCGCGGGAACTGCAGCGCACCGGCGCACTTCAGCGCGCCGTGGTGGCCGTGGCCACCACCACCGGCACCGGATGGATCAACGAGGCCGAGGCCACCGCGCTGGAGTACATGTACAACGGCGACACCGCGATCGTGTCGATGCAGTACTCGTTCCTGCCGAGCTGGTTGTCGTTCCTGGTCGACAACGAGAACGCCCGGCAGGCCGGTCAGGCCCTGTTCGAAGCCGTCGACGCGCTGATCCGGGAGATGCCCGAGGCGCAACGGCCGAAGCTGGTGGTGTTCGGCGAAAGTCTCGGATCCTTCGGCGGCGAAGCCCCGTTCCTGGCGCTGAACAACCTGATCGCCCGCACCGACGGGGCGTTGTTCAGCGGCCCGACGTTCAACAACACGGTGTGGAACGACCTGACGCTCAACCGCGATCCGGGTTCGCCGCAGTGGTTGCCGATCTACGACGACGGCGCGAACGTGCGATTCGTCGCCGAGCCCGACGACCTCCAGCGGCCGGACTCGGTGTGGGGCAGCCCGCGCGTGGTCTATCTGCAGCACGCCTCGGATCCGATCGCGTGGTGGAACCCCGATCTGCTGTTCTCCCGGCCGGACTGGCTGCACGAGAAACGCGGCATCGACGTGTCCCCGGACATGGAGTGGATCCCGGTGGTGACGTTCCTGCAGGTGTCGGCCGACATGGCGGTCGCAGTCGACGTGCCCGACGGGCACGGCCACGTCTACGTCCGCGACGTCGCCGACGCGTGGGCCCAGATCCTGCAGCCGCCGGGGTGGACACAGGAGAAGACCGAACGGCTGCGCGGAATGCTGCACAGCGACGAAAACACCTAGACAAGAACCTTTTTGAGTGCGTGGTAGCCGCCGATGACATCGGTGGCCCGGTGCAGACCCAGGTCCTGTAGGGCCGCGGCCGCCAGGCTGGAGGTGTAACCCTCCGAGCACAGGATCACCCACTCCACGTCGTCACCGGCGGCCTGCGGGATCCGGGCGTCGCTGGTCGGGTCGCAGCGCCACTCCAGCACGTTGCGCTCGATCACCAGCGCCTCACGCACCTCTCCCTCGGCGGCGCGCTGCGCAGCCGGGCGGATGTCGACCAGCAGCGCGCCCCGGTCCAGCGCGGCGGGTACCTGCTCGGCCGTCAACCGGGTCAGGCGGGAGCGCGCGTCGTCCAGTACGGCGTCGATTCGGCTACCCATGACCAGTTAGTGTCCCTCCGGTCCGTCCGTCAACTCAGTCCGATTACGCCGCAACGCATTCTCGGCGGTCACGTCGTAATACGACATCGCAGTCAGCGGTGGTGAGTACGCATGCACACTCAACGTCGGCGCCGGGCTCACCGTGACACTGTCGCGGTGCCACACGACGTCGTGCACCCAGCCGAGCGGGAACGCGGCCTGGTCACCGGCGACCAGCGTGCGGTCACGCAACGCCTCACCGTCCCAACGGGTTTCCCGGAGGGCGCCGCTGACCACCGTCAGCGCGCCCAGCGAGCCGCCGTGGTCGTGCAGTTCGGTCGCGCGTTCGGGCACCCAGCTGATCAGCCAGACGTCGAGTTCGTCGTTGCCGTGCAGGCGGGTGAACCAGCGGTCGGCACGGGGCAGGCCACCGGGCGGGAACAGGTGGTCATAGTCGCCGCCGAGGACGTCGTCGGCGAATCGGTCGGTGACATGCAGAAGATCGGGCAGACGCAGCCGGGTGGGCGCGAGAACCATGAGGGGTCTCCAGGGGTGACGAGAACGGGTACGGGGGTCGGCGGTCAGGCCGGACAACACTCCAGGTACCGGGTCTCGTTCCTCATGGGCGCCAGTGTTGCATAGATTGGCGGCATGCGGAGATGCGCCGTCGCTCTGGCCGGGGTGGTCACGCTGATGCTGGCCGGGTGCGGGTCGAGCGAGGAACCGACACCGGAACAGCCGGCGCCGACGACCACGACGTCGTCGCCGGCCGCCTCCAGCGCGCCCGGCGTCTCGCCCGACGGCGTCACCACGGCTGTCGCCGCGCCGGCCGACTCCACCGAAGACGACTATTTCCAGGCCTGCCGAGCAGCCAAAACGTGGATGCAGGAGCGAGGCGGCGACCCGGCGGCGCAGGTCGAGCCGTACCTCAAGACGCTCCAGCAGGGCGGTCCGGTGGGTAAGGGCCTGTTCGAGAAACCGTGGCCCGAGCTGACGCCGGGCCAGCAGTCGGCGGTCATCGTGGCGGTGGAGGCAGCGGCCGACGACCTGTGCGGATGACTTCGGATCACGGGGTGAACTAACTCCGCGCACACCGTCGGGGCCACTCGGCCAGAATGCATACATGCGGGTCGCACTGGCACTGGGCAGCGGCGGAGCCCGCGGCTACGCCCACATCGGGGTGATCAACGAACTGCACGAGCGCGGCCACGAGATCGTCGGCATCGCGGGGTCGTCGATGGGTGCCCTCGTCGGCGGTTTGGAGGCCGCCGGCAAGTTGGCGGAGTTCACCTCGTGGGCCACCGCCTTGACCCAGCGCGCGGTGTTGCGGCTGCTCGATCCGTCGTTGACGGCACCCGGGGTGTTGCGCGCCGAGAAGATCCTCGAAGCCGTGCGTGACATCGTCGGTGACATCACCATCGAGGAGCTGCCGGTCCCGTACACGTCGGTGGCCACCGACCTGATCACCGGGAAATCGGTGTGGATGCAGCGCGGACCGGTCGACGACGCCATCCGGGCGTCCATCGCCATCCCCGGCCTGATCACGCCGCACGTCCTCGATGGCCGGTTGTTGGCCGACGGCGGCATCCTCGACCCGATTCCCATGGCGCCGATCGCCGCCGTCGTCGCCGACGCGACATTGGCGGTCAGCCTCTCCGGTGACGATCCCGACCCCCATCGCGACGAGCACGAGACCCGGCCCAGCGGGGAATGGTTGAACCGCATGTGGCGCACCCGGTCTTCGTTGCTCGACAGCAAGGCCGCGAAATCCCTGCTGGAGACCCAGACCGGCCGCGCGGTACTGGGCCGGTTCATGACCGGCGATGACGAACCCGTCGAGGACACCGTCGAAGCCGGCGACATTCCGTCAGTGCCCCGCCTGGGCAGCTTCGACGTGATGAACCGGGTCATCGACATCGCCCAGGCGGCGCTGGCTCGTCACACGCTGGCCGGTTACCCTCCCGACCTGCTGATCGAGGTACCGCGCACGGTGTGCCGCAGCCTGGACTTCCACCGCGCCGCCGAGGTCATCGAAATCGGGCAGGAACTGGCCGCGACCGGGCTCGACACCCTGGAAACGCGCGTCTCACGTTCCTAGGAACGCCGCGACGCGGTGCGCCTCCCGGCGGCCTTGCACCCGCCCGGCCTGCGCCGCGGGTGCCCGGCAGGCCGGGTCGAGGGGATTGGGGCCGTAGGCCTGCAGCGACTCGTCGTCGGCGAAGATGGCCAGCGTCGCACCTGGGAAGGCCTGGATCTCCTCGACGGTCCCGACACCCCAGGGGGACGGCGACTGCGCACTGGACGGCACCAACGCGACGGCGGTATCACAGTCCTGCGCGGCGCTCATGTTGACCGTGCTGCCGACCCCACCGTCCATGAACCGGCGGGAGCCGATGGTCACCGGTGGCCACACACCGGGTACGGCGCAGCTCGCGGCGACGGCGTCGACGAGTCCGACGCCGGTCTCGTTGTCGAAGACCACGAGTTCCCCGGTGGTGATGTCGATTCCGGTGACGCGCAGGGTGCGGCTGGGCCAGTCGTGGGACGGCAACCGGTGCTCGATGACGGCGCGGCGCACGTCTTCGGTGACCGTGTCGGCGTCGGCGGCGACCGCGCCGATCTTCTGCAGCTTCTGCTCTTTGGTGGCTCCGGGGGTCTGCATGGCATCGAGGAACAGCCCGGTGATCGTCTCGATCGCGACGCCGGGGTGGATCTCGTGGGCGCCGCCCTCGTCGGACAGTTGCCGCGCGAACAGTTCCTCGAGCGGCACTCCGCTGCTGATCTGCGCGGCGACCGCCGAACCCGCCGACGTGCCGACCAGCACGTCGCTCCCGAGCAGCGCGGCGGCGGCATGAGGGGCTTCGTCGTGAATGCCGAGCAGTACACCGGTTTCCCACGCGATACCGGCCAGCCCTCCACCGGCCAGCACCAGAGCACGTTTGGTGTCGGTCATCAACAGCATGCTGCCATGTCAGGCCGAGGAGGGGTGGACCCCGCCCATGCCCGGTGCGGCCTTGCCGCTGAGGAAGGGCAGATCGAGGTAGGTGCTGATCCCCGGCGGCGCGGCGCACACGGCCGGCACGGAGTTCACGCAGTGCGCCGCGGTGGCCACGATCCCCGACTCGGGTCCGTCGTCACCGAACTCGGATTGGAAACCCTTGACCACGACGGTGAAGTCCGGGTTACCCTGCACCTCCATCTCATAGCGTTGCCCTTCAGGGCCGAAATCCCATGGCGGGTCCAGGTTTTGTTCACCCATCAGCCAGTTGACCGTCACCCGGACCACGACATCGTCACCGACCAGGGCCTCCCAGTGGAACCGGCGCGCGGCGACCTGCCCGGGCTCGATCGTGCCCAGCGGCGATGCGATGGGCGCCGAGGCCACCGCGATCTCTTGCGACGAACGCACCAAAGGTTGTGCGGCGAAACCCATTTCGTCGACGATCATGCGCACCGACTGGATGAACCCGCCGTCGAGCAGCTTCTGCATCGGGCCCGACAGCGCTTTCTCGGGTGTGTCCCCGAAACCCATGACGTGGCGCAGCACGTCGGGCGCCTCGTAGGTGCGCAGATCGGAGAACTCCTCGGCCCGGACGAAGGTGACACCGGTCGACATGGCCGACAGCAGAAGCGGGAACTTCTCGCTGATGCCGCCGGGCGCGATGCCGGTGCCGTGCAGCGTGACGTTCCCGTCCAGCGCGGCGGCCCGCAGCGGCGCCGCCTCCTTCTCCGAGGGATAGAACCATCCGACGGGGCTCACGACGTTCTTGCCGGAACGCAGCAGCGCGGTGACCTCGTCGCGGTTCGGCAACAACGGGGTGTAGATGACCGCGTCGGCCTCCAGCGCCAAAATCTCCTCGATGCTGTTGGTGGCCGTCACACCCAGCGCCCCGACACCTGCGATGTCCCCGGCATCGAGACCTGCCTTGCGCTCGGAATGCACCCAGCATCCGACGAGTTCGAGCGCGGGATGGTCGAGCACCCCGCGAATCGCCGCGACACCCACACCACCGGTCGCCCACTGCACCACCCGCAGCGCCATTGCGTCTCCTCACTGTCGCGTTCAGGTCTATCTCAGCAGTCGGCCACCGCGGGACCGAATGGGCACGCTAGGTTCCATGCAGACGTACAGCAGCGAAGGGACGAGCAACATGGGCCGTGTATTTGTCGTCGGCGTGGGCATGACCAAGTTCGAGAAGCCCGGCCGCAGAGAAGGCTGGGACTACCCGGACATGGCCCGTGAGTCGGGCACCAAGGCGTTGGCCGATGCCGGCGTCGAGTACACCGACATCGAGCAGGGTTTCGTCGGTTACTGCTCCGGCGACTCGACGTCGGGGCAACGCGCGCTCTACGAGTTGGGGATGACGGGCATTCCGATCGTCAACGTCAACAACAACTGTTCGACGGGGTCGACGGCGCTGTATCTGGGTGCGCAGACCATCCGCGGCGGCTTGGCCGACTGCGTGCTGGCGCTCGGGTTCGAGAAGATGCAGCCCGGTTCGCTGGCCAGCAGCGTCGACGACCGCGAGTCCCCGATGAAGCGACACATCGTGGCGCTCAATGAGATCGACGCGATGCAGTTCCCGGTGGCGCCGTGGATGTTCGGCGCCGCGGGGCGCGAGCACATGAAGAAGTACGGCACCACCGCCGAGCATTTCGCGAAGATCGGCTACAAGAACCACAAGCATTCGGTGAACAACCCGTACGCGCAGTTCCAGGACGAGTACACCCTCGACGACATCCTGGCGGCCAAGATGATCTCCGACCCGTTGACCAAGCTGCAGTGCTCACCGACGTCGGACGGATCGGCGGCGGTGGTGCTGGCCAGTGAGGATTTCGTCGCCAAGCGCGGGCTCGCCGGGCAGGCCGTGGAGATCGTCGGTCAGGCGATGACCACCGATTTCGCCTCGACGTTCGACGGCAGCGCCGCCAACATCATCGGCTACGACATGAACGTCAAAGCCGCGCAACAGGTTTACCAGCAGTCAGGTCTGGGACCGGAGGACTTCCAGGTCATCGAGCTGCACGACTGCTTCTCGGCCAACGAGCTGTTGCTCTACGAGGCCCTGGGGCTGTGCGGCCCGGGCGAGGCGCCCACGCTGATCGACGACAACGACACCACCTACGGCGGCCGCTGGGTGGTCAATCCCTCGGGCGGGCTGATCTCCAAGGGACATCCGCTGGGCGCGACGGGTCTGGCCCAGTGCAGCGAGCTGACGTGGCAGCTGCGCGGCACCGCCGACAAGCGTCAGGTCGACGGCGTGACCGCGGCGTTGCAGCACAACATCGGCCTCGGCGGTGCGGCGGTGGTGACCGCCTACCAGCGTGCCGAGCGCTAGACAGCTCTGGCGAACACTCAGGCCGTGAGCGGCTGGAGGCCGAAGGCGATCGCGTCGGTGGCGACGATCTGCGTATAGAGCTCTTCGAGCGTCGACTCGACGGCGAAGATGTTCACCGAACCCGAGTAGTCGGCGACGAACAGCTGTGAGCCGTCGCGTTTCTGGGCGACGCAGGAGGGGCGCGCGTCGGTGCGCAGGCTGTCGATGATCTCGAGGCTCAGTGCGCACACCACGATGACGCGGTCGTAGTCGACGACGTAGGCGCGGGCCTCGTCCGGGCTGAGCGACAGCTGGGTGGGTGCGCCGCCGAGGGCGACGAAATCGCTGACGCGGTGGGTGCTGAGGTCGATGACGTAGAGCGCGCCGCCGACGGCGCGGTCGGATGTCAGGACGTAGACCGCGTCACCTCCGTAGGCGATGTCCCGGATCGGCGGACCGACCGGGATCACACGGCGCACCCGCGTCGTGTCGGCGTCGACGATGACGAGTTGACTGCTGCGGTCGTCGGTGACGGCGACGTAGATCTGGTTCGTGCGGGGATCGACCTGGATTGCGTCGATGTTGGCTGCCGGGCCGGAGCCGATGTCGATGGTGCCGACCTGCTCGGCGGTGGTGTCGATGACCGAGAGTTCGACGCGGTCGAGCGTGGAGCCGACCATCTGCTCGGGGTCGGTGCGACCGGCGTACACCCGCTTGCCGTCCGGGCTGGCCGCCAGCGCGGTGACACCGGAGGGCAGCCGGTAGGTGGCTACGACGTCGCAGGTGTGCGGGTCGATCGCCGAGACGACGTCGTGTGTCTGCGAGGCGATGCTGACGTAGGCGCGGTCATCGGTGACGGTGACGGCGGTGGGTTCGCCGCCGACGCGCAACGCGCCGATACCGGCGAGGGTGTCGGCGTCGAAGATCGAGACGGTGCCGGTCGCGTTGTTCGCGACGGCCATGACGCGGCCTCCGGTGGCGATCTCACCGATCGGGCCGTAGCCGACCGGGAGCCGCTGCTCGAAGGTTCCGCCCGAGTCGCAGCCCGCGTCCGTGCGGGCTGTCGTGGATCGGGAAGCGGCGGGGTGCCGCCGGTTCTGCCCATTGGGCAGCGCAAAGTTTGCCATCTGCTGTAGTACCTCCGCCGGCATGAAGTGCATCCGGCCTAGATCTGCTGTCCTGGCCCCCTGAGGGGAGCGACCTTGAAGCCACTCTAACCACGGAATTTCAAGGTCACGAACAGCTGGTTTCCCGTTATCGACAAGCGGCACAACACTTCTCAGGCATCGCTTAAGAAATTCTTGGTCCGATTACCCGCTCCGGTTCTCAGCAACCGCGCCAGGGGCCTTGAACTGCGACGATCGGGTACGCGGCAATGAGTCGCCAACCGTGCTGATCAAACCTTTCGATAACAAATTCTTAGGTTTGCCAGACAAAGTGAGCGCTAGATCACAGCGACCGTTACGCGCCTGTTTCGCGAATACACACCACAGCAGGAACGCCCCCGACCACGCTCAGGTCACAATTCGCTGTGGACGCTCGACCCGGTCACAATTCGGTCAGGCCGGTTCGGCGTCTCGGATCGGTGACACGGCCGCGAGCGGGATCAATCCTTCCGGGTCGCACAGTTGGAGGACGCGGCGCACCGACGGACTGCCGACCACACACCAACTCACACCTTCGCGACCCAGATGCGCGCTGAGCGCATACAACGCGGAGGCTCCGTCGAAGGCCATGAAGTGGACCTTGCTCAGATCGAGCACGAGTGTCGCGCACTGTCCGGCGGCCTCCCGGACGCTGTGGGCGAAACGCTTGGCGTTGCCGGCGTCGACCTCGCCCGCCACCGAGACCGTGGTTTCCCGGCTGGATCCACGTCCCTTGGCGCGAGCGGCCACCACCAACTCTGTCGACGCTATCGAGAAGCTTCGGCAGTCGGCTGACCTGCTGCGTATGGACGTGACAGTCATCGCGTCAGCGAGCTGCCCATCGGCCTATGACTGCTCGGCCCGTTGACGTTCTTCATTGGCCTTCGCCGCCGCCCGCGCACTCTCGGCCTCGGCTTCCTTCTGGGCGGCCTCGCGCTGCGCATCGGCCTTGTCCTGCTGCGCCTTGCCCTCGCGCTGCAGGTCATCGCGGCCGGTGACGACGCCGACGACCTCTTTGGCCCTGCCCTTCACGCCCTCGACGACGCCCTTGACTGCTTCTTCCGGACCCGAGTTGTTGTCACCCATCGAAGTGCTCCTTTTCGCAGTACTCCTGCCCGGCGACCCGTAAGCCGTGTCCGGGAACCAGCATGGCGGTAACGCGAGCCTTCTGTTCCCGAACAGCCGAAAACGCAAACATTCCGTTATCTGCGCCGCGGCGGTACAGGTTTACTCGGCGAAGGTCTTGAGCGCCAGATCGCGGGTAGCGAAGATCTCGATGTAGTCGGAGATACCGGTGATCTTCAGCGGACGGCTGGTGGCCGGGCCGTCGGCGACGACGGCGAACTTGGTGTCCGCCCCCACCCGGTTGAAGGTCACCATCAGGACCTGCATGCCGGCCGAACCGAGAAAGTCCACGTCGGTCAGGTCCACGACCAGTCCGGCGGGCTTCGCCTCGACAGCCGCGTCGATGACTTCCTGTAGATGCGGTGCTGTCAGCATGTCGACAGCACCGACCGCTGCGACGACCTGCACGCCGTCAACCTCGTGTGCGGTGAATTGCTGCAAAGTGTGAAGCCTCATCTCGTGCGGTTCCGCGACAAATAACCACGAAACTGATGTTCGGAAGGCTTCGGTCTGAACCCGTCGGCCGACACCCGAGAATCACGCAGATGTTCGACGTTGTGTCCGAGCTTACCTGATCGTGATCCTCAACCTCGTGTTTCGCGCCGCGCCGACAACGATCCGGTTCACGAGCACGCACAGCTGCACCGAATAGCATCCACGGCAGACCCTGGACCCGGGAGGCCGGTATGCGCGTGCGTCACCTCGTCTCGTCGCTCTTCGTCGCGGCCACCGCATCGGCCCTCGCCGTCGGCGGCGCATCCAACGCGGTAGCCACCGAGACCGATGCCGCGTTCCTGGCGCTGCTCGAGCAACTCGGGGTGAACTTCGGGTCCGAGGAACAGGCGGTCGAAGCCGGTAACGGCATCTGCGGCATCGTCGCCGAGGGGGCGGCCAACAGCGTCGACCCCGCCCGCATCCGCAGCGACCTGGTGCAGTCCCTCCAAGGCGAGGGACTCGACACGAACGGGGCCACTGCCATGGTCCGTGGCGCCGTGGCCGCGTACTGCCCCATGTACCGGTCCGTCGTCGGGGCCTGACCCACCGGACGACCGGGAGTGCGTTGCTCCCGGGGCACTAAAAATCACTGTGGTGACAACTGAGCGACCGATACGTCCTCCGCTGTTCGGGGCGGTCAATCGAAGCGAACCGACCGGGTTCCGGGCTGCGGTCCGCCGCGGAAGCCGGCACGAAACGGTCTAGGTTCAACGTCCGTGTCCGGCGCAACGACAGCTCTCACCTACCCGCGGGGGTTGGCGTTGCTAGTCGCCGGTGCGATGTTCATGGAGATCCTCGACGCGACCATCATCGCCCCTGCGATTCCGGCCATCGCCGCGTCGTTCGGCGTCGCACCGGTGGACGTCAACATCGCCATCTCGGCCTACCTGTTGACCGTCGCGGTGCTGATCCCGGCCAGTGGCTGGTTGGCGAACCGGTTCGGCGTGCGACCGGTGTTCATCACGGCGATCGCGGTGTTCACGCTGGCGTCGGTGGGATGCGCGGCGAGCACCTCGCTGCCGATGCTGGTGGCCATGCGCGTACTGCAAGGCGTCGGCGGCGCGATGATGGTGCCCGTCGGGAGGCTGGCGGTGCTGCGCAGCACCGCCAAGAGCGATCTGGTGCGTGCGATCGCGCTGCTGACGTGGCCCGCGTTGACGGCTCCGGTGCTGGCTCCGGCGCTCGGCGGCGCCATCGCCACGGCGGGGTCGTGGCGGTGGATCTTCATCATCAACATCCCGATCGGTGTCGTCGGACTGTTGTTCGCGTTCAAGTTGATTCGAGGGCAGGCCGCCACGCCGGTCGCTCCTTTCGACTGGCGCGGCTTGACGCTGGTGGGAATCGGGATCGCGGCGGCGCTGGTCGCGCTGGACCACGTCCGGGTCGACGGCACCCCGTGGGCGCTGGTCGGCGGCGGTATGGCGCTGGCGGTGGGCTGCCTGACCGCCGCGATCTGGCACCTGCGTCGCGCCGCCAACCCGCTTCTTCGCCTGGCCGTCCTGCGCGTCCGCACCCTGCGAATCACCGTCGCCGGAGGTTCTCTCTACCGAATGGTGATCACGGCGGTGCCGTTCCTGCTGCCGCTACTGTTCCAACTCGAGTTCGGGTGGTCGGCGTGGGCGGCCGGTCTGATGGTGACCGCACTGTTCGTCGGAAATCTCACGATCAAGCCGCTGACCACGCCGCTGATGCGCCGCTTCGGCATCCGGCAGGTGCTGCTGGTCAACGGTCTGGTGTCGGTGGCGTGGTTCGGCGTGCTCGCCGCTCTGCGGCCCGATCTGCCGATCGTCGTCATCGCGGCGGTGCTCTACGTCAGCGGCGCACTGCGCTCGATCGGTTACACCGCCTACAACAGTCTGGCCTTCGCCGATGTCGACGATGACGAGCTGACCCACGCCAACACACTCAATGCCACGGTCCAGGAACTCGCGTCCGGGCTGGGTATCGCGTTCGCCGCTCTGCTGTTGACCACGCTGACCTCCTACTCCTGGACCTTCGCAGCCCTGGGGCTGTTGCTGGCCGTGACGGTGGTGGAGACTCTGCGACTGCCCCGGGACGCCGCCGCGCACGTCTCGGGCCGACGCTGAGGGGGCCGCACAGATTTCTCGCGCGCGCCTCCCGCAAAAGTCTCGACCTTCACTTTAGATTCAGAGGCCGTGACCACACTGCTCGAGCCGTCGCTGGCAGAACTCGACTTCGAGCCCGAAATCCTGTGCAGCTGCCGCAATTTCTGCGGCCCCCTGGCCCACCCCGCACAATGGTGGGTTCGACTCTCCTGCGGGTGCCCCTATCCGATGTGTCAGCGAGCCCTGCGAATCGCGAACGTACGACTGAAGATCCGGTCGCTGACCTGCCGCCGGTGCGAGACCGAGCAGATCCGGATCAGGTCGGTCATCCGGATCTGACACCTAGCCCCCGACCACCACGCCGAAGTATGCGGTGGCGGCCACCGCGAGCAGTAGGTAGGCCGCCGGAAACCCGATGTTGTGCAGCACTCCGGTGCGCACGTGCACCGTCACAGCACCGACGAAGAACAACACCAGCCCCACCGCCGCAGCCAACCCGAGCCACGGAGTGAGCGCGAAGCCGGCCAGAAGGCCCAGCCCACCAGCCATTTTCAGGGCCGCCAGGTACGGGATGGCCTCGACTCGCACGCCCACCTCCGCCGAGTTCGCCATCACGAACGATGCCTTCCCCCAATCCGCCACCGCGACAGCGATATTGGCCACGGCGCAGGTGACCGTCAGCGCCGCCAGCGTCCACGTCAGAACGTCGGGCACAGTCGCCACCCCCGACCGGGTCGTCTCGGTATGCTCGTCACGTCGCACGTCCTTTCGTCTCGTCTCGTCGACTCCTTGCACTGGTACGACGTTTCAGGGACCGGAGAAGGTGACACGGTGATCTCGACACACGATTTCGAGCAGGCGCGACCGAGACTGTTGTCGCTCGCGTACCGGATTCTGGGGTCGGCGCAGGATGCCGAGGACGCCGTACAGACGACGTGGCTGCGCGCACACAAGGCCCACGACGACGACGTCGAAAACCCGGCGGCGTGGCTGACCGTCGTCGTCAGCAGGGTGTGCCTCGACCAGCTGCGCGAGCGTCGGCGCCGCCAGCACCTCGTCGACACGCTCGGACACCCGGACGAGGCAGCGACGGCCGCCGACGAGGAGGTGCTGCACCGGCAGGATGTATCCCGGGCGTTGCTGGTGGTACTCGGCGCATTGACGCCCGCCCAGCGACTGGCCTACGTCCTACACGACCTGTTCCGGATTCCCTTCGATGACATCGCCGGCATCCTCGGCGGCACACCGGCGGCGGCGAAGAAGCACGCTAGCCGGGCACGCACCCGCATCGGCGCGGCTGACCCGCACCGAACGGCGCCGCCGGAGGAGCGCGCCCACCGCGAGATCGTCGAGGAGTTCCTTCGTGCCGCGCGCGGCGGCGACATGGCACGCATGATCGCTTTGATGGCCCCCGACTGTGTCCGGCATGCCGATCCGGCGCTGCTGCCCGCGGGCACCGCGCCGACGGTCCGCGGCGCATCCGCGGTCGCCGAAGAGACCCGGTTGTTCGTCGCGCGCATCGCGGCCAGCACGGCATTGCGGGTCGCCGGGCGCATCGTCGACGTCGTGGCCCCCGGCGGTCACCCGCAGGCGGTCATCGAGGTCCAGACCAGCGGGGACCTCGTCACCGCGATCACCATCCGGCCCGTGCGGCGGACCGATCGTTTCGCACTCGTGTGACCGACGTTGTGCGTCACCACCGGTAGTCGAGGAACTTGCCGTCCAGGGTGACCACCACCCGGTCACCGTCGGGATGGGAGCGGCGGGTGATATCGACGTTGAAGTTGATCGCGCTCATGATCCCGTCGCCGAACTCCTCGTGGATGAGCTCCTTGAGCGCCGGCCCATAGACCGACAGCGCTTCGTGGAATCGGTAGATGGTGGGGTCCGACAGCAGCGTCGGATCGATCCCCCGTGCGGGTTGCAGTTGCAGACTCTCGGCCACAGTTGCGTCGAGATCCATTAGGGTGCAGATCTTTTCGGCTTGTTCGACGGTCATCGGATGCTGACCCAGGAGCGCGGCCACGCACCACACCAACGGAGCGTCGACCTCTTTGGCGATCTCGGCCCACGTCAGCTTCTTCCGAATGCGCGCAGCGACGATCAAATCCGCGGCATCGGCCTTGGCCATGATCGGGGTCATGCGCTGACCTCCTCGCGCCGCGGCGCCGGCTGCGGCGCGTCGGCCAACAACATCCGCGACGGGCTGGTGCGGGCGTGGGTGGCGTAGAGGGTCAGACCGACGAACGTCAGTCCGCCCACGAGATTACCGATGACCGTGGGGATCTCGTTCCACACCAAGTAGTCGGCGATGGAGAAGTCGCCGCCGAGCATGAGCCCGGACGGGAAGAGGAACATGTTGACGATCGAGTGCTCGAAGCCCATGTAGAAGAACAGCATGACGGGCATCCACATCCCGATCACCTTGCCGGAGACGCTCGTCGACATCATCGCGGCCACTACCCCGGTGGACACCATCCAATTGCACAGCACCCCGCGGATGAACAGCGTCAGCATCCCGGCGGCTCCGTGTTCGGCGTAGCCGACGGTGCGGCTGTGTCCGATCTCGCCCAGGCGCACTCCGACCTCGTTGGGGTCGATGCTGAACCCGTAGGTGAACACGATCGCCATCATCAGCGCGACGGTGATCGCGCCGGCGAAGTTTCCGATGAACACCCAGCCCCAGTTGCGCAGCATCGACCGCACCGTCACCCCGCGCCGCTTGTCCAGCAGTGCCAGCGGAACGAGCGTGAACACCCCGGTCAGCAGGTCGAAGCCAAGCAGGTAGAGCAGGCAGAACCCGACCGGGAACAACACCGCGCCGAGGAGGGCGTTGCCCGTCTGCACTGTGATGGTGACGGCGAACGCGGCGGCCATCGCCAAGATGGCCCCGGCCATGTAGGCGCGGATCAGGGTGTCGCGGGTCGACATCGTGGCTTTGGCCTCGCCGGCGTCGACCATCTTGTGGACGAAGTCCGACGGACTCACATATGACATGGCTGAACCTTCCGGGGAGTCGATTACTCCCGGAAGACTCCCCGGGCGACATTTCCGGAACGCGACGCCACCGCTGCGACCTTGTTGCCGCTTCCTCACTGTGCGTCCGGCCCCGTTGTGCGATCCGCGGGTTTCGGCCGGGGCCGATCGGACAACTCCGTCCTCGTCGCAACCCAACGATCATGGAGGTCCGCGTGGAGCAGAGCAGGATCCCCCCGACGCCCGAAGACGCCACAAAAGCTACTGCTGAGCAGCAGGAACTGCAGCGCAAGCTCGAGCACGCCGACGACGATCCCGACGCACCGGCGCGTAGCCAGACCCGTCATCAGATCCCGGACGAGAATTGACCCCAGACCAGCGAAAACGCGGGTGGAACCGCGGCTCCCGACGTACCCTGGACAGTTGCCGGCAACGTCTGGGAAGGGGTCTGGCATGCGGGGGCGACATCTCTTCGGTGCGGCCGTGGCGGCGGGCGCCGTCGCCGTTGCGCTGGCGATTCCGGCGGTGGCCGACGACCCCGACGACGTGTTCCTCGACGCCATCGACACCAGAGGGATTCCGTACGCCAGCACAGCTGATGCGATCGACCTCGCGACCGCGATCTGCGAATACGTGTCGGCGGGTCAGGCGCCCAACCAGGTGGCAGTCGAGATCATCGGGCCCGCCGGTTGGACCGCCGAGCAGAGCGGACTATTCGTCGAGGCGGCGACCGAGTCGTACTGCCCGGCCTAGGCGTCGAGCGTGACCGACTGCCCGCCGAGCGCCACCGAGCGCGGCCGGGTCGAACCCTCACCGCGGCGGGTACGCGGATTCTGCGGCGGTGAACTGGTGTTCGACTCGACGGCGGCACGGTACGTGTGGGAGATCCCCTACTACCCGCACTACTACGTCCCGCTGACCGACGTGGCGCAGGATTGTCTGGTCGACGAGGATCACCCCCAACGCGTCCAGTTCGGGGCGTCGCGGTTGTACACGGTGCGGGCCGGCGGACGCACGATCGGTTCGGCGGCGCGGGTGTTCGACGCCGGGGACGGGCCCGTGGCAGGGCTGGTGCGCTTCGACTGGGAGGCGCTGGACTGGTTCGAGGAGGACGAGCCGATCTTCAAGCATCCGCGCAATCCCTATGCCCGTGTCGATGCCCTACGGTCGCACCGTCACGTCGTCGTCGAACTCGAGGGAATCACGCTGGCCGACACGCACGCACCGGTGCTGCTTTTCGAAACCAGCCTGCCGACAAGGTATTACATCGACCGGACGGATGTCTCGTTCACCCACCTCGAAGACTCGGACACGCAGACGGTGTGCCCCTACAAGGGAACGACGTCGCGGTACTGGTCGGTGCGCGTCGGGGACACGGTGCATTCCGACCTGGCGTGGAGCTACGAGACGCCGTTGCCCGCCGTGGGCGCCATCGCCGGACTCGTCGCCTTCTACAACGAGAAGGTCGACATCACCGTTGATGGGATCAGGCTGTCTCGGCCCCAGACGCACTTCAGCTGACCTCTCCGGGAAACCCTGCGCTGGGCGCGTTCGCTTCGAATCCCCCGCGGGTATGACTTCTCCGACGATCCGGGTGATTCAGGAGGACGCGAGATGGTGGGATTCGGCGTGGCGGTTCTGGTGTTGGCCGTAGCGGTGATCGCGATCGGGCTGGTGCTTTACGGCAACGGAGCGGGTTCGGTTCCCGACCGGCCGTTGCGCGACACGACCGCCACGCGGCGGGGTCTGGGCCGTATCGCATGGTCGGACCTGTTCTCCACCATGAAAACGTCGGTCAGGGTCGCGGCCAGCTCGGACGCCGATCAGGCCGACCGAAAGGCCGCGATGGGCGCATTCGTTGTGCTGGCCGGCCTGATCCTGGTGGTGTTCGCGCTGTTGGCGTTTCTCGCCGCGGCCGTCTGAGCGGCGATCAGCCCTCCGGTGGGGCTGGCGCCGCAGGTGCGGTCGTCGTGGTGGTCGTCGGGGCGGTGGTTTCGGTGACCGTGGTCGTGGTCGGGGTCGGCGAACCCTCCGGTGCCGGCGACGCCGGTGTGGTGGTGGTCTCTCCCCCGGGCACCGGCGCGGGTGCGGGTGCCGGCGGCACGGTCTCGGTGACGACGGACGTGGTGGTCGTGGTTTCGGTCGCCGCGGCGGTGGCCGGGCTGAACACTCCGCAGGCCAGTCGCACGTCGGCACCCTCGGTGGCACCGGGCAGTTCAGCGCCTTCGTGGAGGATGATCGACGAGCCATTGGGGCCGGTGAGGTCCTCTTCGGTGAAGGCGTCGGTGGTGGCCACGAGCTTGCCGCCGTTGTCAGATCGGACCAGCAGCGGCGGCAGATCGCCACTGGCGGGCATTCCGGTGTTGCCCCGCGCCTGGAAGTGCTCGCCGGCTGACGCGAAGTCCGCTCCCTCGCATCGACCGAACTGGTGCAGATGCAGACCGTGGAATCCCGGGGACAGTGTGCTGTCGTCGACGGTTTCGATGGTGACGGTGGCGAAGCCTTCGGTGAAGTCGATGGTGGCGTCGGCGACTGCGGTGCCGTCGGCGGTCGTGAGCTGAGTGGTGAGGGCCTGCTCAGAGGACCCTGTGGTGGTGGTCGTCGTGGCGGACTCGTCGTCCGCCGATTGATTGGCGCAGCCGGCGAGGATGGCGGCGGGAGCGGCGATGGAAGCGATGGCGACGGTGACATGCTTGTTCATGGCCGCCCCGTACCCACCCTCACTGATCATGAAACGGATTTCTTCGGGTGGCCGCGTGAGCCCGAGATCATCGAGGTGGTCCGGGCGGGCTTTCCGGAGCCAAGCGTGCCCGCAAGCTGTCGTAGATCGGTCGTGACCCCAGCAGATGTGCTGCCAGGACGGCGGCGGCGGTCGCAGCCAGGATCGGAACGGCGACCGCGGTGGTCGCCGTCATCTCGATCACGATGACCATGCCCGTGACCGGTGCCCGCACCGAGGCGGCGAAGAACGCGGCCATTCCCGTCAGGGCCATCGGGATGGCCAGATCTGAGACGTCATCGGGCCACACGGCGCCGAAAGCACCGACGAAGATCAAGCCCCACAGCGCGCCCACGGCCAGTAACGGTGCGAACAGGCCGCCGGGAACGGCTGCGGCGTACGACAGCGGACCGGCGACGAAGGAGCAATGATCAGAACCTGTGGATGAGCCTCGGTGAGGGGGCGTGAAAGTGGGCGCACCTTCCCGAGGATGATCTGAAT
>NZ_JBGGKT010000024.1:0-45832 GCF_041287115.1 Mycobacterium sp. pV006 | reverse complement strand
CCGCCGATGGGCAGTACTTATTGGCCGCGGATGGGCATTTTCATGTCCGCCAGTGGGCAGCTTTTCATGTCCGTCGACATACATCCGCCCACGACATGACGGGTCCCCCGCCCGTTGCGTTATAGATGCCATATGGGGCCCCGCTGTCGACTAAGTGAACTATCGCTCTCGCCAACTCGGAGGCGAATGTCAATCGCCCGTACTGATCATCCACCACGGACGGGTTAACCCCCCGATGCGCTAATGACAGCATGGTGCTTACGAAATTCCGGCCTTCTCCGATAACCCAAGAGGTGCGCACGATGTAGTGACGCGCCACGGTGGCTGCCAATTGGTCGCCTGCTGCTTTAGTCTGCCCATACACCCCCAACGGGGCGACAAAATCGTCCTCGGAATAGGCTCGCCTCCCCGTGCCGTCAAAGACGTAGTCACTGGAGATGTGCACAAGGGTAATACCGAATCGAGATGCGATCCGAGCCAATGCCGCCACGCCGGTGACATTTGTCGCCCACGCTGCAGCTCGACCGTCGGGTGTCTCAGCGCGGTCAACGGCGGTAAATGCCCCAGCATTGATAATGGTGTCGTAATCTTGCCACCGCCGCATCGACACGAGGTCGGTCCCCGTGAGATCAATTTCATTGCGGTCGGCGAATTCGGCGTGCCGAGCGTCAGCATAGGCAACCCGCAAGGCGCGGCCCAGTTGTCCAGACGCTCCTAACACCAGAGTTTTTCGCCTTGGAATCGGGATGATGTCCGCTAACACCGGATGCTGACGGTCTTTGTCCGATATCTTTGCGCGTCGCAGGTCGATAGGCCACTCGATCGCCGCAGTATCATCGGCCAAGTTGAGCGAAATGTATTGAGCACCGGGCGACCAGTGGTCGTTAACCATGTATGTGTACGTCGTCTGAGGTTCGAGAGTCTGAAAGGCGTTACCGACGCCGCGGGGCACATATGCGGCTCGTGACACGTCGAGCTCTGTGGCGAACGTGGTGCCGAATGTAGGGCCCTCCCGCAAGTCGACCCAAGCAGCAAAGACGCGTCCACATGCCACCGAGACAAATTTGTCCCACGGCTCCGCGTGAATGCCGCGGGTCGTTCCGACCGTCGAATTGTAGGAGATGTTGTTCTGAACGGGACCGAAGTCGGCAAGACCCGCATCCACCATCTTCTCGCGCTGCCAGTTCTCCTTAAACCATCCCCGATTGTCGCCGTGCACGGTCAACTCCCAGATTTCGAGGTCAGGTATGGGCGTCGGCCCTGATGTCAATTTCTTGCCGAATACGGTCATTGTGCGCTCCGGTCACTGCTTGAGTAGAGAAGAAAACGCTCGGATAGCTTGATGATCGGTATGGGCCGCGCTGGCGGGCACGAATTTCGAGCTGATGAATTCTGGACGACCCGTCACCAGCATTCGGCCCATCAGTGACCCCGTTCCAACAACTCCGCCAAATAGGTTCCGTACCCGGACTTAGCGAACGTACCGGCGCGCTCGCATAGCTCATCGTCAGAAATGAAACCCTGCCGCCAGGCTATCTCTTCGGGTACGCCGATTTTCAGACCAGTCCGCCGTTCTATGGTGCGTACGTACTCCGCGGCGTCCGTCATCTGATCGAACGTTCCGGTGTCGAGCCATGCGGTCCCACGGGGCAACACCTCCACCCGTAGCATTCCTCGCTTCAGATAGATTCGGTTTAC
This sequence comes from Mycobacterium sp. pV006, assembly GCF_041287115.1. Lineage (NCBI taxonomy): Bacteria > Bacillati > Actinomycetota > Actinomycetes > Mycobacteriales > Mycobacteriaceae > Mycobacterium > Mycobacterium sp. pV006. The sequence goes on along the minus strand of NZ_JBGGKT010000024.1, from coordinate 44,134 downwards.
GTCAGTGATTTCGTATTCTCCACGACTACTTGGTTTTAATTCTCGGGCGATCGCGAGCACGTCATTGTCGTAGAAATACAGTCCGGGTACCGCGAAGTTGCTCTTGGGGATGCGAGGTTTTTCCTCAAGCGAGATCGCGCTGCCGCGCTCATCGAACTCTACAACGCCATAGGCTGAAGGCTCAGCTACCCGGTAAGCGAAGATGACACTGCCGCTGACTTCTGTGAACCGCTGTAATTGTGTACCCAACCCGGGCCCGTGCAGCAGATTGTCACCAAGCACTAACGCTACTTTGTCGTGCCTAATAAAATCCGAGCCAATCGTGAAGGCTTGGGCGAGGCCGTCGGGCCGCGGCTGCGCGGCGAAGCTTATAGATATTCCGAATTGCGAGCCATCGCCAAGAAGCCGCTGGAAGTGCTTAGCGTCGTGCGGTGTCGTAATCACTAATATATCCCGGATACCCGCCAGCATCAGGGTCGAAAGCGGGTAGTAAACCATCGGCTTGTCATAGACCGGAATCAATTGCTTCGACACTCCGAGTGTGATCGGGTGTAGGCGCGTCCCCGAGCCGCCTGCCAGAATTATGCCTTTCACGCGTGCCATCGTGACACGAATCTCTCCAAATGCAAACGGGCGACATAGATCGATAAATAGAGAGTCAATTAATCTGGAGTTGCCTTAGTGCTTGCACGAGACGGACGTAGGGCAATAGAAGCAGTATCCGTCTTTAGAGGTTCGTAGCGAGCGTCACCCACGCTTCAGACGCTTTTTCTGATCTGATCCTACGCACCAACCGATTCGAGGTCTGCGTATCAGTCAATTTGAATGGGCTTGGAAAAGCTCCAATGCAGATGCCGTGTTTCCCAGCGCCCTCAGACCCAGTCATCCTGCTCCATACCACTATGCGCCGGTGCCATCTGATGCCGCGCTACAGGTTCATTCCGATTTTTCTCGCGCGCGCTGGGCATTTTTACGACGAAACGTCGCGCTCCGACGGGCGCCAGCGCCATGAGGCGATGCTTGTGGTCGCCCCTCAGCCTCGGCTCCGTAGTAGGAGTATCCATAGCCATACGATCCTCCCCCGCGTGTCGGCGTCATCGTAAACACTGCCCCTAGCAGGGGTGCTCCTACATCGCGGAGGTTCTGAACGGCATGTAAAATCTGCTCACGCCGTGTGTGGCCGTAGCGAGCGATCAGCAATACGCCGTCAGCACCTGCCGCGAGGAGCGCCGCGTCGGTAACGGCAAGCAACGGCGTGGAGTCGATTATCACGTAGTCGAATTCGCTGCTCAACTGTGCGAGGATATTCCTGGCCGACTGTGAACCGACCAATTCACTCGGATTCGGCGGAATCGCTCCAGAGGCGAGAACTGTCAAGCCAGGAAATCGGGTCTTTTGAAGAGCGTCAGACAGGGTGGCTTGCCCGCTCAAAACCGTACTAAACCCCACTGATCCGACAAGGTCGAGGTACTTGTGCAACACCGGCCGGCGCAGGTCCCCATCCACGAGTACAACCTTGTTGTCATTTTCAGCCAGGGCTAGTGCAATATTAATAGAAGTAGTTGATTTACCCTCGCTCGGTACCGAACTCGTGATAACTAGCAACCGCGGCGGATTGTCAACTGACAAAAACTTCAGGTTCGTGCGCAGCTTGCGAAACGCCTCCGAAATAATCGAGTTGTCGGCGTCAAACGCGATAGCCGCAGTCTTCCTTCTTTCCTTATCAAGAGGAATACTGCCAACGATTCCAGTTTCAGTCAGTTCCTGCAGGAGGTCACGGTCTTTGACGGTATTATCCAGCAGATCACGAGCGACCGCGAGACCGGTGCCTGCGAGCAGACCTAATATCAGCCCAATTGCCAAGTTGCGATTAGTCCTGGGTGTCACAGGAGATTCTGGAATTGTTGCGCGCTGCTCTATCACGACCCGCGCATCCGGACTGGTGCCGTCCTGCGGAGTCTCGAGCTCCTCAACCAGTTTCACAAATTCACCCGAAAGTGTGTTCGCGATATCGCGCGCCCGAATCGGAGAAATGTCCAGCACATCGACATTAATAAGTACGGTGTCCAGCTTTACCGTCGCTTTTACGTTTTCCTGTAGCTCCTTTGCCGACATATCTAGACCCATTTTATCGATAGTCCGCTGAGCGATCGTCTCGCCCCTCAGAAGTTCTGCGTAGGAGATCACGCGCTCTTGCGAAAATCTATTACCTTGGTAAACATCAGAGAGCGATGAGCCAGCAGTCGTGGAGACAAATAAACGTGTCGACGCTTGATATAGCGGAGTGGTGAAGAGGTTAACCAATACAGCTAAGAGCAATGAGATGACTACCATGACGGCAATGGTTATCCATCGAGAACGCAGTACCTTGATTAATTCTTGCAGATTCAATGGAGCCCTCCACTACTGAGCGTCTAGGGCACAAAAGACGGTCGGCGCCCCTGCGCAATAAAACACATTTGCATTCGAGATCTTCATATAATCGGCCACATCAGCACCGAGGTACCTGCACTTTAGGTTCAACGGTCTGGACCAGCGGTTGCGTGAGCACGCGCGGCTCGCCCTGAACAGTGGGTTCGGACATCTGGTATGTAATGTCGGCGGATTGGCCGGGCGGGATTATCACCTGAACCTCGAACACCGGATGCCCGCGCTCTGTATTCAGGATCGCCGGCACTTTCTCCCCGTTCAAAATCACGCTGGACAGCTCCGCACCCTTAGTTGCAAACAAACGCACCGAGGCAATGTTGGTGCCCTTAGGCACGCGGATCAGCAGCTCAGGGGAAAGACCTGCCGCGGCCGCAACGTAATCGGGCAACGGGCCATCGGGCACTGTGTTGGTCAACTTCACATTGACCGTCGACGCCCTGGTGTCGCCGCGGCATTCGTCCGCCGCGTACTCGATTTGTGTCCTGAGGTAATAGTCGAGTTTATTGCCGCCCAGATTGTTGATAACGACCGATGCGAACGGTCCGTCGTCTTCGGGCAGGACATGAGCTAAAGGAGTCTCCTCGAGAATCTTTTGCTCGGTCGCAGACGCGCTCCAGACCGCGATCCGACGCTCACTCACGCCTTTACCCAGAGCATCGAGAAGCTGACGAGGCGAGTTGACCGGCCCTGTCATCTTCGTGACTACAGCGTTTGCGATGTCTTGCAGATACTGTTTTCGCGCACTTTGGTCTTCCGGGAAGCGGATATAAGCAGTCGATTCGGTGAGCTCGACAACGTTGTCCCGGGTGATCACCTCCCCGTCGGGCATGGTCACCGGTCCCGTGGCACCGAGGATGTAGCTCAGCGCTACCGGGTCAATCGCTATGACACCGTCCACGACTTGCCCAGTACGCTCCTGCCACATCGTCTTCCAGATTTGTGCAGCATATGGAAAATGTGGACTCAGGTTACTGTTACGGAAATCGGTGAATGGCTCGGCGAACGCGTACTGCTGGTCGTATTCTGCGCCGAGGTCAATGGGCGCGACAGCCCCCTCAAGGTCCGTATTGGACGCCAGTGTGTCGACACTTGCCTCGCCATTCTCGAATCGGAGAATCCCGAAACCACCAAGCAATCCACCCGTTCCGCGTGCTTCAGCGTTGGTCTGGAAGCCCATGAAATAGGAACGCGGACCGTCGGCACCCATCATCGATGGAGCCAAACGTGCTGCCAAGGCTGTGTTCTCGATGATCGATGACACTCCCGCGATCTGGCTTTGCAGTTGGGTACGCGCGTTGCTTAGAAGCGACACATAGCGAGGGTCGGTGATTGCGCCAGCTTCGCCATTCAATCGGCGAGCACTGGTCGCCAACTCGGACAGTTCGGCTTCCTGGCTGCGCAACAGGTCGACGTCGACCCGTCCGTCTTGATAGAGCCGGTCCGGCGAGATGGTCAGCCCGACATCCGCGGCTGGCCGTAGAACATCCGCCGCGAGCCCCAGGACAACATCGGTGACCTGCTGGCCTGATTTGAAGGGACTGCCCAGCCAGGGCACCCCGGACACGAGGTTCCACGCCACGGAGTGGGTGGCGTCGCGGGCGGCCTGCGCGGCTTCGAGCGCGTCGTCCGCCGCTGCCGAAGCGTCTTCGGTATTGCCGTCCAACAACGCGTCTTTGGCGGACTGCGCACTGTCGCGGGCGCGCTCGAGATTCGACTTGGCCTGAAAGGCGCCGACGGCCACCCAGGCGCCCAGCCCGAGGATCACAACCGCCAATACGGCTGCGCCCCAGATGAACTCCCGACGACGCAGAAAAGCCGGCAGTCGCCGCCCGTCCTCGTCGTAATCGGCTTCGGTGCCGTCACCTTCGTCATCGTTGGGATCGGAATCAGCGTGACGTCGCGGAAGAAATCGCACTCAGAGCTTCCTATTGCATGGCTGAAGCCTGCACGTCAGGACGTGCAGGCTTCAGCTCTACGGTTGATGAATTGCGTTGGCGTCTAAATGCTTAGCAGGGGCCCGCGGTCACGGTGCCGTACGGGCCAACCGCGATGCCGGTGCCACCGCGGCATGCACTGAAGTTGAGCTGGCCGTACGCATTTCGCTGTGCGATCAACCGATCTGCGGCGGCCGCAGCCCACCGGCCAAAGAACGTGTCGGGGTTCAGGGCGGCGTATGCCTGCAGTCGCTGAGCCCTGCTGTCGAGGCGGGCAGACCGCGCCCGGATAATCGTCCCAATGTTCTGGAGCGAGGCCACCTGCACGAACCAGAGGAAGTCGCCGGGCGCCTGCGGCAATTCACCCACCATCTGACTTACCGGGGCGGCGGGCACGTGCACATTCGCGGGCGCGGCATTAGCGACGACCGGCGCAAGGGCGGTCGTCGCTGCAACCGCAGCGGCAGCCACGGTGACCTGAAATTTAGTTGCAATGGCGTTCATTTGTTCCCCCCAAAGACGGTTGGTTCCCTCTGTGTTGCTGGAAGCATCCCAGACCGCACCCCCACTGTCAACCAAAACGCGCGAAAGAAATTCGGACACTTGCCCTATGACGAAACATCTATGACCAGCAGGTCCGCTACGCGAGTTGCGAGGAAGTCGCCAGGGTGTAGCAGGCATTTGCGGGTGAGGGCCCTGACTGGCTCATCCAAGTCAGATCATTTGCCGAGACCGCATGTTCTAGCGGATATTCCTATTCGGCGCCCCAGTGCGTCACACAACAATGGTGGCCGCAAGTGCACGGTGGTCAGTCTGGGGTACCTCAACAGTGCGAAGCGACACCGTCGTCGCGTGCCGCGTGAGGACGTGATCGATCGTGACAAGGGACGGTATCCGACGGCCTGAAGGAAACGTCGGAGCCCACCCGGAACCGAGCTGAGCAGCGGCATCGTTGAAGCCCACGCGAAGCAAATCGCGAAACTGCCGCATATCGGGCGTGCTGTTGAAGTCACCAGCAATGATTACCGGCGCCGCGCCCGCCCGCTCCGCCAAGTCGATCATCCGAGTGTCGAGCGTAGCCATGCCGGCTCGCCACAGTTCGAAAGCGCGTCCATAAAACGTCAAAGGGTTAATGACGTGGACTGCGGCGACTATGGCGGCGTCGGGGAGGCCCGGGACGGTCACACGGGCCGCCACCATGCTCCCACCCTTGAGAGATGCGATGCTCTCGAGCGGGTATCTACTCCAGATGCCGATCCCCCCGGCATCAGGTGCGGGTACCAGCACTGAATGCGGAAACACCTCGCGCATGCCCGCCGCGTAGAACTGTTTCACCCACCCGGGGGTCAACTCCGACAACGTGATGACATCGGCACCCGTCCGGGCAAGATCGATTACCGATTGGACATCGGCGCGGCCCTTCCGCAGGTTGACCGACAGGACGCGAATCTCGATCCCCTCTGCCGGTGGTCGCACCTGGTTGCCGTAGTACCAATGCAGCTGCACGCCAGCGCTGGCAGCCATCACGAGTACCGCGACGAAGGCCAGCACCGCCTGCCGGGCAAGCATGGCACCCAAAAACGTCGCCACGGCAAGTAGAACTGCGTACGGGGCGCTCACCGCGACGAGCAACGAAATGTTGGCAGTCAGTGGCAGCGACCGCAGAATCAGGGTGAGACCTACATAACCAAGGGCGACAACCGCGAGCCACGTGCGCAACCGCCCGAACCGCGCGCGATTCCTCCGAGTGATAGCGCATATCCTCTCCCCCGTCCCGCGGTCCGCGGTTGAACGCAGGCTACCAACCGCAGCGCCCGATCGCGGGGCGCCGACCGCGCCCCCAAAGACTTCTTAAGGGACTAGTAAGGGCCGCTCGCGACGGCCAGTGGCGTCGCCGTTAGCATCAACGCATGACCAGCGTGACTGAGCCCGCCGCCGAGCACGACATCGACATCCACACCACCGCCGGGAAACTGGCCGACCTGCGCAAGCGCGCCGAGGAGGCCCAGCACCCGGTCGGTGAGGCCGCCGTGGAGAAGGTGCATGCCAAGGGCAAGCTCACGGCCCGCGAGCGTATCCTCGCGCTGCTCGACGAGGACTCGTTCGTCGAGCTCGACGCGCTGGCCAAGCACCGCAGCAAGAACTTCGGGCTGGAGAAGAACCGGCCCACCGGCGACGGCGTGGTCACCGGGTACGGCACCATCGACGGCCGCGATGTCTGCGTGTTCAGCCAGGACGCCACGGTGTTCGGCGGCAGCCTCGGCGAGGTCTACGGCGAGAAGATCGTCAAGGTCCAGGAGCTGGCCATCAAGACCGGCCGCCCGCTGATCGGCATCAACGACGGCGCCGGCGCCCGCATCCAGGAGGGCGTGGTTTCCCTGGGCCTGTACAGCCGCATCTTCCACAACAACATCAAGGCCTCCGGAGTGATCCCGCAGATCTCGCTGATCATGGGCGCCGCGGCCGGCGGGCACGTGTACTCCCCCGCGCTGACCGACTTCGTCATCATGGTCGACCAGACCAGCCAGATGTTCATCACCGGCCCCGACGTGATCAAGACCGTCACCGGTGAGGACGTCACCATGGAGGAGCTCGGCGGCGCCCACACCCACATGTCGAAGTCGGGCACCGTGCACTACGTCGCCTCCGGTGAGCAGGACGCCCTGGAGTACGTGCGCGACCTGCTGAGCTACCTGCCGCCCAACAACTACGCCGAGCCGCCGCGCTACCCGGCCCCGCAGCCCGGCCCGATCGAGGAGAACCTCACTGACGAGGATCTCGAGCTCGACACGCTGATCCCGGATTCGCCGAACCAGCCCTACGACATGCACGAGGTCATCACCCGCATCCTCGACGACGACGAGTTCCTGGAGATTCAGGCCGGCTACGCGGGCAACATCATCGTGGGGTTCGGTCGCATCGACGGCCGCCCGGTCGGCATCGTGGCCAATCAGCCCACCCAGTTCGCCGGCTGCCTGGACATCGACGCCTCGGAGAAGGCCGCCCGCTTCGTGCGGACCTGCGACTGTTTCAACGTCCCGATCGTGATGCTGGTTGACGTGCCGGGCTTCCTGCCGGGCACCGACCAGGAGTACAACGGCATCATCCGTCGCGGCGCCAAGCTGCTCTACGCCTACGGTGAGGCCACGGTCGCCAAGGTCACCGTGATCACCCGCAAGGCCTACGGCGGTGCCTACTGCGTGATGGGGTCCAAAGACATGGGCTGCGACGTCAACGTGGCGTGGCCGACCGCGCAGATCGCCGTGATGGGTGCCTCCGGCGCCGTGGGCTTCGTCTACCGCAAGGAACTCAAGGAGGCCGCGCAGAACGGCGAGGACGTGGATGCGCTGCGGCTGCAGCTGCAGCAGCAGTACGAGGACACCCTCGTCAATCCCTACATCGCGGCCGAGCGCGGCTATGTCGATGCGGTGATCCCGCCCTCGCACACCCGCGGCTACATCGGCACCGCGTTGCGGCTGCTCGAGCGCAAGGTCACCCAGACCCCGCCGAAGAAGCACGGCAACATCCCGCTGTAGACCCGGCCGTCACCGCCTGCCAGACAAGGACTTTCGCTGATGAACCATGACGCCGACATCGTCGAGGTCTCCGACCCGCGGGACATGACGATCGACGACCCACCACCTCCGGAGCCGCACTTTCAGGTGGTCAAGGGCAACCCGTCGGTCGAGGAGATCGCCGCGTTGGTGGCCGTGCTCGGATCCGCCGGCGGCGCGGGCGCCCACGACCCGGGCCCGCAGGAACTCAACCTGTGGGGTCACCCGGTCGACAAACTGCGCTACTCCCCGACCAGCTGGCAGCGCGTCACGTTGTGGGAACGCATGCACATGCGGCACTGATGACCCGCGTTGTTCTCGGGTCGGCGTCGGCCGGCCGGCTGCGGGTGCTGCAGCAAGCCGGTATCGACCCTCTCGTCGTCGTCTCCGACGTCGACGAGGACGCGATCATCTATGCCATGGACCCGGGCACGCCACCGGAGGCCGTGGTGGCCAGGCTCGCGAATGCGAAAGCCGTTGAGGTCGCGGCAAAACTTCCCGCCGACGTCACCTCCGACTGCGTCGTCCTGGGCTGCGATTCCATGCTGTACGTCGACGGGCAGCTACGCGGAAAGCCCGGTACCGCGGACACAGCACTTCAACAGTGGCGCACGATGGCCGGCGTGACCGGGCATCTGCTTACCGGACACGCGCTGCTACGTATCTCCACCGGTGTCATCACCCACACCGACAGCGAAACCGGCAGCACCGCCGTGCATTTCGCAAATCCGACGGACGACGAGCTTGCGGCTTATGTCGGCAGCGGGGAACCGGTCAACGTCGCCGGTGCATTCACACTGGACGGGCTGGGCGGCTGGTTCATCGACCGCATCGAGGGCGATCCGTCCAATGTCATCGGGATCAGCCTGCCGCTGATTCGGGCGATGCTCGCCGCGGCTGGGGTGTCGGTGGCAGATTTGTGGGAGCGATAAACCGACAGGACAGTCGATCACAACGGGATTTCATACCGCAGACGCACCGGAGCCCGTACACACACTCATAGGTCTACGGGCTCCGATTACGGATGTCTGAGCTGCGGCTCCGCAGTGACTAGGTGGTAGTACTGGCGCAGCCGCGGGTGACGTTCCCGTACGGGCCGACCTGGATGCCCTCGCTGCCACGGCAGGCGCTCAGCTCGAACTGACCGTAGGCGTTGTAGCGCTCGATGGTGCGCTGCGCGGCAGCAGCTGCCCAGCGGCCGAACAAGGTATCGGGGTACCGGTCCGCATAGGACTGCAGGCGCAGAGCGCGCCGCTCGAGGATCTCGCTGTTGAAGCGGATCGACGCGGCAACGAACTGCAGCGAGATGACGCGGCTGTAGTAGAGCAGGTCGCCCGGGGCCTCCGCCACACCGCCGGCCATCTGCTGCACCGGGGCGGCAGCAACCTGCTGCACAGCGGGGGTCGCGCTCGCGGCGGCCGGCGTGAACGCAACAGCAGCCCCCATCGCGACGGCAGCGGCCGTCACCTGGAACTTGGTCACGAAGGCACTCATTTGATTTTCCCCCCAAAAGGTTTTGATGTCCTGCAATGTTGGTGAAAGCTTCTCAGCTAACGCTCAGCCTGTCAATCGGAACTCGCGAATGTTAAAGAATTTTCCCGACAACAGGCGAAACGGGCCGGTGCTGCCCGGCCCGAACGGCAAACGGCATGATCGCTAGCAGGTGTCGTCTGCAGCCCGCTTGACGGCAAAGATGACCCGCTTGGTCGTCGGGCTGATACGTCCCCCCCGACTGGGCGAGGTGGCACATACCGTCCAGTTGGTCAGGTTGATAACCTCACGTGGGCCTTTAGTGTCCTGAAAGAAGAAGTTGAGCTTCTCCGGCGCGGCAATCTCGGCCACCTCGTCGACGGCTCGCTGCAGGATCATCTGACGCACGTCGGGCATCCGCCACACGGGATCAGATTGCGCCGTGGCCGGACCGGCCATGCCGATCGAACCGCCGGCTACCAGCCCCACCGTCGCCACCGATGCAAGCAACTTCTTGTTGATGGCCTCAACCTCTCCTTGAAAGACTGCTGAAAGTCGCTACCACGGTAGCCCATTGACACGTCCAGACGTCGCCGTTCCCCCGTGCTCTCCGATGAATCTCATGATTCGAGTCGGCACAACGCGAGGTCGTGAGAACAGCGAACAGTTGTGCGTATCAACAATCAGTTGGCGGCCGTACCCCGTGCCGCCTGCGCTCGACCGATACCGTCACTCATCGAAGCGACGGCTACAGCGTGCACAAAGAGCAAACTATTGCCTCCTGAGCCGCCTCTCCCCCGCCCTGGTGCGCTTCGGTCATCGCGGTCGGCACCGTCACGGCCGCGCCGCAGCCGGTCTGCTGCGGGCCGACACACGCGGGCCCGCCATCACCGCAGCGGTAGGCTGAATCACGTGCCGCTACCGCCTGATCCCAGCCCCGCCCTGCAGTCCTACGCCCACCCGGAACGCCTGGTCACCGCCGACTGGCTGTCGGGCAACCTCGGCCGGCCCGGGCTGGCCATCGTCGAATCCGACGAGGACGTGCTGCTCTACGACACCGGCCACATCCCCGGCGCGGTCAAGATCGACTGGCACACCGACCTCAACGACCCGAACGTGCGCGACTACATCACCGGCGAGCAATTCGCCGCGCTGATGGACCGCAAGGGCATCGCGCGCGACGACACCGTCGTCATCTACGGCGACAAGAGCAACTGGTGGGCCGCCTACGCGCTGTGGGTATTCACGCTGTTCGGCCACCCGGATGTGCGGCTGCTCGACGGCGGCCGCAGCCTGTGGATCTCCGACGGCCGCGACACCACCCTCGACGTGCCGACCAAGCAGTCCAGCGGCTACCCGGTCGTGGAGCGCGACGACGCCGCCATCCGCGCTTTCAAGGACGACGTACTGGCGATCCTCGGCGAACAGCCGCTCATCGACGTGCGCTCCCCGCAGGAGTACACGGGCGAACGCACCCACATGCCCGACTACCCCGAAGAGGGCGCGCTGCGCGGCGGCCACATCCCCACCGCGGTGTCCATCCCGTGGGCCAAAGCCGCGCTGGACAATGGAAAGTTCCGTCCCCGGACCGAACTCGAGGAGCTCTACGGGTTCATCAAGCCCGACGACAAAACGGTCGTGTATTGCCGCATCGGGGAACGCTCCAGCCACACCTGGTTCGTGCTGACCCACCTGCTCGGGCTGCCCGGCGTGCGCAACTACGACGGCTCCTGGACCGAGTGGGGCAACGCGGTGCGCGTGCCCGTCGCCGTCGGTGAGGAACCCGGCGAGGCGCCGTGAGTATGCCGGGCGCGCTGGCCGACGTGGTCTCCGACTTCCAGGACGTCGACGGCCAGGACAAGCTCGCGCTGCTGCTCGAATTCGCCGACGAATTGCCACCGCTGCCCGAGGAGCTTGAAGAGGCCGCGATGGAACCGGTACCGGAGTGCCAGTCCCCGCTGTTCCTGCACGTCGACGCCGCCGACCGCGGCCATGTCCGGCTGTTCTTCAGCGCGCCCGCCGAAGCGCCCACCACGCGCGGCTTTGCGGCGATCCTGGCCACCGGCCTGGACGGCCAGTCCGCCGACGACATCCTGGCCGTCCCCGACGACTTCTACACCGATCTCGGGCTGGCCAAGCTGATCAGCCCGCTGCGGCTGCGCGGCATGTCGGCGATGCTGACCCGCATCAAACGTCGCCTGCAGTAACGGGGCCCGACGTCGCAGCGAATTAGTCGGGTAGGGTCGCCTTTGTCCGGGGGGCCCGACGCCATCCATGACCGACGACGTTCAGGAGACACTGACTTATGGCCGAACTCAACGCGATTCGCATCGGCAAGAAGCTCGGCATGGGAAGTGTGATTGCGCTGGCCGCATTCGGCACGGTGGCCGCGCTCGGCGTCGCCTCCGCGCACGCCGACGAGATCCGTCCGACCCCGGGCGTCCAGAGCGGCCAGGCCGACTCGATCGGCATCATCAAGGGCGACGCCACCTACGGTGACGTGCGCGGCGCCGACATCGGTGAAGTCCACGCGCACGGCGACGTCCGCGATTCGATGATCGCGGTTCCGGGCCGCACCAAGGGCAAGAAGTGGCGTTACGGCACCTGGGGCATGCCCAACAGCTTCCGCTAAACGGCTAACGAGCACGCCTGCGGGCGCGCGGCGACATCAGCCGCGCCAGCCGCTGCCTTGGCGACCCTGCGGCGGACCGCATACCGCTGCGCTCGTCCTGCGCGACGAGCAGGCGCTGCATTTCTGCCGCGTCGACCGGCGGGCTGAAATGGTGGCCCTGCACGACGTCGCAGCCGAACGATTCCAGCGCTGCGACAGCGTCGGACGTCTCGACGCCCTCGGCGACCGTGATCAGGCCCAGCGTGTGCGACAGGTCGATGACCGCGCGCACGATGGCCGCGGCGTCGGCGTCGTCGGTGACCGAGGCGATGAATGATCGGTCCAGCTTGACCTCGTCGATCGGCAGGTCCCGCAGATAGGACAGTGCCGAATAGCCGGTACCGAAGTCGTCGATCGCGATCGCGACCCCGAGGGTCCAGATCTGGTCGAGGACGGCGCGCGCCTGCTCCAGATGGCCCAGCATGAACTCCTCGGTGATCTCGACCGCGAGCAGCGCCGCGGGCACCTGGTGGCGGGCCAGCGTCTCGGTGATGCGCTCGGGCAGCCCGCGGTCGGTGACAAACGGTGCCGGCAGGTTCACCGACACCGGCAGCGGGTGGCCGTGGGCGCTCCACCGCCGGACGTCGGTCAGAGCGCGGTCGATCACGAACTCGGTCATCGCGTCCATCAGGCTGTGGTGTCGGGCCAGCGGCAGGAACTGGTCGGGGTAGAGCATCCCGAGCCTCGGATGCGGCCAGCGCACCAGCGCTTCCGCCCCGCAAATCTCCCGCGTCGGCAGGGCCACCTTCGGTTGGTAATGCACCGTCAGCTCACCGAGCTCGATCGCGCGGCGCAGCTGCGCCAGCATCTCCATGCCCGCCCGCGTCGTGCTCTGCCCGGTCTGATCGGCGGCGTAAACCAGCACACCGGCGCGGGAGTGCTTGGCCCGGTACATCGCGATGTCGGCGTGGCGTAACAGCGTCGTCAGCTCGCGGCCGTGCTGACCGGCCACCGCGATCCCGACGCTGGCGTCCGTGCGAATCTCCACTCCGTCGAGCTCCAGCCCTTCCTGAAGTACGGCGATCAGCGTCGACGCCAGCGCCACGGCGGCGTCCACCCGGGCATCGGGCAGCAGCACCACGAACTCGTCGCCGCCCAGCCGGCCCACCACGGCGGTGTCCTCGACCGAAGCAGCCAGCCTCGACGCCACCATCCGCAGCAGTTCGTCACCAGCGGCGTGCCCCAGCGAGTCGTTCACGTCTTTGAAGTGGTCGAGGTCGAACAGCAGGAGGGCGCAATGGAATCCGCTGTCGTCGGTACATCCTTGCGCCAGCACCTCCGAGGCCCGTTCGTAGAATCCGCGGCGGTTCAGCAGCCCGGTCAACTCGTCGGTGCGTGCCTCGCGGGCGCGGACTCCGGCAGACCGTGCTTCGAAGAAAGCCACCGCCAGCCGGGCCAGCGCGGCCAGCAGCGTGGCCACCGCCAACCACCGGGCGGCCGGGGTGATCGAGATGTAGCCGGCCGCGGCCAGCACGCCGATGGCCGCGCACGCCGCCAGCAGCGGTGCCGCCAGCGGAGCCCACGTGGGCGGCGGACGGTGGTGCAACGGGCGCGAGGGGAACCCCGGAGCCACCGCGACCAGCAGGGCCGCGAGCACCCAGCTGCCGTCGAGCAGGCCACCCGGCTGATAGTCGCCGCGCGCCAGCCGCATCACGAACAACGAGTTCGTCGCCGCGAACACCACCAGTCCGGCGGCCAACCACCACATCGCCGGGGGCACCCGCCACCGCAGCGAAGACAGCGAGAACACCACCAGTGCCAGCAGCACCAGATCGGCGATCGGATAGACGAGCGTCGCCGCTGCCCGGGTGAAGCCGGGACCCAGATACGCCAGCAGTTGCGGCACGACGAGCGCCGCGCCGACGGTGGCCGTTCCCAGCCCCACCACCACCCCGTCGAGGACCCGCCCCAGCGGCACGCGCCGCATCCGCGGGCGGGTCAGCAGGATCAGTCCCAGGCAACTGCACGGGTAGAACGCCAGCCACAGCCCCGCCCAGACCGACGGCGTGGGCAACACCGTGGTCGGCTGCACGAACCACAGGTAATAGATGTTGGCCGCTCCGGACGACAGCAGGCCGGCCGCGATGATCCGCCACGCCATCCGATCCGGTGACGTCGCCGGCGTCCGCACGACGCACAGGACGGTGGCCGCCGCCCAGGCGAGGTTCTGGCCGATGCCGTCCAACCACCAGGAGTAGCCGGGCTGGGGCCGCATACCGGGCAGAGTGGTCACCAGATATCCCGTGATGATGACCAGCAGCCACAGCTGCACCGCCGGGGGCCGCACGCTCAGGAGTCTCCGGGCGGCACGCAACAGCCGACTCGTCGCCGGCTCCAGCTCAGTCGACGCGTCACCGACTGGGGCGACGGCGCTCACCCGTGACCGATCGTGTCGCAGATTGCACTGATCGCGTCAGCGGGATTGTCAGCCTGGAAATTCTCATGACAATCAAGCTTTCTTCACACAGCCGAGCTGTGCCTATCTGGTGAATCTGGCCGTAGCGTAAGCGAGCGCGACATAACCCGGCACATGTTTGCTGAATTTCGCTTGATTAGAAATCTGCCGGTGTCACTCAGTCAGCCGCTTCGCGGGGTGATCCGCCTCGATCAGCTGGCGCGCGACGGTGACGAGCGTGGCGTTGGAGTCTTGCGAGAGCCGCTTGAGCAGTTCGAACGCCTGCACCGCGTCGACGGTGATCAATGCGACTCGGTGCGCCTCGCCGCCAGGGCGTACCCCGAGGGCCACGACACCCAACGGGGTTACTCGCCGGTAAGGGACCGGCTCGCCGACACCCGGCTTCGTGCGCATAAACTGCCCCGGGATACATTCTTAAAGACGCTCTTAGAAAACACGCCATCAGGAGGCTCAGTGGCCAGTCACGCCAGCTCAAAGATCTCCAAGGTGCTCGTCGCCAACCGCGGGGAGATCGCCGTCCGGGTGATCCGCGCAGCCAAGGACGCCGGACTCGAGAGTGTCGCGGTCTACGCCGAACCCGACGCCGACGCGCCCCACGTCCGCCTGGCAGACGAGGCCTACGCGCTGGGCGGCCAAACCTCCGCCGAGTCCTACCTGGTGTTCGAGAAGCTCCTCGACGCCGCGAAGAAATCGGGCGCCAACGCCGTGCACCCCGGTTACGGCTTCCTCAGCGAGAACGCCGACTTCGCCCAGGCCGTGCTCGACGCCGGCCTGATCTGGATCGGGCCCAGCCCGCAGTCCATCCGCGACCTCGGCGACAAGGTCACCGCCCGCCACATCGCCGCCCGCGCCGACGCGCCGCTGGTGCCCGGCACCCCGGACCCGGTCAAGGACGCCAACGAGGTCGTCGAGTTCGCCAAAGAGTACGGCGTGCCGGTGGCCATCAAGGCCGCGTTCGGCGGCGGTGGCCGCGGCATGAAGGTCGCGCGCACCATCGAGGAGATCCCCGAGCTGTTCGACTCGGCCACCCGCGAGGCCGTCGCCGCGTTCGGCCGCGGCGAGTGCTTCGTCGAGCGCTACCTCGACAAGCCGCGCCACGTCGAGGCACAGGTCATCGCCGACATGCACGGCAACGTCGTCGTCGCCGGCACCCGCGACTGCTCGCTGCAGCGCCGCTTCCAGAAGCTGGTCGAGGAGGCGCCCGCGCCGTTCCTGACCGACGCGCAGCGCAAGGAGATCCACGAGTCGGCCAAGCGCATCTGCAAGGAAGCCGGCTACTACGGCGCCGGCACCGTGGAGTACCTGGTCGGCCAGGACGGCCTGATCAGCTTCCTCGAGGTCAACACCCGCCTTCAGGTGGAGCACCCGGTCACCGAGGAGACCTCCGGCATCGACCTGGTGCGCCAGCAGTTCAAGATCGCCAACGGTGAGCCGCTCGACATCACCGAAGACCCGACCCCGCGCGGACACTCCATCGAGTTCCGCATCAACGGCGAGGACGCCGGCCGCGGCTTCCTGCCCGCCCCCGGTCCGGTCACCCGCTACGACATCCCTACCGGCCCGGGCGTGCGCCTGGACTCCGGTGTCGAGGCCGGCTCGGTCATCGGCGGCCAGTTCGACTCGATGCTGTCGAAGCTGATCGTCACCGGCGCCACCCGCGACGAGGCGCTGCAGCGCTCCCGCCGCGCGCTGGCCGAGTTCCACGTCGAGGGCCTGGCGACGGTCATCCCGTTCCACCGCGCCGTCGTCTCCGACCCGGCGTTCATCGGCGACGGCACCAAGTTCGACGTGCACACCCGCTGGATCGAAACCGAGTGGGACAACACCATCGAGCCGTTCACCGGCGGCGACCCGATCGAGGAGGAAGACACCATCCCCCGCCAGACCGTGGTGGTCGAGGTCGGCGGCCGGCGCCTCGAGGTGTCGCTGCCCGGCGACCTCGCGCTCGGCAACGGCGGTGGCGGCGCGCCGCACGGCGCCATCCGCAAGAAGCCCAAGCCGCGCAAGCGCGGTGGCGCCGGCGGCGCGGCCGCGTCCGGCGACTCGGTCACCGCGCCGATGCAGGGCACCGTGGTCAAGGTCGCCGTCGAAGAGGGCCAGACCGTCGCCGCCGGCGACCTGGTGGTGGTGCTCGAGGCGATGAAGATGGAGAACCCCGTCACCGCGCACAAGGACGGTGTCGTCACCGGCCTGTCCGCAGCGCCCGGCGCCGCGATCACCCAGGGCACTGTGATCTGCGAGCTGAAGAGCTCCGAGGAGTAGACCTCTCCAGCTGCTGGTCCGACACACGGAATCCCGCCCTCGGCAACGCCGAGCGGCGGGATTCCGGTGTTTAGCCGGGCTCGGAATCAACAGTTCGTATAACGCCCCTCCGGGAAGCGAAATTCATTTTCCCGGAAAGCTTCCCTCTGTCGACGACGGAGGTATACATTCGCGTCGAACCGACGACGTCGTTTGCCAGCGGTCCTCAATACAGCCGGCATCACAAATCGAGGGGTGGAACGGCCCCGCTGCGAAGCTTCGCAGCGGGGCCGATCCCTGTCTCGAACGCGCATGGCAGGCTGAGCGTGTGGAACCCGTCGAAATCAACGCCGGCGCATGGTATTTGCGCGCCCTGCGCGCCGATGAACGCGTCGACGACCGGCCGGCCCTCGCCGACCTCGGTGAACGCCGCGCCGACTACGTGGCCGTTGCTGCCGAGGACTGGGCGAGCGAAACCCGATTCACCTGGGCGGTATGCGAGCCGACCACCGGTGAACTGCTGGCCGAAGTCGCCCTGGACCCGGCGAGCCGGACGCTCACCGTTCGCTGCCGGCCTGGTCACGACGACGCCGGGCAGACCGGCGGCGAAGCGGTGCGCCGCTTCGCCGACGCGATGCTGTGAGGCCTTTCAGGGCTCGTCGATGTCCTGTCCCGTAGCCAGGTCCGCACAATCCACGGCGACGACGTCGTCGCGCGCCTTGAGGAACGGTCCGGCGCCCTCGTCCCCGCCCAACATGGCCAGCAACTCCGGCCAGTGCCGGCGGGCTATCACCACCGGATGGCCCGGACGGCCGTCGTAGACAGCGCGCGCCAACCCCGACGACGAGGCCCGGGCTGCCTGCACGACCCGGCGCACCGTCGCGGCGTCGACGTCGGGGGTGTCCACCGTGGTGATGACCGCGAAGTCGACCGCGTCGCCCAGCGCGACCAGCCCGGTGCGCACCGAATCACTCACTCCCACAGCCCAATTCGAAGCTGCGACAGAGCGGGCCGGTTCAGGCACGTCGACGATGGCCGCGCCGAGGACCACCACAACGTCGTCGCAGCCCCCGCCGCTGAGCGCCGCGACCCCGGCCCGTAACCAGGCACCATCGGCCGCCAGCACCTTCGGTTGCCCGAACCTGAGACCGGCGCCAGCGGCCAACAAGATGCCACCAGCAGTAATCGTCTGCTGCTCAACCATTTTCGCTACACACACCGGATCTACTGACGCTGCCGTCAGCCCCTTCCTGAGAATTGTGACCATCTACCTAGAACCATTGTCCAAGATCGACGAAAGAGCGTATGGTTCGAAGCACGGGTTGAAATTTCCAGCCTTCCGACAACGTCATCGAACGCGGTCAATCGACCCGCGCAAGGCTTTCAGAACCAGGGCCCCCTTGGCGTGCACTTCCGATCAGATGGAGTCACGATGCCTACTTTCGCCCCCGAATCAACCCCCGAGACAGCCGACGACAAGCTGAGCTGCCACGCCGCTCAATTCGAGCGCAGCCGGCCGCAACAGTCGACCGTCGTCATCTCGGCACACGGCGAGCTCGACGCCGCCAACTGCAACGAACTGGTCGACTTCTCACTGGTCGACAGCGAACAGACCCAGTGGCTGGTCCTCGACCTGACCGGGCTGAGCTTCTTCGCCACCGCCGGCTTCTCCGCGCTGCACACGCTCAACGTGCGCTGCGCGGGCGAGAACATCCGGTGGGCCTTGGTGCCCAGCCTGGCCGTCGACCGGCTGCTCCGGTTGTGCGACCCGGACTCGACGCTGCCGATCTGCGTCGACACCGCCACCGCGCTGACCGCGGTGCACGCCGAGCCGCCCCGTCTACTCGAGCTGATCCCGGAGACGAGCTAGCGACTTCGCCAGCAGGCGCGACACGTGCATCTGTGAGATGCCGACGCGCTCGGCGATCTGGGTCTGGGTCATCGACTCGAAGAACCGCAGGACCAGCACCGTGCGCTCGCGCTCCGGGAGTGCTTCCAGCAGCGGACGCAGCGCCTCGCGGTTCTCGATCTGGTCGAGACTCATGTCCACGTCACCGAGGGTGTCGGCGATCGCGGGCGCGTCCTCGTTGCCGCTGCCGCCACCGCTATCGATCGACAGGGTGTTGTAGGAGCTGCCGGCCACCAGGCCCTCGATCACCTCGTCGCGGTCCATCTCCAGCTCGGCCGCCAACTCGGTGGCCGTCGGCGCCCGGCCCAACCGCTGGGACAGCTCCGCGGTGGCCGCGCCCAGGCGCAGATGCAGCTCCTTGAGGCGCCGCGGCACCTTCACCGACCAGCTGTTGTCGCGGAAGTGGCGGCGGACCTCGCCCATGATCGTCGGCACGGCGAACGACACGAAATCCGAGCCGGCGTTCACGTCGAAGCGGATCACCGCGTTGACCAGGCCGACTCGCGCGACCTGAACCAGATCGTCGCGCGGTTCACCACGGCCGTCGAAGCGGCGCGCGATGTGATCGGCCAGCGGCAGGCACCGTTCCACGATCCGGTCACGCTGACGCTGGAAGGCGGAGGTGCCTTCCTCGAGCTTCTCCAACGCCCGGAACATCTCGGCGACGTCGGCGTACTCGGAGCTCGAACGCGACGAGCCCTTGGACGACGAGCGCGTCACTGCAACGAACTCGCTCGCCTCGTCGTCATGGAGATCCCGAATACCTGACCCCCGGACGACTGGCCGTCAGAGAACGTGGTCACCTCATCAGTCAGCGAGCTCAACACGTGCCAGCTGAAGCTGCCCGGCGCGAGAATGTCGGGGCTGGCACAGTTCGTGGACGCATGCACCAACAGCGCCTCCGGCTGCGGATCGACCACGAGCAGCAGAGTCGAGTCCGGGACCGCGGAGCGGATCAAACGGGTGCATGCCTCGTCGACCGCCAACCGCAGGTCGGCCACGGCGTCGAAGTCGAGATCCTCGAAGGTCCCGATCGCCGCCACCAGCGTGCGCAGCACAGCCAGATTCTCGAGGGTCGCGGCGACACGGAGTTCGACCGACTGAGCGCTGTAGCGCTGCCCAATAGCCTGGCTAGCGACTTCGGCCATCTGTCCTCCCGGAAATGTCGAAGCGAGATTACCCCAGGCCACTCCCCCGTTATCCACGGGTGCTCCGGGTGTATGCGGACAAAGTTAAACGGCCACCCGGGTCGGGTAACCGTTGATCATGAATGACATCGAACCGGCCGATACCCACAAACGGCCTTTGCGACGCATCCTGGTGATCGCGGCGACGGTCCTGGGGGCGTTGATTCTGCTCGGTGCGGCCATCTATGCGGGTGCGTTTCTGATCTTGGCTCCGATGATGCAGTGAGGTCATGGTGGGGCTGTGATACCCCAGGTCGTGCGTCACCCAAACACCACATGAAAAGCGTTGGAACTCAATGAAGTTCGTTGAGACCCAGGTCACTGTTGTTTAATGCCCGGACCGCTTGGGAAGCCTTCTGACATCCGGCTCTGGAAGTCCGGACAAGTCGAACTGACCGGAAGGAAGCCCCATGACCGAGAAGAACAGCGGACCCGAAGAAGGCATCAAGGGCGTCGTCGAGGACGTCAAAGGCAAGGCCAAGGAAGCCGTCGGCACCGTGACCGGCCGCGACGACATGGTCCGCGAGGGCAAGGCCCAGCAGGACAAGGCCGACGCTCAGCGCGACGCCGCTCAGAAGGAAGCCGAGGCCGAATCGGCACGCGCAGGTGCCAAGGCCGCCGAGAAGCGCCAGGAGAGCGAGCAGTAGATCTGACTTGATCGATGGGCCCAACCGGTTCGCCGGTTGGGCCCATCTCTGTGTCAGGGCAGGTGAGGTATCGCGGTAAGAACCGTGAGGACCAGCAGCCAACCCGCAGCAACCAGCCACGGCATCTGGTCGGCTTCCGCCCGGCTGCTGCGGGCTCCGGCGTAGATGCCGCCGATCGCAAGAATCGCCGGTGCGCCGACCCCCAGCAGTGCGCGCTGCGGGGCGCCACAGGCCAGCGGGTCGATCGTGGAGCCTGTGCAGGTGCCCAGCCAGATCGCGGCGAGAGCCAGGAAGCCGATGCCGGCTGCAGTGAAAACCAGTGCGGTGCGCGCCGCGGCGGCGGACGTGCGTTCGGTCCCGCGGGTGTGGCTGCCCTCCCGGGATAATTGCGGCAACATCTGAATTTCCCCTTGAAAACAGCTCGATCGTCGGCGCTGCGGACCGCGGATTCCCGCCCTGGGTTGCACTGAAACGTCGGTGGGCCGGTCTACGCTTCGCGCCGTGCTCTGGAAGCTGGGGGTTGCGCTGGCGGTCGCCGCCGGCCTCACGGCGTTCCTGTCCGGACTGGGGGTGGGCTGGAGTGTGGCCGTCGCGCTGGCCGCGCCGCTGCTGCCGCGGCTGCTCATGGCGTTCTTCTCCGGCTTCGTCTCCGGCGCAACCACCCCGTCGCCGCGGGAGGACCCGGCGACCACCGCGATGTCGGGCACCGAATTCGAGGACTACGTGGCGCGAATTGCCCGCTCGTGCGGCGTACCGGTGATCATGACGTCGATGACCGGCGACTGGGGCGTGGATCTGATCGTCGGGCACCGCCCGGATCGGCTCGCCGTGCAGTGCAAGCGGCTGTCCCGCCCGGTCGGCGCCGCAGCAGTGCAGGAAGTCGTCGCCGGGGCGCCGATGCAGGACTGCACCCGCACCATGGTGGTGACCAACCACGACTTCACGCCTGCGGCACGCAAACTCGCCGAAAAGCACGGGTGCGAGTTGGTGACCGGGGCCGACCTGCCCCGCCTGCGTTCGATCATCCGCCGCCTGACCGCGTAGGTGACCCTGTCGTTTCGGCGACCGCGCGCGTCTGTTGGTCGACACGCCGCTGGTGACCGGCATTTGCGCACGCTCGCCGCCGATGATGGTGCGCATGGACCTCACGGACGCAACAGCGATTGTCACCGGCGGCGGCTCAGGGATCGGCGCGGCACTGGCCGCCGAACTGGCGGGCCGCGGTGCGCGCGTCGTCGTCGGCGATCTCGATCTGCCCGGCGCCACCCGCGTGGCCGATGCCATCGGGGATCGCGCCGTCGCGGTCTGCGCTGACGCGGCCACCACGGCGGGGATCGAGTCGATGATCGCCCGGGCCGAAGCCGACTTCGGACCCGTCGACCTCTACGTCGCGAACGCGGGCGTCATGGGGCAGCCGGGCCTCGGTGACGAATCCGGATGGGACCTCATCCTGGATGTCAACGTGCGCGCACACATCCGCGCGGCGCGGTTACTGGTGCCGAACTGGCAGTCACGCGGGTCTGGCTATTTCGTGACGGTGGCGTCGGCGGCAGGGCTTCTGACACAGTTGGGTGCCGCCGGTTACGCCGTGAGCAAGCACGCAGCAGTCGGCTTCGCGGAATGGCTGGCCGTCACCTACGGCGACGACGGGGTAGGCGTGAGCTGTGTCTGCCCGCTCGGCGTGGAAACGCCACTGCTGCAGGCGATCCGCGACGTCGACGACGCAGACGCGCGGGTGGGCGCGTCATCGATCGAGCAATCGGCCCCGGTCATCAGCGCCGCCGACGTGGCGCGGGTGACGGCCGACGCGGTGCAGGCCGACCAGTTCTTGGTGCTGCCGCACGCGGAACTGTTGGACATGTACCGCCGCAAGGGCTCCGATTACGACCGATGGATCAGCGGCATGCGGCGCTACCAGCGGGCGTTGCGGGGGCTCTGAGTACGTCGGGTTTCAGCCGCAGCGGGCCCGGAAGTCCACCGCCGGCTGACGGATGCCCTGCAGCTCTGCCTTGACCTGCGGGTTGGCGTCGAGGAAGTCCTGCAGCGCAGTGCGCTTCTCCTCCTTGGGCACGTCCTTGAGGGAGGTGAAGAAGTTGTTCACGTGCGGATGGGTGAACAGGTACGCCGACGTAGCTGCGGTGATCCCCGACATGATGCCGGCCAGATCGGCGGCCGTGCAGTTCGGGGGTGGGGGCGGCGGCGGGGCCGGCTGCGCTGCCGCGGGTGCCGCACCACCGATGAGCACCGCTCCGGCCGCGAGACCGGTCATCAGCATACGTCGCGCGAAAGTCTTGTCAGACAACATGATGTGCTCCTTGATCAGTCGGGCGATCAGGGGATGAACCAGCCCCAGTCGTCGTTGCAGTAGTAGTCGTAGCGGCAGGGGTATGGGGTGTAGGGGCCGGTGTCCTCGTCGTCGAGGCCACCCATCGAACAGACCGTGGTGTTTCCGGCGGTGGTGCAATCAGCCGAAGCCGCCGGGGTGAAGCCGAATGGGGCCGTGACGGCCAACGCCGCGATCAAGATGTACCGTGCCCGCATCATCTACTCCTCGAAGGGTTGAGTGACCCCGGTGAAACTGACGGTTGCACAGACAGTTTCGGCCGCGACAGGGCCGGTGCCAACAAGATCAACCCTAGGAACGCGAGCAGAAATCAGACATCCCCCACTCTGGGGGAAAACCCCGTCTCTCAGCGTCGTCCCCCGCCACGATTGCCCCCGCGGTTCCCGCCACCACCACCGATATTGGGCCGGTCTGCGGGTAGCGGGTTGACCTGCGGGCGGTCCAGGTCGACATCCAGGTTGATCCCCCACCCGTAGACGTCGTCACAGTAGTAGTAGTCGTACTCGCACGGATACGGCACATACGGGCCGGACGAGCCCGACGGCCCGCCCCCGGCGTTCGACCCGCGGGAGTCCCCCTGGGAGCAGAGCGTGGTACCACCGGCGCTGGTGCAGTCGGCCTGCGCAACGTTGGGGGTCGCAATCACCCCGGCCGCCGCCAGGACCGGCGCGGCAAGCAGATACGCCAATCGCATCGGAGTGTGTCCTTTCCCTGCATACGCGTAACAGACCTGTCGCGGCGCAGGCGCTCCGAGCCTAGGAATATCCCGGGGGTCCCACATCCCCCAGAGCGGGTGAAAGCGGACGATGTCGCTATAACTCCTGCCGATGCGGCCTTCCGGGGTGTAACCTTCATCGGCCTGGGATCGTGTCCCGGCCGGCTCATCCCTAGCAGTCGGTTCGTGCGCGATCTCAGGCCCACCAGAGGTTCCCCCGCGCCGCTCGAGTTCCCCCGATCCGGGGGACGACATCGCCTTTCACACCGTCCTAGCATCCTCGCGACGCGATGGGAGCAGCGATGGCCGCACACGAAACCTGGAGCCGACCGGCGGCGCAGGCGATACCGCCGGAGGGGTATTTCGAGCTGGAGCGCGGCCGCTACGGACCGGTCTTCCCGCGCACACCCGCCTGCTACGGGTTCTCGATCATCGCGAAGGTCAAAGAGGGTCGGGAAGAAGCGGTGCGCGCCTACGGCCGCCAGATCGAGGAGGCCGTAGCGGCCAGCCCGGATGTGCTGGCCCCGTTACGACTTCACTATCTTCGCTGGGTGCTTTTCGATGTCGGATCCGGGCTGCACTTCCAGTATCAGGGCATCTTCGACACCGACTTCGACAAGTACACCGAGGACGCCATCCGCCTGTTCAGCGCCACCGGCATCACCACGGTGTTCACCAACCTGGAAGGCTTTCCCGAGGACTGGCAGACCAACCCGGACGCCTTCATCAAGTTCGTCCGCGACCACCACGTCCCGAGCTTCCTCGAGTACGGCGAGTACCCGTACGTCACCGCGGAAGAAATCAAGAAGGCCCTGCGGCTGAAGGCTGCGTTCTCCGACATGCTCGACCAGATGCAGTGACCCTCGAAGTCGACGACATCCAGCACCTGGTGCTGACCCGCACCCCGGCCATGACGGGGCGCTACGAGTTCGTGACGTTCGACAGTCCCGAGGGCGGCCGAGCCTGGCTTTCGGAGCTGCTGCCGTGCGCGCAGTCCGCAGCCGAGGTGGGCAAGACCATGGACGCCTCCCGGCGGTGGGTGACGTTGGCGTTCACCTGGACGGGACTGCGTGCTCTCGGCGTCCCCGACGATGCGCTGGCGACCTTCCCCGACGAGTTCCGGGAGGGGATGGCCGCGCGCGCCGACATCCTCGGCGACACCGGAGAGAACGCACCTTCACATTGGGTCGGCGGGCTGGCCGGGGACGACGTCCACGCCATCGCCATCCTGTTCGCGCGAGACGACGCCGAACACCGCAGGTGCGTTGACGAACACGACCGGTTGCTCGCCCGCTGCGATGGCGTCCGCAGCGTGTCCCATCTCGACCTCAACGCCCATCCACCGTTCAATTACGCCCACGACCACTTCGGTTTTCGCGACCGGCTGTCCCAGCCCGTCATCGCGGGCAGCGGTGAGGAGCCGACCCCCGGGTCCGGCGCGCCGCTGCAACCGGGCGAGTTCCTGCTGGGCTACCCCGACGAAGCCACCGAGAATCCGAAGATTCCGGAGCCCGAGATCCTTTCACGGAACGGCACCTACCTGGCTTACCGTCGGTTGCAGGAACACGTAGGGCTCTTCCGCTCCTACCTCGCCGACAACGCCGGCACCCCCGAGGAGCAGGAGCTTCTCGCCGCGAAATTCATGGGCCGCTGGCGCAGCGGCGCACCGCTGGTCCTCGCGCCCACTGCCGACGACCCCGAACTCGGCGCGGACCCGCAGCGCAACAACGACTTCAACTACAAGGAGATGGACCCCTTCGGGTATGCATGTCCGCTGGGTTCACATGCCCGTCGGCTCAATCCACGTGACACGGCGCATAACATGAACCGGCACAGAATGATCCGGCGGGGCGCCACCTACGGTCCGGCGCTGCCCGACGGCGCCCCCGACGACGGAGTCGACCGCGGGATCGCGGCGTTCATCATCTGCGCCAGCCTCATCCGCCAGTTCGAGTTCGCCCAGAACGTGTGGATCAACGACAAGACCTTCCACGAACTCGACAACGAGCACGACCCCATCTGTGGAACACAGGACGGTGCGCTGGACTTCACCGTCCCCAAACGGCCCATCCGCAAGGTTCACAAGGGTATTCCCGCGTTCACCACACTGCGGGGCGGCGCGTACTTCTTCATGCCGGGTCTGCGCGCTTTGCGTTACCTGGCCGGTCAGGGAGGCGATCGATGACACCGGCGGCCCGGACGTACAACCAGGCTCACGTGGCCCGTCCGACAGACGGGCGTCGCAGGGTCTCCATCTACTGGACATGGAGCTACCCGTGGGAGGCCCAACGCGATCCCACCCTGATGTCGAACCGTTTCTCGACGATCACCGAGGTGCGTAACGCCGTCTACCCCGCCTACGAGACACCGGAATTCGACTCCTCGCGCTTCCTTCAGGGTGTCGCCGGGACGTTGGAACTCTTCCACCGCTCGACCTTGACGTTCCAGGATCTCACCGCCGAGATCACGGGGCATCCGGTCGCGGTGTTCCAACGGGTCGATCAAGCCGGCTACCGACAGCCCCTCGACGAGCGGGTGCTCGCCGACGCCGACACGGTGATGGTCTTCGGCCTCGATCACCTCGGGTGCGGACTCGAGGCGGACACCGAGGAAATCGATGCGATTCGGGACTGGTTGCGGCGCAGCGGGACCTGCCTGTTGTTGGCGCCGCACCATGACGTCGGGTTCACCGACGACCTGGCACAGCGGCAGATCGAATACGAACACCACGGCGATCCGCTGGTGCCCCGCCAACAGCGCTTCAGCCGCTACACCCGCTCACTGATGCGCGCGCTGGGCGTACCGGTACACAACACCTGGGGACTGCGTCCGGCCACAGTTCCCGGCACCCGTGATCCCGTACCGCTGAACGCTTTCGGCGACTTCGACGAGATCAGGCTGCTCGACGGCGTGTCCAATCTGAGCTTTCACCAGCATCTCCCCCACTACGAGTTGACCGCACCCGAGGGCGCGGGTCTGCGGGTGCTGGCTCGCCAACCCGTCGACCCGCACCGACCCCACCCTTTCACTACCGGTGGGAACAGCGAATTCAACGCGGTGATCTGGCTTCCACCGGAGGGGGAACGCGCCGGCGACATCGTGCTGATCGACTCCACCCACTTCACCACGTTGTTCGGTGCCTCCCCTAGCCTGCACCGCCTGTGGCAGAACCTGGCGCTGCTGCCGAGCAACTGATCACACCGTGTCGTTGATCAAACCGATTCTGCGGGCTTCGATCACGGCGTCCCCGCGCGAGGACACCCCGAGCTTGCGGTAGATCGATGCGGCCTGACTCTTGGTGGTTTCACGTCCGACCACCAGTTCGTCGGCGATCCCCTGCAAAGACATGTTCGTGGCCAGGTAGGGCAGCAGGCGCAACTCCGCGGAGGTCAGCGGTCGGACGCCGCCGGCCAGCATCGCCTTCACCCGCTCGACGCGTTGCACGAGAGCCACCGCATCCGGCTCGCGCCGCCGCGCACGCTCGGCAGCGTCCAAATGCCGCCGCGCAAGGTCGAGATCCCCCAGCACCGTGCCGGTCCACGCCAGCAGCCCGTGACTCAGCAGCGCGGTGCGGGCCGCCAGATGATCGAGCCTGCCGAGCAACTTCTCGGTGACGGCGACGGATTCGCGGGCCGCGGCCTCGTCCCCGAGCCGCGCGGAGATGGCGGCATTGGTGGCGTACACCACCACCATCGGCACGACGTCGCGCAACTCGAACTTGTCCACCAGAGCCCTTGCGGCGTCGCTGCGTTGCACCGCCCACTCGTCCTCGCCCGCACCGAGGTCAAGGAGCGCCAGGTGCGCCAACGCGGCGGCGTGAAAACCCGGGAGATCCTCGATGGACGCGAGCGCTGATTCGAGCAGTACGCGGGCACGGTCGACCCGCCCCAACATCGACTCCGCTGCACCCTTCATCACCGTCGCTGCGCCCCACCACGGATTCATCAGCGCGCCGCCGGCAGCGCACACCACGTCGGCCTGTCTGACCACCTCCCGCACGCCTCCGCCACCGACCAGCGAACTGACGAGCGCCACGGCGATTTTCACCGACGGCGTACCGTCGGCCAGGGGGCGCCCTCGATCGGCGCGCAGCGCCGCCATCAGTGATCGCTGAATCAATTCCGCGTCGGCTTCGACGACCCCCAGCCACGCCTGTGCCACCGCGGCATCCGGCCACTCGACGAATGTTCGGGCATCAAGCATCGCCAACCGGCGAGCGAGCACACCGGCCCGACCGTCGAAACCCAGCCGCACCGCCTCCCGACCCACCAGCGCCGCGCTGCGTGCCCGGTCCCCCGCCGCGACGGCGTAGATCAACGCGCCGTCGATGTCGCCGGAAGCTTCGAGGAGATCGGCTGCGCGAGAAGCCAACTCGCGGTAACGATCCGGGGACATGTCGCGCAACCGGTTACGGAGAACATCGGCGAACAGGTGGTGGTAGCGGTAGGAACGGTGTTCCCGGTCGAGTGAGACCAGGAAGAGGTTGCCCGACCGCACCAGCAGTTCGAGCATCCGGGCCGAGTCCGCGCGCCCCAGCACCGCATCGAGTTGCTCGGCGGTAAACGTCTCGAGCACAGCGGATTCGGTGAGGAACGTCGCCACATCGCAGTCCAGTCGGTCGATGACTTCCTGCACCATGTAATCGACGATGACGTCGTGCCGACCCGTCAGCGTGTCCACCGAGGCGCCGTCGCGCAGCGCCATCGCCGTCAGAACCACCCCGGCGGCCCAGCCCTCACAGAGATCGACGACAGTCGCCAGCGTCGTCGGATCACAGGCTCCATGGATGGACTCGACGACTTCGGCCGTCTCTTCGTCGGTGAAACGGAGGGTCTCGGCGTCGATTGCCAGCACGTCCTCCTGCATCCGACGGTGCGCCACGTTCAGAGGTAGCCGACACCGACTCAGCAGCGCCGTGGTGGCCGATACCGGTGTCGCGTCGAGCAACGCCCCCAGGACTGCGACGGCGTCGGTCGATGTCAGCTTGTGCACATCATCGAGCACGAGGACGACGTCGCTCCGCTGTTCGAGAATCTGGATCACCGCGGGAAGAAGGTGGATGAACAGATCGCGGCCCGGCGCTCGCAGATAGTTCACCGGCTCCTGATGGGCGCCGTCGGGACCGGCCACGGCGGTGGCGATGTGCAACAACAGATGCACCGGATCGTTGTCGAGGTGATCGATGCGGATCCAAGCGGACGGTCGCGGATCGGCGTCGGCCCACTGGGCGGCCACGGTGGTCTTGCCGTAGCCGGCAGGTGCGGTGACGGTGATGAGCCTCTCAGTGGCCGCCGTCAACCGCGCAAGAATGTCCGGCCGCCCGATGACCCGGTCCGCGATACGCGGCCGAGCCATCGTGGCGGCCGGAATACGAGGACGCCAGTCTCCCGCTACCACCCGCTGAGTTTATGCCCGTCTACCTGCACAGACGAGGATTTTCTCGAGGCGGTGACCGGGGTGGCGCGCTCAGCTACTAGCTGTGATGGTCACCGTGACCGCCACCGCAGCGGTTCTTGAAGTCCTTGGCCGGCTGACGGATACCCTCCAGGTCGGCCTTCACCTGCGGGTTCGCGTCCAGATACGTCCTCATGGACTCCTTCTTCTGCTCCTTCGGGAGATCCTTCAGCGAGGTGAAGAAATCGTTGACCTGCGGGTTCGCGAGCAGGTAATCGCCCTTGGCGTTCGCGACACCGGACATGACCTTGGCCATGTCACCCGCGGAACAGCCGGGCTGGGCGGGCGGGGCGGGCTGGGCGGACACGGGCGCCGCGACGCCGATGAGCACCGCACCGCAACCGGCGGCCGCCGCCAGGACACCCTTGGCGAAGATCTTGTGAGACACGTATCGCTCCTTTTCGTTCCGTCATGCCCGTCAGGGCAGCTTCTGTTGTCGCATCCGCCATCCTAGGTACCCAAATAATTAGCGGATCAAAGATTCGCGGTTTACGTCGTGGTCCGGAGTGGATGTCAGACCGCGCGGGCACCATGGATGCATGTCTTCGCTGTCGCGATTCGGCGCACTCACGCGCGAGTGGTTCGCGGGTACGTTCGTCGAGCCCACCGCGGCACAGGCCCAAGCCTGGGATGCGATCGCCGACGGCGACAACACCCTGGTCATCGCCCCGACCGGGTCCGGCAAGACGCTGGCCGCGTTCCTGTGGGCCATCGACGGCCTGGCCCGCGAGCCGCGGACCGAACCGTCGACGCGGGTGCTGTACGTCTCGCCGCTCAAGGCTCTGGCCGTCGACGTCGAACGCAACCTGCGCACCCCCCTGACGGGGATCTCGCGGATCGCCGAACGCAACGGCGTCACCCCGCCCGCGATCAGTGTCGGGGTGCGCTCCGGCGACACGACGCCGGCCAAGCGACGCGAGCTGATCAGCAAGCCGCCCGACATCCTGATCACCACCCCGGAGTCCCTGTTCCTCATGCTGACGTCCGCCGCGCGCGACACGTTGTCGGGGGTGCAGACGGTCATCGTCGACGAGGTGCACGCCGTCGCAGCCACCAAACGTGGCGCACACCTGGCGTTGTCTCTGGAACGGCTCGATGCGCTACTGGAGCGGCCCGCCCAGCGCATCGGTCTCTCGGCGACGGTGCGCCCACCCGAGGAGGTCGCCCGGTTCCTGTCCGGGACGACGCCGACGACCATCGTCGCCCCGCCGGCGGCCAAGACCTTCGACCTCGCGGTCCAGGTGCCGGTGCCCGACATGGCCAATCTCGAGAACAACTCGATCTGGCCCGACGTCGAGGAGCGCATCGTCGACCTGATCGAAGCGCACAGCAGCTCGATCGTCTTCGCGAACTCCCGCCGTCTGGCCGAGCGTCTGACGGCGCGGCTCAACGAGATTCACGCCGAACGCACCGGGGTCGAGCTGAGGTCCCACAACCCGACCGTCGCCGGCGGGGCACCGGCGCACCTGATGGGCAGCGGCCAGACCTTCGGTGCCGAACCGGTGCTGGCGCGCGCCCACCACGGCTCGGTCAGCAAGGAGGCCCGCGCCGAGGTCGAAGACGCGCTGAAAAGTGGGCGCCTCAAAGCTGTGGTCGCGACGTCGAGCCTGGAGTTGGGCATCGACATGGGCGCGGTCGATCTGGTGATCCAGGTGGAGACGCCGCCGTCGGTGGCCAGCGGCCTGCAGCGGGTCGGCCGCGCGGGCCACCAGGTCGGCGAGATCAGCCAAGGCGTGCTGCTGCCCAAGCACCGCACCGATCTGATCGGTTGTGCGGTCAGCGTGCAGCGGATGCTGGGTGGCCAGATCGAGACGATGAGAGTTCCGGCCAACCCGCTCGACGTGCTGGCCCAGCACACCGTGGCCGCGTGCGCTCTGGAACCGGTCGACGCGGACGCGTGGTTCGACACCGTGCGGCGGAGTGCGCCGTTCGCGACGCTGCCGCGCAGCGCGTTCGAAGCGACTCTGGATCTGCTGGCAGGCAAGTATCCGTCGACCGACTTCGCCGAGCTGCGGCCCCGCATCGTCTACGACCGCGACAACGGCACGCTCACCGCCCGGCCCGGTGCGCAGCGGCTGGCGGTCACCTCCGGCGGCGCGATCCCCGACCGCGGGATGTTCACCGTTTTCCTGGCCACCGAAACCCCCTCTCGCGTCGGCGAACTCGACGAGGAGATGGTCTACGAGTCCCGGCCCGGCGACGTGATCTCGCTGGGCGCCACCAGTTGGCGGATCACCGAGATCACCCACGACCGGGTGCTGGTGCTCCCCGCCCCCGGCGAACCGGCGCGGCTGCCGTTCTGGCGCGGCGACGGTGTGGGCCGTCCCGCCGAACTGGGAGCAGCGATCGGCGCCTTCACCGGTGAGCTGGCACGGCTGGACCGCCCAGAGTTCGAACAGCGTTGTGAGGAAGTCGGTTTCGACGCGTTCGCGGTGGAGAATCTGTGGCAGCTGATCTCCGAGCAATGTGACGCGACCTCGGCCGTCCCGTCGGACACCACGCTGGTGGTGGAACGCTTCCGCGACGAGCTCGGTGACTGGCGGGTGATCCTGCACTCCCCCTACGGCCTACGGGTGCACGGGCCGCTGGCATTGGCCGTCGGCAAGCGGCTCTACGAGCGCTACGGCATCGACGAGAAGCCGACCGCCTCCGACGACGGCATCATCGTCCGGCTGCCCGACACCGACGATGTGGCACCCGGCGCGGACATCTTCGTCTTCGAGCCCGACGAGATCGAGCCGTTGGTCACCACCGAGGTCAGCAGCTCGGCGCTGTTCGCATCGCGGTTCCGCGAATGCGCCGCTCGCGCACTGCTTCTGCCGCGCCGCAACCCCGGCAAGCGCTCCCCGCTGTGGCACCAGCGGCAGCGGGCTGCGCAGTTGCTCGACGTGGCCAAGGGCTATCCGGACTTCCCGATCGTGCTCGAGGCGGTCCGCGAGTGTCTGCAGGACGTCTACGACGTGCCGATGCTGACTGATCTGATGGCACGGGTGGCGCAGCGCCGGGTCCGGATCCTGGAGGTCGAGACGCCGACTCCGTCACCGTTCGCGGCGTCGCTGCTGTTCGGGTACGTCGGCGCGTTCATGTACGAGGGCGACAGCCCGCTGGCCGAACGGCGCGCCGCGGCACTGGCGTTGGATCCCACCCTGCTGGCCGAGCTACTGGGCCGCGTCGAACTGCGCGAGCTGCTCGACCCCGACGTGATGGCCTCGACCACCCGGCAGCTGCAGC
Source organism: Mycobacterium sp. pV006 (assembly GCF_041287115.1). Classification (NCBI taxonomy): domain Bacteria; kingdom Bacillati; phylum Actinomycetota; class Actinomycetes; order Mycobacteriales; family Mycobacteriaceae; genus Mycobacterium; species Mycobacterium sp. pV006. The sequence continues at coordinate 11,931 of NZ_JBGGKT010000024.1, read as the reverse complement.
ACCTGACCCCGGAGCGCGCGGCGCGCGACGCCGAGGGCGTCGCCGATCTGCTGCGGCTGTTGGGACCGCTCACTCCCGACGAGATTGCGGAGCGCTGCACCGTCGACGATGTCGGCGGCTGGCTCGAGGGGCTGCTGGCCGCCAAGCGGGCACTGCCGGTGTCGTATGCGGGGCTGTCGTGGTGGGCGGCTGTCGAGGACATCGGCCGGTTGCGTGACGGCGTCGGGGTCGCGGTGCCCGTCGGGGTGCCGCTGGCGTTCCTCGAACCGGTTGTCGACCCGCTGGGTGAACTGCTGGCCCGCTACGCCCGCACCCGGGGACCGTTCACGACGGTCGATGCGGCGGCGCGGTTCGGACTCGGGATCCGGGTGGCCGCCGACGTGCTGGGCCGGCTGGCGGCCGACGGCAAGCTGATGCGCGGTGAATTCGCCGACATCGCCGTGGATTCGGGTGAGCAGTGGTGCGACACCGAGGTGCTGCGCATCCTGCGCCGCCGCTCCCTGGCTGCGCTGCGGGCGCAGATCGAGCCGGTCAGCGCCGCAGCGCTGGGTCGCTTCCTGCCGTCCTGGCAGCTCGTCGGCGGTGAGGCCGTGTCCGGGGTGGACGGGTTGGCGTCGGTCATCGACCAGTTGGCCGGGGTGCCGGTGCCGGCGTCGGCGGTCGAGCCGCTGATCTTCGGGCAGCGGGTGCGTGACTATCAGCCCGGCATGCTCGACGAGTTGCTGGCCTCCGGGGAGGTGTTGTGGTCGGGCGTCGGGGCGTTGTCGTCCTCCGACGGTTGGGTGGCGTTTCATCCGGCGGACACCGCTGCGCTGTCGTTGCCGGAGGTCGGAGAGCTGGAATTGACCGAGGTGCACCGCGCGGTGCTGGACGCCTTGAGTGGTGGCGGGGCGTATTTCTTCCGGCAACTGTCGATCGACGGAGTCGGTGCCGAAGCGCTGAAAGCCGCACTGTGGGAACTGATCTGGGCCGGATATGTCGGCGGCGACACATTCGCGCCGGTGCGCGCCCTGCTGGCCGGTACCCGGGCATCGGGTCCGCGCCGCGCGGCCGCCCCGTCGCACCGACACCGACGCGCACCACGACTGAGCCGCTACAGCCTCAGCTCGGCGGGCCTGGGCGCGCACCGCGACACCGACCCGACCGTCGCCGGCCGTTGGTCGCTGCTGCCCCAGCCGGAGACCGATACCACGGTGCGCGCCCACTACCAGGCCGACCAACTGCTGGCGCGCCACGGGGTGTTGACCAAGGGCGCGGTGGCCACCGAGAACATCCCCGGCGGATTCGCCGCGATGTACAAGGTGCTCACCACGATGGAGGAGGCCGGCCGCTGCCAACGGGGTTACTTCGTCGAATCGCTGGGCGGGGCACAATTTGCGACCGCCAGCACGGTGGACCGTTTACGCAGCTACGCCGACAGCATCGACGACGAACAACAGTCCCGCGCAGCGGTCGCCCTCGCAGCCACCGACCCGGCCAACCCGTTCGGCGCCGCGCTGCCGTGGCCCACCCGTGACAGTTCCACCGAAACCGCGCACCGGCCCGGACGCAAAGCGGGCGCGCTCGTCGTCCTCGTCGACGGCGAGTTGGCCTGGTTCGTCGAACGCGGCGGCAAGTCGCTGCTGAGCTTCGCCTCCGAAGCCGAGGTGCACAACGCCGCAGGCGCTGCGCTGGCGGAACTCGTGACGCGGCAACGGGTCCCGGGATTGTTGGTGGAACGGGTCGACGGGGTGCCGGTGCTCGAGCAGCGTGACTCGCTGGTGGCCGAGTCGTTGGTGAATGCCGGGTTCTCCCGCACCCCGCGCGGGCTGCGGTTGCGCTGATGCCCGAAGGCGACACTGTCTTCCGCGCGGCGGCCAAACTGCGGGAGGCACTGGAGGGCAAGACGTTGACCCGCTGCGACATTCGCGTGCCGCGCTTTGCCGCGGTGGACTTGAGCGGCCAGGTGGTCGACGAGGTGCTCAGCCGCGGCAAGCATCTGTTCATCCGAGTCGGCGCGGCCAGCATCCACTCGCATCTGAAGATGGACGGTGCGTGGGTGATCGGTCGGGTACGCGTGCCGTCGTACAAGGTGCGGATCGTGTTGGAGACCGCCGATTCCCGAGCCTCCGGCGTGGATCTCGGTGTGCTCGAGGTGCTGGACCGGGCCACCGACATGCAGGCCGTCGCGCATCTGGGACCGGACCTGCTGGGCCCGGACTGGAACCCAGACGTCGCTGCCGCGAACCTGATGGCCGACCCGTCACGGCCGCTGGCCGAGACGCTGCTCGATCAGCGGGTGATGGCCGGCGTCGGGAACGTCTACGCCAACGAGTTGTGCTTCGTGTTCGGACTGCGGCCGTCGACGGCTGTGGGTGAGGTCGGCGACCCGCTGCGACTGGTGCATCGGGCACAGCAGATGCTGTGGCTCAACCGGCTACGCGTCAACCGCACCACCACCGGCAATACCCGTGGCGGACAGGACATCTGGGTGTACGGACGCGACGACAAACCGTGTCGACGCTGCGGAACTACGATCGAGGGTGACCGCACCGGCGACCGGAACACCTTCTGGTGCCCCACCTGCCAGCGCTAACTTCCCGCCCCCGCCGGAATTGCATTCCAGCAGGCCGTTACTCGCACTTCTCCTGCTTGGATGCAATCTGGGTGAAGATGTCGGACGCGATGCGCACGATCTTCTCCATGGGGGATATCTTCATCGGCACCGAAGCCGTCGCGCAAGGCATCGTCACACGCTATGAACTGCAGCGTTGGCATCGCCCTGTCTTTCCCAACGTGCACGCTCCTCGTGGGGCGACGCTCTGCGCTGAGGACCGTGCACTGGCCGCATGGCTGTGGTCGCGACGACGGGGCATCGTGACGGGTCTCGCCGCGGCCGCGCTGCACGGATCACGCTGGATAAGCAACGACCTCGACGTCGAATTGATCCACAACTGCCCTCGGCCACCTCAGGGTGTCATCGCCCGTAACGAGCGCGTCGCCGAAGACGAATGGGAACTGATCGCCGGGATACCCGTCACCACCCCAACGCGCACCGCGTTGGATCTGGCTCGGTTCCGTCCCCGCTTCGAGGCTCTGGCCCGCCTGGACGCTTTGATGAACGCGCGCCCATACCTCATTGAGAACGCGATCATGCTGGCGAAGCGCTACCGCGGTGCACACGGTGTCGCCCGTGCCAAAGCCGTGCTACCCATGGTTGACGGCGGAGCGGCCTCGCCGCAGGAGAGCTTCTGGAGACTGCTCGTCATCGATGCCGGCTTTCCCACACCCGCCACCCAGATCACCGTCGTCGACGACTTCGGCGCCTACGTGCGCACCCTCGACTTCGGCTGGAAGGACTATCTGGTCGCCTTCGAGTACGACGGTGAACAGCACCAGTCCGACCGCAAGCAATATCTCAAGGATCGGCGCGTGCTACCCATCCTCGCGCGGCTGCGGTGGGACGTTGTCAGCGTCGTCAAAGAGGACGATCCCGTAGTCGTACTGCGGCGACTCGAGCGCTCGATGCGTGCTCGCGGCTGGCACGGCACGATCCAGATCCCGTCGTACGTCCGCTCCCGTTCCCGCGTTCGACGGTCCGCCTAGGTTCCGGGCGCGGTCGGCCCGCCTAGATTGCGGCGCCGACGTTCCGCCCAGCTTGCATTCAGGCAGCGAAAGTGCGAGTAGTGGCCTGCCGGAATGCAATTCCGGCCGGAGACTAGACCGTGCAGTCGACGCCGGCCACGTCGTGGGCGATGACGCACGCCGACGGATTCGACAGCTTCCACGCACCGTCCTGGTTCACCCAGTAGATGTTGTGGGTCTTGGTGCCGAAGAGCGGGATGGTGACCGCGATCTGGGCGTCGAGCTGGTCACCGTTCAGCACAGGGTTCTGCACCTGCCAGTTGACCATGCCGCCGTAGGAGTTCAGCCGGTTGGCGATGTTGTCTGCCGTCGGCACGGCCGCATCGCCGCCCGCTAGCTTGGCTGCCCGCTCGGCGGTCGGGGCACCCGTGTTGAGTACCTGCCGCAACTCCGAGGTCAGCTCGCCCGCGCTCGGCGTCGCCGGCTGAGCCCACGCCATCCCGGCGCCACCCAGAGCACCCGCAGCCATCACAGTCATCGCCGCTAGCGCAGCACGCATGAACATTCCTCCCAAACAGTGGAGCCGACCCTGGGACACCCCATCATGCCGACGCCCGGGCCACAAGACCTACCCCCCGTCTCAGGGGGTCACGTCAGAACGGCAGGGCGAACTTGAAGATCTTGCGCACCACGGTCGCGAACTGTCGCGGCAGGGGCCCGGTGTTGTAGGGCACTCCGTAGCGCTCGCAGATCTCGCGCACCTTGGGTGCGATCTCGGCGTGCCGGAATGCGGGGATGTCCGGGAACAGGTGGTGCTCGATCTGGAATGACAGGTTCCCGGACAGGATGTGGAACAGCTTGCCGCCGGTCAGATTGGCCGAGCCCAGGACCTGGCGGAAGTACCACTGGCCGCGGCTCTCGGCCTTCGTCTCCTCGATCGAGAACTCCTGCACCTCCTCGGGGAAGTGCCCGCAGAAGATGATCATGTACGCCCACACGTTGCGCATCAGGTTCGCGGTCATGTTCCCGGTGAACACCCACGGCGCGAACGGGCCGGCCAGCAGCGGGAAGGCGACATAGTCCTTCAGCGTCTGGCGCTTGGTCTTGTTCCAAATTTCGCGCAGGATGTCGCGCTTGTCGGTCAGCGTGATCTCACCGGCAGCGATCTTCTCGCTCTCCAGTTCGTGCAGCGCCACCCCGTACTGGAACAGCACCATCAACAGGAAGGCATACACCGGGTTGCCGAGGTAGTACGGCCGCCACCGCTGATCAGAGCTCATCCGCAGAATGCCGTAGCCGATGTCGCGGTCGAGGCCGACGATGTTGGTGTAGGTGTGGTGCATGTAGTTGTGCGAGTGGCGCCATTGAGCGGCCGGACACGCGGTGTCCCACTCAAAGCCTCCGCTGGAGATCGCCGGATCACGCATCCAGTCGTACTGGCCGTGCATGACGTTGTGGCCGATCTCCATGTTGTCGATGATCTTGCTCAAGCCCAGCATCAGAGTGCCTGGAAGCCACAGCGGCGGTAGGAAAAGAATTGCCCGGCCACCGATCTCGAGTGTGCGCTGCGCCTTGATCATTCGCCGGATGTAGGTGGCGTCACGCTCACCGAGGTCGGCGATGATGCTCTCTTTGAGAGCATCGAGCTCGCGGCCGAACGCGTCGGCCTGCTCGGGGGTCAGGGTGATTGTCTGGCCCGCGACCGTCTTGGTCAGAGTGCGGGCCTGGGTTTGGGTGATCGACGGTGCAGTCATGATGACTCCGTTCGTTGAGTGGGTTCAGAGGTTGAGGGTGACGTCGCCGACGGGTGCGGAGACGCAGATCTGGACGTCCTCGGCGTCGGGAGCTGACAGCGCGCCGGTGACGACGTTGCGGACGACGCCGCTGGTCTTGCGTCGAGTACAGGAGAAGCAGATCCCCATGCGGCAACCGCTTTCCGGGTTGAGGCCGGCGTCTTCGGCCTGGTTGAGCAGAGGGCGGCCGTCGTCGACGACGCCGATGTCGCTGTCGGCAAAGGTGACTCGACCACCGGATGCTTCGCCGTCGAACACCGGCGGGACGAAGGATTCCGACTGGGCGTGCGGGTATGCGTCGCGGACTGCGTCCACCAACGCTGGTGGTCCGCACACGAAGACGCTGTCGTAGTCACCCATGGACTCGAAGCGCGGCGGCAGGTCGGAACCCGCACGGTCCCGTGTGAAGCCGTGCGAGACTGTGAGATTCGGCATCGTCTTGGCCATAGCGGCCAGCTCCTCGCGGTAGCACGCCTCCCGCGACGAGCGGGCGTAGTGCACGAACACGGTGTCGCCGCCGTGCCGCTGCGTATGCAGCGTGCGCAGCATCGACATCACCGGGGTGATGCCGCTGCCTCCAGAGACGAACAGGACGCGTCCCGGCGCCGCCGGCAGTGTGAAGTCACCGCCGACGGAGTCGAGCCCGACGACCATGCCGGGGCGGGCGTGCTCGAACAGGTGGGTCGAGACCAGGCCGCCCTCATGTCGGCCGATCGTCAGCTCGATGTGCCGTTCGGTGTCGGCGTTGGCCGGCGAGTAGGGCCGGGTGTGACGACGTCCGTCGATCTCGACCGACAGATTGATGTGCTGCCCCGCCCGGAAGCCGTGGAAGGCGCGATTGGGCGTCAAGGTCAGCGTCACGCTGCGCGGCGTCGCGCGTCGCACAGCCACCACGCGAGCCCGGGCATCACCTCGGGTCCAGGTGGGATCGAGCAACTCCGTGTAGCGGTCCACGCCGTGCGGACCGGTCAAAAGGTCCAGCAGGGACGTGCGCCGCATCCGGGTGAGCGTTTCAGTGAACATGTGTACACCGTGCGGGCTTTCAGCTGCATCGTCAAGGGGCCGAAAGGCATGTGTGTGCGTGTTCACACCGGTTCCTGTACCTGTGGCTCACATCATACTCGCAAATTACGGTCCTGCAGTTTCGCAACATGTCCGCAGGTCGTCTGCACATGCGTCTGCCTGTGGTTTTCTGAGCTTTGCCTCAAATATTGACCCTTGCAAAGAAAACTGTGGCGAATTTTACTTCGATGACGTAAATTTTGCGGTGGTAATAGCAGTGGCCGATGGCATCCCAACGGACCGGGGTGTCAGACAGCGACGCGAGAGTGCCGATCCAGCGAAAGGGTGGGTGCGATGTCTGCGGGGGTTCAGGGGTCCGGTCGAGGCGGTGCACGACACCGCAAGACCAGGCGCAACGCGGCGACGCAGGCCGTCTACCCCACGTTCCGCATCGACCCTGCGGCGAAGATGACGTTCGCGACTTCTGGTAGCTACGTCGGCCGCGTCGGGGCCCTGGCGGTCGCCCTCGGCGTCGGCGCCGTGATGACAACCGGGCCCGGGCTCGGCGTGGCTCGCGCAGACACCGGGTCTGAGTCCTCGGACAAGACGTCCTCGGACAAGACCTCGAACGCCAACACCACCCGCGAGACCCCCCGGGACACGACGCCGAGCACGGACGACTCGAACGACCCGGCCGCCATCCCGTCGATCTCTGATTCTCCGACGACGGACACCTCCGACCCCGACGCCACCGAGATCTCGATCGACGAGGACGCACTCGACGACGACGAGAACGCACTCCCCGAAGATGTCGAGGACGACACAATCGGTGACGTCACCGAGGATGTCGCCGAGACAGGTTCCGAGATCGAACCTACCGAAGAGGTGTCCCCCGAGGACACCACCGCGGTGCCCGAGGAACCGACAGGATCAAACGCTCCGGTCGTTCCGGGGGGAGGACCGACCGACGAATCGCTGGAACTCACCACATCGATAGACGACGCGGCAGAGCGCTCCGCGCGTCCCGAACCCGACACGACGGCCTCCGGCCCTGACATCGAGTCCGAGGCTTCCGAAGAGACGACGTCGTCGGAGCCGCTGGTGTTCTCCACCCAGGTGGACCAGGAGCAATCCACCGACACCCACACCTTCCACCACGTCCCGGTCGACCCGCTGACCACGCTCTTCATCGAGATTCCACGAGCGATCGTTGATGCGGTGACGGTGTTCGTGGGAAAGCTCCTCACACCGTTCCTCGCCCCAGGTCCGATCGACCCCGCGCAACCACCGCTGCTCTGGGTGGTGCTGGGCTGGATCCGCAACGAGATCAACCGGACCTTCTTCAATCGGTCGCCGGTCATCAAACGGCAGGAGGTGACGCTGGTCCCGGGGTCGGGCGAGGCGAACGATCCGATTGCCTTCGATGCGCACGACAGCGACGGCGACAAGATCACCTACCTGGTACCCGGCCGCGGCCAAGCCGGCGGGCCCCTGCACGGCACGGTGACAGTCGACCAGAAGACAGGCACCTTCACCTACACCCCCGATGAGGGTTTCACCGGCACCGATCAGTTCACCGTCGAGGTCACCGACAAGCACGGCCGTCCCCACTTCCACGGCCTGCTGAGCAAGATCGGGTGGCACCACCACTACAACAGCCGTGCCACGGTGACGGTGAGCGTCGGCACCAGCGCCACCGCGGGGCCCGTAGCCAAACCCGACACCTTCACCACCCCTGAGGACTCCCCGCTGTCGGGCAACGTCCTGACCAACGACAGTGGCCGCGACGGGGCTTCCCTCTCGGCGACGTTGGAGACCGGCCCCAAGCACGGCTCCGTGGTGATCGAGGCCGACGGTTCATTCACCTACACGCCGGGCCTCAACTTCAACGGCGTCGATTCGTTCACCTACACCGCGGACGACGGCTCTGCCACGAGCAGCCCTGCAATCGTGACGATTTCGGTTACCCCGGTCAACGACGCACCCGTCGGCGTCGACGACACCTACACCGTCGACGAAGACGGCACGTTGACGATCACTGTCCGCGACGGCGTGTTGGCCAATGACAGTGACGTCGAGGGTTCGCCCCTGACCGCGGTGTTGGTGGACGGGCCCTCCAACGGTGTCGTGGTCCTGAACCCCGACGGATCCTTTGTGTATCGACCCCATGAGAACTTCAACGGGACCGACACATTCACCTACATCGCCTCAGATGGCGAGCTGTCGAGCGCACCGGTGATCGCCACGATCAGCGTCACTGCGATCAACGACGCGCCGGTGGGTGAGGCCGTCACGGTAGTCACCGATGAAGACCAGCCCGTCAGCGGCAACGTGATCGACCGGATCACCGACGTCGACGGCGATCCGGTGACCGTCATCGCCGACCACATCAGCGACGCCTTCGGCGATTTCGTCATCGGCGAGGACGGCAATTTCACCTTCACCCCCGCGGCCGATGTCTCCGGTCAGGCGGCCTACACGTACACCTTCGCCGACGGCCAGGGCGGGCTTGGTACCGCGCAAATATCGGTGACTATCAACCCGGTCAACGATGCCCCCATCGCAGAGGACAGCACCGTCGCGGTTGACGAGGACGGTGTCGCCTCGGGCACGATCAACGTGCGCGACGCCGACGGCGATCCCGTGACCATCGTCGTGAGCAGCGGTCCGACCAACGGTGAGCTGGTCCTGAACCCGGACAGAACGTTCACCTACACGCCGGGCCTCAACTTCAACGGTGAAGATTCGTTCGAGTACACCGTCTCCGACGGAGTGAGCTCTTTTACGGGCACGGTGACCATCAGCATCGCCGCGGTCAACGATCCGGTCGTGGCCATCGATGACACCAACACCGGCACCGAAGACCAGGGTGCGGTGTCCGGCAACGTGCTGACCAACGACCGTGACCACAACGTCGACGGCACCGACGAGGTTCTCACCGTCACCCCCGTCGTGGGCGGCACCACCGCCAACGGTGGTAGCTACACCATCGATGAGGCTGGCAACTACACCTATGTGGCCGCGCCCGACTTCAACGGTGAAGACAGCTTCACCTACACCGTCTCCGACGGCGAGAGCTCTTCGACGGGCACGGTGACCATCTCGATCGCCGCGGTCAACGATCCGGTCGTGGCCATCGATGACACCAACACCGGCACCGAGGACGGCGCCCCGGTCACCGGCAACGTGCTGACAAATGATCGCGACCAGAATGTCGATGGCACCGACGAGACCCTGACCGCTATCCCGGTGGCTAGCGGAACGACTGCCACCGGTGGAACGTATTCGGTTGATGCCGAGGGCAACTACATCTACACGCCGGGCCTCAACTTCAACGGCGAAGACAGCTTCACCTACGAGGTCTCCGACGGCGCCACCACCGCCACCGGCACCGTGACCATCACCATTGCCGCGGTCAACGACCCGGTCGTGGCGATCGATGACACCAACACCGGCACCGAAGACCAGGGCCCGGTCACCGGCAACGTCCTGGACAACGACCGCGACCAGAACGTCGACGGCACCGACGAGGTTCTGACCGTCACCCCCGTCGCGAGTGGCACCACCACCAACGGCGGCAGCTACACCATCGATGAAGCCGGCAACTACACCTACGCCCCCGGCCTCAACTTCAACGGCGAAGACACCTTCACCTACGAGGTCTCCGACGGCACCACCACCGCCACCGGCACGGTGACCATCTCGATCGCCGCCGTGAACGATCCGGTCGTCGCGATCGACGACACCAACACCGGCACCGAAGACGGCGCCCCGGTCACCGGCAACGTCCTGGACAACGACCGCGACCAGAACGTCGACGGCCAAGACGAAACCCTCACCGTCACCCCTGTCGCGGGCGGCACCACCACCAACGGCGGCAGCTACACCATCGATGAGGCCGGCAACTACAGCTATGTGGCCGCGCCCGACTTCAACGGTGAAGACAGCTTCACTTACACCGTCTCCGACGGAGTGAGCTCTTCGACGGGCACCGTCACCATCTCGATCGCCGCGGCCAACGACCCGGTCGTCGCCATCGACGACACCAACACCGGCACCGAAGACAGCGCCCCCGTCACCGGCAACGTCCTGGACAACGACCGCGACCAGAACGTCGACGGCACCGACGAAACCCTCACCGTCACACCGGTCGCCAGTGGCACCACCACCAACGGCGGCAGCTACACCATCGATGAGGCCGGCAACTACACCTATGTGGCCGCGCCCGACTTCAACGGCACCGACTCGTTCGAGTACACGGTCTCCGACGGTGCCACCACCGCCACCGGCACGGTGACCATCTCGATCGCCGCTGTCAACGACCCGGTCGTAGCGATCGACGACATCAACACCGGCACCGAAGACGGTGCCCCGGTCACCGGCAACGTGCTGACCAACGACCGCGACCAGAACGTCGACGGCACCGACGAAACCCTCACCGTCACCCAGATCAGCGGCACCACCACCAACGGCGGCACCTACACCATCGACGCCGAAGGCAACTACACCTACACCCCAGCCACAAACTTCAATGGCGACGACACTTTCACCTACACCGTCTCCGACGGAGCGAGCTTCTCGACCGGCACGGTCACGATCAGCATCGCCGCGATTGACGATCCGATCACCGCGGTCGACGACATCGCTGTTGGTGTTGAAGATGCTGGCGCGGTCACCGGCAACGTGCTGACCAACGACCGCGACCAGAACGTCGACGGACCCGACGAGATCCTGGTCGTCAGCCCGGTCAGCGGCGTCACCGCCAATGGTGGCTCGTATTCCATTGATGCGCACGGCAACTACACCTACACCCCGGGCCTCAACTTCAACGGTGAAGACAGCTTCACCTACACCGTCTCCGACGGAGTGAGCTCTTCGACGGGCACGGTGACCATCAGCATCGCCGCGGTCAACGACCCGGTCGTTGCGATCGACGACACCAACACCGGCACCGAAGACGACGCCCCGGTCACCGGCAACGTCCTGGACAACGACCGTGACCAGAACGTCGACGGCCAAGACGAAACCCTCACGGTCACACCGGTCGCGGGCGGCACCACCGCCAACGGTGGAACGTATTCCCTTGACGCCGAGGGCAACTACACCTACACCCCCGGCCTCAACTTCAACGGCACTGATTCGTTCGAATACACCGTCTCCGACGGGACCACTACCGCCACGGGTACGGTGACGATCTCGATCGCCGCCGTGAACGATCCGGTCGTCGCGATCGACGACACGAACACCGGCACCGAAGACGGCGCCCCGGTCACCGGCAACGTGCTGACCAATGACCGCGACCAGAATGTCGACGGCACCGACGAAACCCTCACCGTCACACCAGTCGTGAGTGGCACCACCACCAACGGCGGCACGTATTCCCTGGACGCCGAGGGCAACTACACCTACACCCCCGGCCTCAACTTCAACGGCATCGACTCGTTCGAATACACCGTCTCCGACGGAGTGAGCTCTTCGACCGGCACCGTCACGATCAGCATCGCCGCGGTCAACGACCCGGTCGTTGCGATCGACGACACCAACACCGGCACCGAAGACGACGCCCCGGTGA